>REES01000011.1 GCA_007694935.1 Rhodospirillales bacterium
ATCGTTGGTCGGCTCGTCGAGGACCAGGAGATTGGACGGGCGAGCCAGCGCGCGCGCCAGCATCAACCGGCCGCGCTCGCCGCCGGACAACGAGCCGATGGGCTGACGCGCCTGCTCGGGGGCAAAGAGGAAGTCCTTCATGTAGCCGACGACATGCCGCGGACGACCGGCGACGAACACCGTGTCGCCGCCGCCGCCGGTCAGCGCGTCCCACAGGCTCACGTCGGGATCGAGGCTTTCACGCTGCTGATCGAGGGTCACCGCTTCGAGGTTGGCGCCGAGGCGGATGCTTCCGCTATCGGGGGCAAGGGCGCCGGTGAGCAGGTTGAGCAGGGTCGTCTTACCGGCGCCGTTGGGGCCCACGATGCCGACCCGGTCGCCGCGGAGGATGCGGACCGTCAGCTCTGAGATCACCGGGTGGCCGCCGAACGACTTGCTGATCCCCTCAGCTTCGGCGACCAACTTACCGGAGGCTGCGGCTTGCGCGAGGGTAATCTTGACGGAGCCAGCCTCGCGGCGTTCCTCGCGGTGCTGCCGGCGCAAGGTTTCGAGGGCCCGCAGCCTGCCCTGGTTGCGCTTGCGCCGGGCGGTGACGCCGCCGTAATGGAGCCAGTCGGTCTCGGCGGCGATCTTGCGGTCGCGCTTATGGCGTTCCGCCTCCTCCTTCTCGAGGAGATCGTCGCGCCAGTCCTCGAACTCGCGGAAATTGCGGTCGAGCCGTCGGACGACCCCGCGGCTGATCCACAGCGTCGCGCGCGACAGGTCTTCCAGAAACCGCCGGTCGTGGCTGATGGTGATCAGGGCCGAGCGGCCGCCCATCAGCGTCGTCTCCAGCCACTCGATGGTGGTGAGATCGAGATGGTTGGTCGGCTCGTCGAGCAGCAGGATGTCGGGCTTGGGCGCGAGCACCCGTGCGAGGGCGGCGCGCCGCGCCTCGCCGCCCGAGAGCGTGGCGGGATCCTCCCCGCCCTCAAGGCCGAGCTGGTCGAGCAGGTAGCGGGCCCGGTGCGCATCGTCGCCGGGCGCCAGCCCGGCTTCCACATAGGCGAGCGTTGTGGCGTGCCCGGCAAGGTTCGGTTCCTGCGGCAGATATCGGATGGTCGCGCCCGGCTGGACGAAGCGTTCGCCGCGGTCGGGCTTGATCAGCCCCGCGGCGACCTTGAGCAGCGTCGACTTGCCCGAGCCGTTGCGCCCGACCAGACACAGCCGGTCGCCCTCGGCGACGGACATCTCGACCCCGTCGAGCAGCGGCTCGCCGCCAAAGGTGACGACGATGTCGTTCAGCCGGAGAAGTGGAGGCGCCATGCCCTGCGCATCTAGTTCCCCAGGGCGGGCAACGCAAGCATCCAAGCCGGAATCCAGCGATGCTTGGACGCGTTCTGGTGCAACATCATGCCGACCAGCGGCCGCCCGGGCCGCCTCGCGCTCTACCAATCGCAGCAATCGTAGCCTGCGAGCCCCCGCAACCAAGTCCGCTCGCCAAGTCAAACACTTGGTGAGCGTTTCGATTCTGGGGCCGCGGACGCGGTCGTCATGTCAACACTGTGGCAACAAACAGCCGGGCGACCATTGGCGGCGGATGGCGCGCTGTGCCATTGAACGACATTCGTCGCACTACTATGTCTTGCGGGTCGCCCTATCGGAGGGGAAGCATCTTGTAGGGCTCGTAGTTTCTTTGGTGGACAAGTTCGGGGAAGCGAGGCAAGTGGACCATTGGCACAGATCGGAAAACTGTGGGCCGGCCGCGTTTACGGGACGAACACCGGAAACCTGTTCGTAAACCTTGAACCGACGGCGGCTGGAATAGCAGGCACGCTTCGCCTCATGGATACCGTCTTTGGGCTCGTAATCTACGAAATCAAAGGCACCTTCGACGGCGGCACCCTGGAACTGGAAGGCGACGCCAAGCAAGCCGCGCGGGATATAGAAAGCGGCCGGATCACGGCGAAGGCCATCCTAACTCCGCAGGGCAATCTTCGCGGACAATGGCAGTCTTCGCTCGGCACTGCTGGAACCTTTGAGCTTTTTCCGCACGACCTACCGTTAGCAGACCAGGGCAATCAGGTCGGCGTCCCAATTCCAGAGCAGTTGCATACAGCGCGTCAATCTGTTGGCGCAGTTCAGCTGTATACGGAAGATGTCCGTGAGCTCGCCCAAATGATTCGAAAAGATTTTGCTGTCAGCCGGCTGGTCGTTACGTACAAGTCTGCGGGAATAGAAAACACCCGTTACTTCGAGGATTTTGAAAGAGAGGCCAATAGTATTGACGAGATTCAATACCTAAAACTCTCTATCCAAGAGCCGGAGGCACACGGAATCAACAAGTTCGCGGTGATCGAACTCAACTCCGAAGGTCGTAACGATGTGATTGTCCAAGGCATTTACGAGTCCTGGGTCATTGGAAAGGCCGAGACCCTGGCGAGACAACTCCGCCGGCACGAACAGACCTTGGTTACGAATATAAAGAAGTATGGTCTCGGCCTGAACCAATTTATTTTCATCGCTATGCTTGTGCTGTTTCCTGAGGTAGAGCCGCTCTGGCGACGGGGCGTATTCGCTGTTATTGTGGTCGGACTTCTCCTGGCGCTTGTATGGGCGCACTGGCGCTTTCTACCGACCGTCGTCATTTACAGTTCACCACGAAAAGCGGGCGCCTTTGCTCGGGCGTGGCCTGGCATTCTGTCCTGGTTGATCGCCGCTACAGCATCGCTGGCTGCTGCCCTTGCATTCTATCTCCTGACACAGCGATCACCGTTTTGAGTATTGTGGCATCTTGATGCTCAAGTCAGCGCATAGCGCGTAGCGTGTAGGGCCGACCAGCCGCAGGCGTATTCCGACGGGTGTTGCCGAGCACGCCCCAGACACATCTGTCGGACCGCGCGTCGCTTCGATCCGCCCGGAGTTCAGAACTTGATATCACATTATGGTTAATATATGAGTTTTTCGTCATTGCGAGGCGGAGCCGAAGCAATCCAGTATTCGAGTGAGTCCGGTATCGGCAATATTTATTTTGCCACGTCCGGAAAAATTATTGTAAGCGCCGGCCGTGTCATGGATTGCTTCGGCTCCGCCTCGCAATGACGGGGTGGCGTGTAGGAAGTAGTCGAGTGCGGCCGGGATGCGGGCGCATGCGTCGGATGGTGCTTCGCTTCGAGCCGGCCGGTGGACTCCGTCGGAATTTCCACGCCGGCGCCGTGACCACCGGCGCGATGGCGGGCGGTGAGGAATATTTACCTTGACCGGCCGGCGGAACTCTGCCATCATGGCGGGTTGACCGGCACTGTCGGCGGAACGACCCTGGCCCGCACGGGTTAACTCATTGAATCCGAACGGGAAAATCTCCAGAATGTATGTTTTTCGCGACTCTTTTGCCGGCCGGAGAGGCCACTTTCTTTTCTTATCAATAGCTTAGCCCGAAAACCGTGCACAAATGTGCACAGGTGTGCACGGAATCACACCCGGGCGCCCTTTTCGCGATCGCCTCGGCATCGGGGCTTCCCTCGGGCGGCACCTCGATCGGCGCGCCCC
>REES01000094.1 GCA_007694935.1 Rhodospirillales bacterium
TGGCGATGGCGCCGGCGCAGAGCTTCCAGCCCGGCCCGTGCATCACCCGGAGGTCCGGGTTGGCGCACACCATGGGCAGGCCGCGGGCAAGGCACCGGTGCAGGATCGCGTGGTGATCCTCGAGGGTTTCCCCCGGCTCGGTGGTGCCGGTGCACAGCACCACATCGGCCCCTTCCGGTGCGGCGACCCGGCGGAGGCCGGCTTCGTCCGCGAGCTCGCCATCCTCGGGAATGCCGATGTGGAAGCAGTGCCGCACCCCATGGGGGCCGAGACCGTGCCGCACCGGTTCCAACAGCGCCCTGAAGGTGGCCTCGCCGGAGGAATGGACGAGATCCAGCAGCCGGGTCGGGATGCCCATGGCATCCATGTGGGCCACCACCCGCCCCACCCGCCGCGGCGCGTTGGAGAGGGCGGCGAGCCGCAGCCCCGCCTGTTTCATCCGGGCGAGCGTCTCCCCCGCCCACGGATACGCCGCCACCCCGTCATGCACCACCCCCCACAGGTCGAGGATCACCGCATCGTAGCGCGACCCGATGGCGGAGAGGCGGGGAAGGAGGGTGGTTTCCTGTGCGTCCGCTGTGTTACTCATTTCCGGTACCCAGCGCCCTGATGGACCAGACGTTGGTCGCGGATCCTGGAGTGCCTGTCCAATGAGAATTGTCTGCTCCTGCTCGATTGAGCTGATCGGCACTCCGATGGACGCCCTCGGACCGCGGTGCACCGGGCTCGGGCCGTCCCACTCGCTTCCACGGTCGTCGTCGAAGGCACGGCCACGCCGTTCAACGGCCAGCGGGGCACAGCAGCCGCGCCCCGTTCGAACGGCAACAGACGTGCCCCTCGCCGCCTTCGCGAACTTTCAACGATTGTAGCACCATAGTTGCCCGCATTCTGGCGACCTCGTAAACCTCACCCCAACGCGCGATCGCAACATGTCGTCCATGGCTCATTCTCCCACCCCGCCCGTGCCAGCGCCGGTCAGATGCGAGGCTACGTCGAGGACGGTTCTGGTCGTCGCCAGAGGACTGCAAGTCCGCTTCGATGGCGATTACCTTCGCTTTATAAATATATTTCCCTTGCTCAGCGCGCGCCATCGGCTAATTCTTTTTTATCTTGATGAAAGCACTGATGAAAATTTCCTCAAAACAGTGTCTCCCTATTTTTCTTCGGTGCACGTTATCGACTATCACCCGAAAAACTCTACGATAGCCAGGCTTATTGATGCCTTTGTCCTGGCTCCGGAGCACAGCATTGTGCGCCACGATCCCCATCTTTTTTCCGAGATATCATGCCGCATCCGTGACGTCATCGAAAGAGAACACGTCGACCTCATCCACGCATGGGGCCGCCATGAGTACCAGTTCCTCACCGCCGCGTCCGTACCGACCCTCTATGATCTTTGTGATGCCTTATCAATTCAGGCGCAACAACAAACCTCTACGCCGTTTAGTCTACGCCATCGATTGCGTTGTTTACGCCTGAAGCGACATGAAGCCCACATTGTCAAGCGCCACACGACAGTCTTCGTTTCCGATGTCGATGCGGATTTTTTTGTTGAGCGGCATGACTGCCATACCATCCCCAACGGCGTTGACATTCACTATTTCACACCAAATGCATGCGAGGGATTATCCAGCAGTATTATCTTCTCGGGGGTTATGAATTTTTATCCGAATGTCGACGCCGTCTTGTATTTCGCAACCAATGTTTTCCCGCTCGTCAAATCCCGAATGCCAAGTGCAGCCTGGTACATCGTCGGGCGAGACCCCACCCCAGAAATCCAGGCCCTTCATGCACCCCCTGACATCATCGTCACCGGTTTCGTCGACGACCTTCGTGAGCACGTGGGCCGCGCCCAGGTGGTCATCTGCCCGATGATATCGGGCTCCGGCATAAAGAACAAAGTCCTCGAGGCAATGGCGCTCGGTCGCGCCGTCGTGTCCACCCCTTCTGGCGTAGCCGGTATCGACTTTACCGACGGAACCCACCTGTGGGTGGCCGAGAGCGCCGAGAGCTTTGCCGCGCGAGTGGTCCAGCTGCTGGGCGACAGCGCCGCACGAGAGCGGATCGGACAGGCCGCCAGGCGGTTGGTCGAAGCCCGTTATTCCTGGCAGAGCACAGTCGATCGATACGATACACTTTATCGACATCTGACTAATACCAAATCCGTGCCAGCGATCAATGGAGCCAATCGTGGTCCAACCCAAAACAAGTGTTAGGCCAAACGTATTTTTCGGGCATCACAAAGCGGCAACGAGCTGGATCGTATCGATACTGTCGGATGTCGCTCACATCAACGTATTATCCCACAAAATAATAGATACAGCTGCTGAATTTGATGCCCACCTTCGCAAGAAACTTGATTCGGAACAAATCGACTTTCTCTCGTTCCGAAACGCCGATCCCGACTACATCCATCTTCTCCCTTCATTCAGGGGGTTTCATCTTATTCGGGATCCGCGTGACATTGTCGTATCGTCTTATTTTTCGCACAAGAACAGCCACCCCACAGCAAACTGGCCGGAGCTGGCGTCGCACCGGATGCGCCTTCAGTCCCTTCCGCCGGATGAGGGATTGTTGGCGGATATGGAATTCTGCAAGACGCTACCGACAAACGGGTTCGCAGTTCAGCCGCTGGCAAGCATGGCGGCGTGGGACTACGGTCATGCGGACATACTGGAACTCCGATATGAAGACGTCATTGTTCGCCCTTATGAAAGCCTCTTGCAGATATTTTCACACCTCGGCGCTCTGGCGGATCAGGAGTTCGGTTTTTTTGAGGCCGCCCGGCATCTGCGGAGGGTCTTCGTGGCGAGAGGTCTAGGGCGGCGCTGGACCGGACCGGCGCAGGTTCCATCCTGGAATCTCCTGGCCACGGTCTACGACAACCGTTTCGACAAGCAAGCACAGGGTCGAGCACTGGGTGTCGAAGACCGCCAAAGCCATTACCGCAAAGGCGTCGCGGGCGACTGGAGGAACCACTTTCGTCCGGTCCACAAGGAGTACTTCAAGGAGAATTTCGGCGATATCGTCGTGTGCCTTGGGTACGAAGAAACCAACGACTGGTAGGGCGTCCCGGCGAACTGCAGACATACGTGCAAACTGCGCGCAGCGACATTCATTTGAATGGAAATAAATCAACGTGCAATATTTTACCAAATTATATTTTCTAGATCTTCGGGCGCTCGCTGCCCTATATTCGGCCACCCTCCCGCCGCATGAGCTCCTCATATAGTCCAAGCAGCTTCTTCGAAACTGACGACCAACTCATATCCTGGACGAGAGCGCGACAACTTTCCCGGTCTCTGGGAGCTTCCATCGCGATGCGGATCGCCCGCCGAAGGCCTTGATCATCATCTGGAGCCACCCTTTGGAACCACGGCAGGCTGGTTGGCGTATCCACACCGCTGGCATTGGTCAGAATTGACGGCGTACCGGCTGCAAGCGCTTCAAACGGCACCAGTCCGAAGGCTTCTGAAAAGCTCGCAAGCACTACGGCGCCAGCGGCGGCGTAGGCCGATGTGAGCAGTGATGATGGATACGGCATCTCGCCTACGTATCGAACATTGTCTCCGCCCTCGACCAGACATCTGTTGTAATAGGCTTCATCCCCGATTGAACCGACTAGAACAACGCGATAGCCTTCGGCTTTGGCCGCACGGACTGTGCGGAGGATATTCTTGTTGGGCTCAATACTGCTGGCCGACAGAACAAAGTCACCCCGCATCCCGTATTTCTCACCAAACTTAATCTCGGATGCCATGAAAAACTCTTGACCAATTCCGTTCGGCACCACTCGTACCTTGGGCCCTGCTTCCGGGACCAACCTTGTTATCGTAGATCTTTCTCGATTCGTTAAAGCGCACACCAAATCCGCCTTTTTAATTCCTTCTGTATAGGTATCCCACCGAGTCATGAAATCACGCCCCAGTGTTTTGTGCAGCGTGTAGCATACGAGCTTTATCTTGAGCGCCTCGATTTGGGTATCCACGAAAGGTATGAGAGGCGAGAAGACGGTAGCGCAACCGAGCTTGCTTGCCGCCTCTATGACGCGGAATCCCTCTTGACTTTTACTGAAATGGTGAATGATGTTATAATTCGAGAGTCGGTCATTCGGCAAGTCCACAATATTGACATCGACTCCAAGCTGGCGCAATGCAGCTTGAGTGGCCCTTATCTGAACCTCTAATCCGCCTCGTTGCTGAAATGCGGTGGCAAACGTCGTGAAACCAATCTTCAAGGCCTTATACCTTCCGCCAGCACCGGCTTGTTCTACTAATACCCTTTAATTTGATTCGAATTTTCCCGGGAACAGGGTGAGGCACCACGGGGGCTTGGCCATTTTAAATCATCAGCGCATGCCAAAGATCGTGGAATTCGTAGAGAGGACGATGCGACTTTGGGCAAGAGGCCAACGTCTCGCTGCTCCCAGTCGGCCACCATCCGAGACCAGCCTTGCCCTGCCAAGTTCGCTTGGCGGACTTGAGCAACGGCTGAGCCAATAGCATGCCTACGTCGGTACCCGAGGACCACATAACCCGCAAGCTCCCATAGACTGACCTCGCCCGTCGGTCAAACGTGCCCTTATGCGGCGCGGTCATCGACATCTGCCAGCACCCCAGACACCGCCGCACCGCCGGCACCAGACCCACCGCGGCGGCGCAACCTGTTGACCTGATCCCAAAAAAGCGCCCTGGCCGCCTTCTGCGCCACTACCAATCAAGACCTTGTAACGGCCGGAGTCAAATTGAGCCCCTTAGAGCTGCAAGCGGCATCCGCCCCTTAAATCGGCCCTACCTTGGGCAAATACAAAGAAAAGCCTGCAAATACTCTATTCAGATGACGCTCAAAATACCACAGGAAGCACGGATATTACTTCATAGACGACGGACCGCTCCGACTAGGCTTAATACTTTTCACTGTTGAGCGATTTAGGATACCTTCATAAATATACCCAGACCAGAAAGAAACGTCCCAACGAGCCCGCAACAAGCGCCCCTCATCATGATGAATCCGAAAAATCAAGGCTAATAATTGAGCCTCCACAATGGCCCGATAAATCCACCTTGGAAGGCCAAGCACAGTTTTACTTTCATGACTGGATTCTTCTATTGAGGTTCGCAGTTTTGGGTCAAAATCGATCCAAAACATGCCGCGGCCGAAACGATATCCTCGCTTCAGGATCCAGCGAGGATCCAACTGGTAGGATTGAATAATATGGCAAACCAAGCTTTTCTGCACATGCCATGGGCGGTATCCAAGGCGATAAATCCGCAGCGTAAATTCAGATTCACTTCCCATCCGATACTGGCCTTTCGTGGGGCCGACGCGGTCATTAAACCTGTGGCCAGCATCAAATACCCGCTTACGAACAGCCATGTTGGGACCGATTATCCGACCTGGATTGACGGGGCCTTCCGATAAGTCGTCACCAGTGTGGGCATAAACCGCTCGCGTTGGTATGTTCTGCAATAACCAGCTTGGCGGCGGAGGTTCAGGCCAATGTGGTATTATGCTTCCCCCGAAAATATCAAATTCCTGGCAAGAATCGGATGCACGACGCATTTCAATCAGCCACCTAGGGTCAGCAATAATATCATCATCGGTGAAGACAACGAGGTCACCCTCAAAATGCGGTATGGCCGTGTTCAAGGCGCGGTTTTTGCCTCTTTGGGGTTGATTCAGAATCTTGATGGGAAGTTTATCTTGGTATGAGCTCAATATTTCACTAGTCTGATCGGTGCTGCCATTGTCGACTGCAATCAGCTTCCATCCACCATCTGGCGCCTCGAGCCGCGTCAGGGACGGAAGCATCAACGGCAGCGTTTCAGCGCCGTTATACGTGGCAAATACGACTGTCAGCATTGGTTTGCGCGGCCCCTACGCCGAAGCGCTCCCCGCCACAGGATCAGCATGGGGCACACCCGCGTGGTCGCGTTCGCGCTGTTCCCGGGCCGCCGCGCTGAGTTCGTCGCGAAGCTTATTGCCTGGCGCTTGCGGCGAAAGCGCCTTTCGTATCCGGGCAAGAGAGATCAGCATTGCATCCCTGCCCCGCACATTCCCGTTGCCCGTCTGCTGGTGCTGTTTGCAACCACGAGCCCGCTTCTCCCTTATACGCTTCCTGTCAAAACGTGACAACGGCACCGCGCAGGTGTGGGCCGGTCGCGGCGCCGGTCACGGCTTGGCAACCAGAGTATGCGATGATCCTTGCGATCCGGCTAACACTCTGGCCAAACTGGTGCCGGCCGCTCATCGGGAGGTGGAAGGGCCAGACGCAATGCGGATATGGCCGCGCCCGGAGTAAACCGGTCAGCACAGTGCGATCCGGGGCTGGTGCCTGACCCTGACCCTTCGCCCCCACCGCCAAGCCATAAGCGGAAACCGCGCCATGCGCTCCTTGGTCATTCTCGGCGTTGTCGGACTCCTGGGCTTCCTCGCCCTGTCCTATCCCATTGCGGGATTGTATGCGTGGGGCTGGCTCAACATGATGCAGCCGCATCAGGAGACCTGGGGGCTGGGCAGTGCGCGGCTGATTTTTGTCATGTCGCTGGTGACCCTCGGTGCTTGGCTGATCTCCAAGGAACCGAAGACCTTTCCGCCCACCGCCGCCAACATCCTCCTGGTTGTTTTCACGTTTTGGGTGATCGTATCGCAGATTTTCTCCCTGGTTCCGGATCACTCGTTCCCGATGACGGACCGCTTCGTTCGGGTCCTGATCTTCGTCATCCTGTGCGCGATTCTGCTCACCAGCAAGGTTCGCATTCACGCCCTGATCTGGATCCTGTGCATCTCGATCGGCTACTTTGGAGTGAAGGGTGGGGTTTTCACCATTCTCAGCGGCGGAGCCTATCATGTGTGGGGCCCAACCGGCACCGTGATCAGCGACAACAACCATCTCGGCGCCGCCCTGGCCTTCATCCTGCCCTTGCTCAACTACCTCCGCATCCAGACCGAGAACCGGTGGATTCGGCTGGGCCTGCTTGCCGCCATGGTGCTGGTGTTCTTCAGCGTCCTGGGCTCCCAGTCACGCACGGCGTTCCTGGCCGTGTTTGCAGGGCTGGCATTGATGTGGTGGCGTTCCCGCCACCGCGCCGTACTCATCGCGGCACTCCTCCCCGTCGCCATCGTCGGCGTCACCTTCATGCCGGACAGTTGGCACGAACGCATGCAGACCATCAAGACGGCCGAAGAAGACGCCTCTTTCATGGGACGGGTGGACGCCTGGGTGATCGCCACCGAGGTCGCCAAGGGCAACCCCATCACCGGTGGCGGTCTTCGCGTGTTCTACCGCCAGGACATTGCCGATGCCTACCTGCTCGAACCGAGGGAATCCCGTGCCGCCCACTCCATCTATTTCGAGATCCTGGGCGGCATGGGGTTCGTCGGGTTCGCCCTGTTCATGGCCTTGATTACCTTGGCGATCCTGGATTCCTTCTGGATCCGCCGCAACGCCCGAAGTCTGCCCGAGTACCGCTGGGCCTGGGATTTCGCCAGCATGGCCCAGGTGAGCCTCGTCATCTATGGCATCGGCGGCGCTGCCTTGTCCCTGGAGATGTGGCAAGGGTCGTGGCTTCTGTTCATGCTGCTGTCCCGTGTCCGCTGGCAGATGGCCACCGAGATGGCGGCGACCCGGCCCGCCGGCAGCCGGTTCAGGAAGCGGCCCGCGGGCGCCGCGGCGCCGACCTCCAATGCGGTGCCGCGCTCGTCTCAGCCGACGTCAGGCAAACCGCTGTCGTGAGTGTGCAGGAGTTCCCGGGTGCGGCCACGTGCGTGCAAGGCCAGGGTACGGACGGCGTCCGGGGTCGTCGCCACGCCCCCGAGCCGCCCCAGAAAGAAGTCGAAATATCGGTCGAGCGTACCGACAAAGGACCGCAATTCACCATGGTCCCGCACATAGGGCGTGCACCCGGGCGACAGCGACGGGCTGTGGTAGGTGAGCGTGAACGCCCGGCAGCCCTGCTGCAGCAGCGACCGGGTCACGCGGATCAGCGCCGCGAGGTCAACCCCTTCGGGCGTAAGCCGGATGCGCTCCAGCAGTCGGCTTCGCGCCAGCAGGCCGAGGGCGTGCACGGAGCTACCGTGCTTGGACCCGGCGGCCCGGTAGACACGGCTGCCGTAGCGCCAGAGCGCGCCCGCGTAGCCACAGGACAGCGGGATCTCGAGAAGCTGGTGATCCGGCCCGAACCAATAGGGGCGGAAATCCCACGCCGAGAAATCCGGGCCGCCATCGGCGGCGAAGCTGGTGCGCGGCACCACGCTCATGTCCACGTGGTAGCCGAGCCGTACCAGAGCGCCCGCCGTGTTCGGACCGATACCGTACCGGCCGGCCTTGTAGGCGGTGGGGCGGGCGCCGAAATTGCGCTCAATGGCCTCGGTCAGCCGAGCCAGTTTGTCGTATTCCAGGGCGGCCGGCAGATTGCCCGCATACGAATTCCATGGCGTCACGTCTTCGTCATGGGGTGGGGTAACCCAGGGATGCAGATGCGCTCCAATCACAGCCTCTCCCGCCTCCGCATAGGATCTGAGGGTCCGCACGGCGGCGTCCGTGGTGGCGACCGGGTAATCGATCACATACGTCGGGATAATGTCATAACGCTGGAACAGGGCCTGGGCTGACCGCTGAGCGGAGATGGACTCGACGTTCGTGTTGACACGCGACAGAGGCTGAGTCCAATCGAACTCTTCCTCCGTATCGATGACGACCATGAGGTGCGGAGATAAATGATCTTCGAAAACAACCGGTTCTTTGTTATTGTGCGGCACGGTCCTACGCCCCCATCGATGAGGTGAACAAAAATGCTCACCGGGATCCTGTTGTTGAGCGCATGTTTTGGCGTCCTGTACGTCATATATTGGACGATCAAGAATGACAAGGTCGACAGGCCCGAGGACCAAACCGGCTTTCTCCAGATGCGCCTGCCCTACGAGGGACAGGAACAGAGTGCCCCAAGGAAAAAGTGGACGAGAACGGGGCGGTCGAGGCGACCCTAGACACGCACGTCAACATGCTAATCCATCTTGGCGGCTAATCCATCTTGTCGGTCGCCGGACCGCCTGCAATCAATGAGTCGAACAGGTCAAGCTGACCGGCTGTCGTCGGCCCCCAGCCGAATCCTTCGGCGTAGGCACGGGTCGCCTCGCGGCGCGGCGGCGCGTTCAGAAGACCTTGAACCGCAGCGGCGATCGCCGCCGGTGTCGCGTCGTTGACCAGTGCACCCGCCTCCGGCGCCGCAACGACCTCAGGCGCCCCCCATACGCGGGTTGCCACCACGGGCGTGCCGCACGCCATGGCTTCCAACAAGACGTTGGCCCAGCCTTCGCGGCTGGATGCGAGAACCAGCACGTCGGCGGCACTGTAATAGCTGCGGAGTTCCTGGTGCGGAACCGCACCCAGGAAACGTACCCGATCCGCCACGCCCTCGGCGACGGCAAGCCGCTCCAGCGCCCCCGACTGCGGCCCCTCGCCGGCAATCATCAAAGTCGCTCCCGGAAGCCGAGGAAGCGCCCGAATGACCAGATCGTGGCGCTTGCGTTCGATCAGACCGCCGACGCACAGCAGGACCGGCGGCGACAGACCGAGCCGGTCCCGAACCGCGGCAGGATCTACCGGCCGGAACATGTCGAGATCCACACCGTTGCGCAGGACCCGAACCTTCTCGGCCGGCACACCCAACGATACCAGTTCGTCCTTCAGCGCTTGGCACACGGTGATCAGACCGTCGGCCGCCGCAGCTGCCCAGCGAATCATTCGGCGCGCCATCGGGAATTGCGGGATCAGGTTGATGTCGGTGCCCCGCGCGGTAATCGTCACCGGCCTGCCCGATGCGCGCCCGAGCAGCACCGCTGCCACACCATCCGGGAAGAAATAGTGCGCATCGATCAGTTGGAAATCGAACCCGGATGCCCGTACGTCCCGGACGGCGGCGAGGCTGCTCCGGTACAAGGTCCAGGGTGTCAGGTTCATGCCGATCTTGGGGATGACCAGATAGCGCGGATGGCGGACCTGGAGATCGTGGCGTCGTTCCTCGCGGGGCACCTTGGCAAAGGTGGCGTAGCCGCCGAAGCGCGGGTGGCTACTGGGAAACCAGGGTACGGGTGCCACCACCTGCGCCGTCACCGCCCCGCTGGCGCACAGGTGACGCAGGCGGTTCTCGACAAACACGCCATGAACCGGCTGGGCCGCGTTGGGGAACAGCGTCGTGTAGGTCAGGATGCGGAGCGGTGCGGTGCGGTCCCCGCGGCGTGGTCCGGAAGTCTCACCCACCGTCGCATCGATCGGCCCGGCATCACCGTCCATCAACCGGTTCCCCGTGCTCGACCATGGTTGGATCGCGTGGCTTCCGGCAGCAGCTCGTCGAAGACGGCCTGATACGCGCAGACCATTCGCTCCAGCGTGTAGTGCCGTCGGACATGCTCCCGGTTGCGCTGGCCCAGACGGCGGCGCAGATCTGCATCCCCGGTCAGCCTCGCCAGCGCCTCGGCGAGCTGATCCTCGTTGTCTTTCGGGATGACGAACGGCCGGTTTTCCGTTGACAGGATTCGCTTCACGTCCCCGACGTCCGTCGCGACCACCGGCCGGGCCGCCGCCATCGCCTGCAAGACACTGTTCGGCATCTGCTCGGTATCCGACATCAGGACAAAGATATCAAACCCCGGCAGGATGGTTTCCACCGCGTCGACGTGGCCGAGAAACCGTATCCATCCCCCGAGCCCGAGAGCAGCAGCCTCGGCTGCCAGCGCCGCCCGTTCCGGCCCGTCGCCGGCAATCACCAGTCGCACCGGGCGGTCACGACCGACCCGCGATACCAGCCTCAGCAGCCGGGCCAGATTCTTCTCGGGACGCAACGGAGCCACCGTGCCGATCACGACCTCGCTCGGGTCCGCCCGGAACATCGGGTTCGCGACACCGGGCTCGCCCGTGAAGCGGGTCGTGTCCACGCCATTGGGGATGACCACGATCTTGCGGTCACCCAGCTTCCAGACGTGCGTCGCAATGTCGGCCAGGGTCTGCGACGGTACCACCAGTCGCCGGGTGCGCGCCAGAGCCAGCCGGCGCATGACGGCGCGCCGGCGCAGCTGGCCGTCGGCCTCCTCGACCCCGAACCCGCTCTCCAGGTGGATGTGCGGACAGACCGGCGCCAGCGTGTTGGCCAGCGCCCATTCGATCGCACCCCAGTTGTAGGTGAGCAGCAGGTTCGGCCGCAGCCCCCGTAAAACCTGCTGCGCCTCCAAGACGCTGGCGATCAGACTCGACCGCCGGACCGAACCGCACTGCTGATAGTCCACCCCCGTCTCAATCCGGTCGCGGGCATCGTAGCAGCCGTCCAGCGCCAGCACGGCATGCCGGTAGCCTGCACCAAGCCGGTTCATCAACGTGGCGATCCGTACCTGGACGCCGCCGATGCCGAACGTGGGGAAGACATGCAAAAGTTGCACTTGGCAAGAGGCACAACCTCTGTCTAAAGGCACGGCGCTCTGCACTATCACTTGATCATTTATTTGGAACCAACTATCCCGGCGACCCACTTTTCTACGCCAACTTGAGTGTCATGAAGCAGATGAGCATCGCAAACCGAGGCGGCGTGCCGAACATGGCTTTCCCGGCAGTTGGCCACGAGATCATCACCCATGCCCGTCATGGTTTCCAGGGCTTTGCACGGCCGGGTCCTCCGCCCGGCCTGGACCGAGAGGCCTTCGCCGCCGCGCGCGTGGCTCGACGCTGCCGATGGCGCGGCGTCGGAAGCGGCCATGCGGCCCGTTCGGGGGCTGGTCTTCGCAGACGCGAAACGATACCATGCCAGCAATCCGTAACCACACGGGCCGTGACGTTCGGCCGGATCGGGAGGAACCCGTGACGCTACTCCACTGGCGGACCAGCATGAGTCTGGGGGAGCCAAGCATCGACGCCGACCATAAGCACCTCATTGACATCCTCAACCGTTTACATTTCCTGAAGCTCGCCGGCGACGATGCCGGCTCCATCGAAGCGGTTCTCGGCCAGCTGGTGGAATACGCCCGTGGTCACTTCGGTCGGGAGGAGGCGCTGATGCGCCGCTGTGGTTTCCCCGATCTTGACCGTCACCGCCAGCAGCATCGCGCCCTCTGCGAGACCTTGACCGAATTTCGCCTCAGCTTCCATAACGATCCCGGCACCTTCGACATGGAGCGCTTCTACGACTTCGTCGCCGACTGGCTGCTGGTCCACGTGATCAAGGAAGACATGAAGCTGAGGCCCCACCTGGCGCGAGCCGGCCTGCTTGCCACCACCGGCTGACGCCCCGGTCGCCCCCCCGGTCGCCAGCCGGGTGACGCGTCTCATCCCATCTGATAGCCTGGACGAAGCAGGGAGATGTGATGATGACGCACGCGGTGGAACGCTCTCAAGAGCCAGGGCTGTTGCCTCCAACCTACTGGTTCGGCTGCGCGCTGCTGATGGTGGCGGCGCATGCCCTGGTGCCGGTGTTTCGGTGGGGATCACCACCCGCCACATGGCTCGGCTTGGCACTGTTCGCGGCGGCAATCGGCCTTGCCGGATGGGCAGGCTGGACGTTTCGGCGCCACGACACGACGGTCCACCCGTTCGAGGAGACGACCCGCCTGGTGACCGGCGGCCCCTACCGCTATTCCCGCCATCCCATGTACCTCGGGCTGGCGACCGCCCTGGTGGGCCTCGCCTTCGTGCTCGGCTCGCTGACGCCGATCCTGGTACTGCCGCTTTTCCTCTGGCTCATCACCACCCGGTTCATAGAGCCGGAAGATCGCGCGCTGGAGGCCCGTTTCGGTGACGAGTTCCGCACCTGGAGCGCCCGGGTGCGCCGCTGGCTGTGACGGCGGCCGGCGATCGCACGCATGAACGAGATGGCCCAAGTTCCCCGCACCAGCCTGGTCGGCCTCAGCCGGACCGAACTCGGCGCGGCGCTGGCCGAGCTGGGCGAGCAGCCGTTCCGTGTCCGTCAGCTTTGGCACTGGATCTACCACCGGGGGGCCCGCGATTTCGCCGGCATGACCAGTCTCGGCCGCAGCCTCCGGGGGCGGCTGGCCGAACGCTTCACCGTCGACCGGCCGGCAGTCTCTCGGGAGCAGGCCTCGCGGGACGGCTCCCGGAAGTGGCTGCTGCGGTTCTCCGACGGCAACGAGGCGGAGACGGTACTGATCCCGGAAGAGGACCGGGGCGCACTCTGCGTCTCCTCCCAGGTGGGCTGCACCCTGACCTGCAAGTTCTGCCATACCGGCACCCAACGGCTGGTACGCAACCTCACGGCCGGCGAGATCATCAGCCAGATGTTGGTGGCCAAGGACGCCACCGGCGAGTGGCCCACCCCGAAGGAGGGCCGGCTGCTCTCCAACATCGTGCTCATGGGCATGGGGGAGCCGCTGTTCAACTACGACGCCGTCGCCAAAGCCCTCAAGATCATCATGGACGGAGAGGGGCTGGCGGTATCGCGGCGGCGGATCACCCTGTCCACCGCCGGCGTGGTGCCGATGATCCCCCGGGTCGGGGAAGAACTCGGCGTCAACCTGGCGGTCAGCCTGCACGCCGTCACCGACGAGCTTCGGGACATTCTGGTTCCACTCAATCGCAAGTATCCCATTGCCGAGCTTCTGGAGGCCTGCCGGACCTACCCCGGGGCCAGCAACGCCCGGCGCATCACCTTCGAGTACGTGCTGTTGAAGGGCGTCAATGATGCCCCGGCCGATGCCCGCGCGCTTGCCCGGCTGCTCGATGGCATTCCGGCCAAGGTCAACCTGATCCCGTTCAACGCCTGGCCCGGCGCGCCGTTCGAGAACAGCCCCCCTGATGTCGCGGCCCGGTTCGCCGCCATCCTCAACGACGCTGGGTACTCCGCCCCCATCCGGGTGCCCCGGGGCCGCGACATCATGGCGGCGTGCGGCCAGCTCCGCTCTGCCAGTGAACGCGAACGGCTGAGCCGCTTCAAGGCACGCCAGGCCGCCGGCATTGCCGACGACGACCACGCGCCGCCTCGGCCCCAACCGGATGTGCACATCCTGCCGACTTGAAGCGGGCCGTCACCGTCGCTAAGCCTTACCGGCACATCCGATCCTCCAGCGACGGTTCCGTCACCCCGATCCATGCAACGATTCTTTCTCACCGGCTTCCGGCCTTACTTGATCCTGACCCTGATCTGCGCGTGCCTGTATACGCCGGGCCTCACCGCCATTCCGGTGCTCGACCGGGACGAAGCGCGCTATGTCCAGGCTACCCGGCAGATGCTGGAGAGCGGGGATTTCATCGACATCCGCTTTCAGGAAGAGCCCCGCTACAAGAAGCCGGTGGCGGTGTATTGGCTGCAGGCGGCCACGGTCGCGCTGGTCAGCGACGCCGCCGCGACCGAGGTCTGGCCCTACCGGATCCCGTCGGCGGTCGGGGCCTGGATCGCCGTGCTGCTGACATTTGCGTTCGGGGCGCGCCTGCTCGACCGGCGATCGGCGCTGCTGGGGGCCGTGCTGCTAGCCTCCTCGCTGATGCTGATGCTGGAGGCGCATCAGGCCAAGACCGACGCGGTGCTGCTGGCCACCGTCGTGGCGACGCTGGGGGCGCTCGGCCATTTCTACGTCGCCGCCCGCCGGCAGGAGGAACTGCCCGTACCGAAACGGTGGATCGGGGGAATGGCCGCGGTGTTCTGGATCAGCCTCGGCCTCGGGGTCCTGGTCAAGGGACCGGTGTTGCCCATGGTCGTGGTGGCCACCACCGCGCTGCTGGTCGCCTGGGACCGCGACTGGCGCTGGCTCAGGCCCCTCCAGCCGTTGAAGGGGATGCTGCTGGCCGCGCTGGTGGTGCTGCCGTGGGCCGGCGCCATGGCGATCGAAAGCGGCCTCGCCTTCTTCACCGAGGCGGTGGAGGGCGACATCCTGCCCAAACTGATCTCCGGGCACGAAAGCCATGGCGCGCCGCCAGGCTACTACGCGCTGCTGATGGTGGCGTTCTTCTGGCCCGGCTCGCTGCTGGCACTGCCGGCGCTGGTGGCGGCCTGGGGGGAGCGGACGGCGGCCGGGGTGCGGTTCTGCTTCGCTTGGCTGATTCCCGCCTGGATCGTGTTCGAACTGGTGCCGACCAAGCTGCCCCACTATGTCCTGCCCCTCTACCCCGCGCTCGCGTTGCTGACGGCGTATGCGGTGCTGGCTGCGGTGGCGGCAGGCCGCGCCATCGTCACGCGCCGCTGGCCGGTGGTCTGGTACGGCGCCTGGGCCGCCGTCGGCGGCATCCTGGCGGTGGCGGCGATCGCGGTACCGCCGATCCTGGGTGACGGCTTTACCGCTTGGTCGCTGTTGGCCGCCCCTGCGGCCGCCGGCGCCGGGGCCGCCGGGTTCATCCTGGCGCGACGGCAACGACCGCTGGCCGCACTTGCGGCTGGCGTGACCCTCGGTGCCGTGGCACTCGTCACGATCATGGAAGGCGTCGTGGTCCGGGCAAGCGATCTCTGGGTCAGCCGCAGCATCCATGCGGTGGTGGCTGACTTGGCGCCGGCCCCGCGGCCGCCGGTGGCGGTCAGCGGCTTCTCGGAGCCGAGCGTGGTGTTCCTGCTCGGCACCGATACCGTGCTGGGCGTCGGTGCGGTCGCGGCCGAGCATCTTCTGGCCGAGCCGGACGCCCTTGCGGTGGTGGAGGAACGCCAGGAGAGCGCATTCCGGGACACGCTCGGCGATCAGGTCGATGCCCTGGAGAGCCTCGCCTCGGTGACCGGACTCAACTATTCCCGCGGGCGCACTGTCACCCTGACGGTCTACCGGCTGGCGTCGCCGTAGCACGAGGATCGGGGCGGCGCCGGCGACAGCACAACCATTACCTTCGGCGGGCCGACCCGCCCCTTCCGCCGGTACGAGCTACGAGCTCGCAGCCGCCGCCGGCGGCGGCGGGGATGGTGGCGCCGATGCCGCGCCGGGCAGGCCGCCACCGGTCTCGCCGCTGGCACGCAGCAGCCACGACCGGGCTCGGACCAGATCGCCGTGCTCCGCTTCTTCCAGTTGCGCCATCAGGCGGCACACCCGGGGTGGCGCCTGATCGTCGGCGACCGCCTCCAGGGCGGTCCGCGCCTCCCCCCAATTCTGCCCTTCGAGCGCCGCCTGGGCGACGGCCAATCGGCTTTCCAGGTGCCCCGGCTTGAAGTCGGCGAGTCGGCGCGCCGCGGCCAGCTTCTGGGTGGCGTCGTCCGCCTTCTTGGCCTGGAAGTAGACCCGCACCAGCTCCGGCGCGGGGTTGCGCTGCCAGGCATCCTCGATCACCCCGGCAGCCTTGCGATGGCGGCCCTCGGCAATGCACATCTCCGCCCAGCGAACCGCAGCCGGGACGTGGCCGGGCAGTTCCTTGTAAGCCCGGCGGGCCCAGCGCAGCGCCTCGAACCCTTTGGCCCTCCTGCTTTGCTGATAGTAGAGGTTGGCCTTCTCCTGGCCGGACTGGCTGGCCGGGATCAGCTTCATCTTGACCGCCTCGTCCAAGGTAACGGCCGCATCACCCCAGTCCCCGGTCCGCTTCTGCAGATCATAGAGCGTCTGCGTCACCCACTCGCTGCGGGGATTGAGCCGGTACGCGCGCCGCGCCAGGGTCAGGGCCTCCGCCCAATCCTCGCGCTTGATCGCCTGCAGAAGAAGGCCGCGCACACCGAGAAATTCGGTCGTCGGCTGGTCACGCATCGCCTCGAAGAAGCGCTTGGCGGCCTGCTCATCCCCCTCCATCTGTGCCGCCTGCGCGGACAGCAGCATGGTGAGCGGCGGATCGTTCAGGTATTCCGTCGCCCGGCGTGCCTGCCGGCGGGCGGTGTCGGCGTCGCCGGCAGCGACTGCCACCAAGCCCCGGCTCAGCGCCGAATAGCCGTGGCGGCGGCGGCGGTCACGGCGGATCCGGCCGACCCACTTGGGCGCGCTCAGCACCGACCACCAGAGCCGGTACAGCAGCGCCACCAAGGCGGCGAACACCAGCACCGCCGCCAGCAGCACCGCCGCCGAGGTGTCGATGCGATAATCCTGCCACTCCAGCGTCACCACGCCGGGATGACCCGCCAGCCAGCCGGCGACCAGCGCAACAACGCCGATGACGATCAGGAACAGACCCCAGCGCAGCATCGGATCAGCCCTCCCCCTCCGCCGTCGCCAGTGCCGAGACCGCCTGCAGCCGCAGTTGGGCCAGGGCGCGATCGGCGTCGAGACGGGCCCGGGCATCCCTGATCCACGGGGCTGCGGCCTCGGCGGCCCGGCCTTCCAGTTCGGCCAGTGCCGCCACCGTCGCCGCCAGGTCGCCCGCCTGCATCCGTTCCCATCCCACCTCCAGGATGGCATCCACCCCGCCCGCCGCCAAGGCCGCTTCGCCGGTGCGACGCACCGTCACCAGACCCTGAAGGCGGTTGAGGATGGTTTCCGCCCAGCCGTCGTCGTCCTTGAGCCGGCTCGCCTGCTTGACCGAGTCCGCCATGGCCGGGTAGCGCCGGTACAAGGCGGCAACCGAGGGAACACCCTGATCGGCATGCGCGTCCAGCACGGCCCAGCTTTCGCTCTCCCGCACCGTGGCCGGAACCACGTGCGCCACGGCCCGCAGATCGTCCCGGAACGGGCTTGGGCCGGACACCGCCTCGTCAAGGCGATTCAGGGCCAGGGCGACCGCAGCGGCGCCGGCCGTCACCGCCTGGGCGGCCACCGCCTTCTCCTCGACCTGGTCGATCCGGGCCCGCAGGCGGGCGAGCTGATCCATTTCCGCTTCGACCTGCCCCAGCCGCCGGTCCAGGCGACCGATCACCGGGGCGTCTTCATCAATCACCGGCATCGCCTCTTGCACGGCAACGATGCTCTGCTCCAGCTCCTGCACCCGTCCGAGTGCCGCGTCGAGCTGTCCCCGCAGGGCCTCGGCCTCATCCTTGAGCGCGGCCAAGGCGGCCGCATCCGGGATCTCCTGCTGCACGGTCTGTTGCAGGGCCGCCATCCGTTCTTCCAACTCGGCCAGGCGCGCCTCCCGCTCGTCGTCGGCCACCACGGCCTCCAGGTAGGGCTGGGCGTAGGGTGACCAGTGCGGCCAAGTGAAATAGCCCCCGACGCCCACCGCCACGATTGCGGCGATCACGACCACCAGGGCGGTCAGGCATCCGCCGCGCCGCTTGGTCTGGGCTGCCCCCGGCGGCTTGCCGCCCGCGCCCCCCGGTCGCCCGGCGGACGGCGCGGTTTCGCCCGGCTTCCGGGGACTTGGCTCCCCCGGCTTGGCCGCATCGGCGCCCGGTTTCGCTGCTTCCGCGCCCGGTTTGGGCGTGGCCGTGCTCGACACGGCGCCAGCGGCGGCCGCGGGTGCCGTACCCTTGCCAGAGTCCTTGGCCGAAGCCTTGCCCGGCTCCTTGCCGGCTTCCGGTGACGACGGTTCCTTGGAAGCGGCGTTCCTGGTCGCCGGCTTGCCCGCATCCCCGGGCAACTCGCCACCGGGCTTGCCGGCCTCGGCCTTGACTGCCGGTCCCGAGTTGCCCGGCCCCTTCGGGGGTGACGTCGACCCCTGGGACGACGTGGGCTCGGCGGCCTTGCTGCCGCTGCCGGCAGCCGGCGACCGACCTGGCGCATCCTTGCCGGCGGCGCCGGGATCCGTCCCCTTTCCCCCTGCTTGGCCCCCGGACGTAACGTCCTTGGCGCCGGGCTCGTCCTTCCTGGGATCCTCGGTCATCCCCCATCCCTTTGACACAATGGCGTTTCGCTATAAGGCCGGAACACTAGCAGGGAAACCGACCCGGTGGGGAGACAAAATGCTGGCCGGGCCGACAGGACGCCGCTTCGGTGATCAGCGCCAGCATGGCATCACCGTCGGGTCTGGCGGCGACCTGCAAGCGCGCCCACGGCAGCGTTGCCGCGGCATCGGCCACCGCCGCACTGAGGCAGAAGGCAACCAGGCCGGCACAGGCCGGGGCAAGACCGGCATCGCTTGTCAGCTCCGCGAAGATGCGGGCGGTGCGGGGGGAATAGAATACCACGCCGTCCACCGCGGCCGCGCCCAACGCCGTCCGCGCCACGGCGGGGAGTGTCTGCCGCCGCCGCGCTTCATACAGCACGGCCCGGCGGTAGCTGAACCCCGACGTTCGCAGGGCTCCCGCCAAGTCACCGGCAAGCTTGCTGCCGGCGATGTGCAGCACCGCCCCGGCCGCGGGGTCGAGATCCGCCGCGATCCGGGCAGCCAGGCTGGTGACCTCGCCGCCGGCGGTGGTCACCCGGCTGAACCCGGCCCGCCGGGCCGCTTCGGCGGTGGCCGGCCCCACCGCGTAGACCGGCAGGTGCCGGCGCCGGTCCCTCAGCGCGAACGCACGAACCCCGTTGGCACTGGTCGCCACCAGCACCTGCACTCCGTCCAGCGACAGCGGTCGTCCAGGCGGCACCGTGATGTCGAGCACGGGTGCGATCACGCACTCCACCCCGCACGCCGCCAGGGCCTGAGCCAGCGGCTCCGCGTCCTCCCGCGGGCGGGTGATCAGGATCCGCATCAGCCGTCTTCCGCCATGAAGCCGGGGCCGGCGCGGCGCTTAAGCGCTTCGCCAAGGGCGCGGCCAAGTTCGAGGGCATCACCGAGAGCGCCGCTTCGCTGATCGGCAATAACTTCGCTGCCGTCGGGGCGGGCGACCAAGCCCCGCAGCCGGAGCCCTTCGCCATTCGCTTCCGCCAACCCGGCGATGGGGGTGCGGCACGACCCGTCGAGCACCGCCAGCATCGCCCGCTCGGCGGCAATGCAGGCGTGGGAGAGTGCATCGTCGCAGGCGGCGAGGCAGGCGCGCGTGGGATGATCGGTCGCACGGCAGGTGATGGCGATCGCCCCCTGCCCCACCGCCGGGAGCATCTCCTCCACATCCAGCACCGCACCGGCCCGCTCGGCCAGCCCGAGCCGGCGCAATCCGGCCAGGGCTAGCAAGGTGGCGTCGACGGATCCGTCCTCCACCCGGGCCAAGCGGGTCGCCACGTTGCCGCGCAGGACCCGAACCCGGAGGTCGGGGCGGCGGCCGAGCAGCTGTGCCTGCCGGCGGAGCGAGGCGGTACCGACGGTTCCGCCCTGAGGCAGATCGGCGATATGGCACACCGTGCCGGCGATCAGCACGTCCCGTGGATCCTCACGCGGCAGCACCGCAGCCAGGATGATGCCGTCCGGCAGTTCCGTCGGCAGGTCCTTGCACGAGTGCACGGCGGCATCGATCTCTCCTGCCAGCAGCGCCGCATCGATCTCCTTGGTGAACAGCCCCTTGCCGCCGACATCGGCAAGCGCCCGGTCGACGATCCGGTCGCCCGTGGTGATGATGGTCACCACCTCGATCGCGCCGGCTTGACCAAGGCCGGCGACACCATCTTCAAGCGCTTGTCGTGCCAGCGCACACTGGGCCAGGGCCAACGGACTCCTGCGGGTCCCGAGGCGGATGCGGACGGTCATCGGGTTATCGGCAGGCCTTCTTCTGGTTCGTCGTCATGACTGAGACTAGTCTCGGCCTTGCCGGCAGGGAAAGAGGGCTCCGGCCCGGCAGTTGAGGAAATCGGCAGTGGCATGATCGTTCTCGGGCTCGAAACCAGTTGCGACGAGACCGCCGCCGCGGTGGTCGATGACGACAGACGGATCCGGGCCGAGCGGCTGTTCTCCCAGCTGGACGCGCACCGCCCGTTCGGCGGCGTGGTGCCGGAGGTCGCCGCCCGCGCCCACCTGGAAGTGCTGGACGGGCTGATCGCCGAGGTGATGGCCGAAGCCGGCATCGGTTTCGCCGATCTCGACGGGATCGCCGCCACCGCCGGCCCAGGGCTGGTGGGCGGCCTGATCGTCGGTGTGATGATGGGCAAGGCGATCGCCGCGGTCCACGCCAAGCCGTTCATCGCCGTCAATCACCTGGAGGCCCACGCTCTCACCCCCCGGCTGACCGAGGGCATCGATTTCCCCTACCTGGTGCTGCTGGTATCCGGCGGGCACTGCCAGCTGCTGCTGGCGGAGGCGGTTGGGCGATACCGCCGGCTCGGCACCACCCTGGACGACGCCCTGGGCGAGGCGTTCGACAAGGCGGCGAAAGTCATGGGGCTCGGCTATCCCGGCGGGCCGGAGGTCGAACGCTGGGCCCGCGCCGGCAATCCTGCCCGTTTCCCGCTGCCGCGGCCGATGCTGGGTCGGCCCGACTGCCACTTCTCGTTCTCGGGACTCAAGACCGCCGTGGTGCAGACGGTGGATGCCCTGCCGCCGGGACCGCTCCCCGACACCGATCTCGCGGACCTCAGCGCCTCGTTCCAGGCGGCGGCCGGCGACGTCCTGGTCGACCGCACCCGGGTGGCGCTCGGCATGGTGGAGGCCCGCACCCTGGTGGTGGTGGGCGGCGTCGCCGCCAACGCGTACCTGCGCGCCCGGCTGCAGGCACTGGCGGACAGCCGGCGCGTTCGGCTGGTAGCGCCGCCGCTGCGGCTCTGCACTGACAACGGCGCCATGATCGCCTGGGCCGGGATCGAGCGCCTCTGCCTCGGCCTCACCGACGCTCTCGACGTGGCGCCGAGGCCGCGCTGGCCGTTGGATCCGGATGCCGAACCGGTCGCCTTCGCCGGGGTCAAGGCGTAAGTGCGGGTGCCCCTCAGGGCACGCCGATCAGGTAGAGGGCGAACACCGCGATGGCGATGGCCAGCACGATCCACATCGGCACGGGCAGCAGGCGGGTGGCGGCAGGCGGCGTCGCCGGCTTCGCCGGGGATATCTCGGGCGGTGCCGCCGGTTCGCTGAGGTATGCATCGAGCCGGGTAAAGAAGGCTGCCGCCAACTGGCGGGCAGCCTGGTCCACCAGCCGGCTGCCGACCTGGGCGAGCTTGCCGCCGACCGTCGCATCCACGACGTAGCTGAGTAGCGTCCCCTCGCCCTCGGGATCAAGACGGACGTCGGCGCCGCCCCGGGCGAAGCCGGCCGCACCCCCCTGCCCTTCGCCGCGGATCCGATACCGATGGGGCGGATGAACATCGGACAGGGTGACCGTGCCGCGGAAGCGCGCCTGCACCGGCCCGACGCGAACCACGGCGACTCCCCGGAACTCGCTGTCACTGACCTTCTCCAGGCTTTCACAACCGGGAATGCAGTGCTTCAGGGTATCCGGATCGTTGAGAGCGGCCCACACCACCGCCGGCGGCCGGACGATCCGCTGCTGACCTTCCATGCGCATCGGTGGCGTGCCTCTTCCCATTGGCGCCGGCGGCGGTATCTTAGCGATGCGAGTGCAGGCCCCACAAGTCGATGGCCCGGGCGGGGGGACGAAGCATATGACCGGCAACCACGATGCGAGCAACCTGTCAGTACTGGAACAGGAACTCGCCACGGCACTGGAAGCGCTGACCGCGCCGGGTGCCGGCGCAAGGGGCAATCTCGAGTGCCGGGCTTCCGACCTGCAGCAGCGCTATCTCGCCACCCCGGCCAAGACCCTCGACGATGTCGAAAGCCGCCTCCGGGTGATCCGGGACATCGTCGCCGGCCTGGGGGAGCCCGGCTACCTGCTCCACCTTGTGGACGCGACCCTGGCCGACCTTCGCGCCCTCAGGTCCGATCGCAACCCGTGAACCGGTGCGGATCAACCAACACCGGAGGCCGCAGCCGCACCCCGGCGTTCGGTCCGTGACCGGCCCATGATCGAAGGAATCGGCGCTGACCTGGAGGTGGCGCTGGCCCTGCTCGCCGCTGCGGTGGGCACGGGCCTGGTCGCGGGCGTTCTCGCCGGGCTGCTCGGCGTCGGCGGCGGCATCGTCATCGTACCGATGCTGTACTGGCTGCTGCCCCTGGCCGGGGTGGACGAAAGCGTCCGCATGCACCTGGCGGTCGGCACCTCGCTCGCCACCATCGTCCCCACCTCCATCGTCTCTGCCCTGGCGCATCGGCGGCGTGGCGCGGTCGATGCCGGGCTGCTCCGCACCTACGCCCCCGGGATCGTCGCCGGGGTGCTGATCGGGGCCGCCTTCGGGGTGCGCGCCGGCGGCCCTGTGCTCACGTTGATCTTCGCCAGCGTGGCCCTGGTGGTCGCGGCCGACATGGCGCTCAGGCGCCGGGAGGTCCAGCTGGCGGAGAGACCCGTCCGGGGCCCGGCGGCACAGGCGATCGGCGCCTTCATCGGTGCGGTCTCGGCGGTGATGGGGATCGGCGGCGGCACCCTCAGCGTTCCCGCCTTCACCCTGATGGGCGTGCCGGTGCACCGGGCGGTCGGCACCGCCGCCGCCATCGGCCTGATCATCAGCGTACCGGGCGCCCTCGGCTTCATGCTGGGCGGACTGGACGATCCCCGATTGCCGCCCGGCAGCGTCGGCTATGTCAACCTGCTCGCCTTCCTGGCGATCGTGCCGGCGACCATGCTGGCAGCACCCCACGGCGTCCGGCTGGCCCATGCCATTTCGCCAAGGGCCCTCCGGCTCGCCTTTGCCTTCTTCCTGTTGGCGACGGCGGTGCGGATGTTCCACAACACGCTGGCCGGCGGCGGATGACCAGTCCCGGGAAGCGGTTCCGCGGGTTGCGACGGATGCGGATGGGCCTCGCCACCGTTCTCGGCATCCGACCGCAGGGGTTCTTCATCCCCTACCGCTACGCCGGAAGGCGGGCGCCGTCGCAGCCCGCCTACCCTGCCCTGGAGCGGCTGCTGCGCCGGGAGGAAGCCGGCTTTGCCGACCTGCTCGCCGGCATCGACGACTTCGCGGAGGAGCTGGAGGGCCTCGGCCGGGAGCCGCCGCCGGCCCCCCGATGGACCCAGGACTGGTTTCCCCGCCTGGATGCCGCCGCCCTCTACACGGTGGTGCGACGGATCCGTCCTGCCACGGTGGTGGAAGTGGGCGCCGGCCACTCCACCCGGTTCCTCGCCCGCGCCATCGCCGATGGCGGCTTTCCGTCCCGGGTGAGGGTGATCGATCCGGCCCCGCGCGCCACTCTGGAGGGCCTCGCCATCGAGCTGGTGAAGGTGCCGCTGGAGCAGGCGGGCGCCCCGGCGTTCGCCATCCTGTCGGCCGGTGACATCCTGAGCATCGATTCGAGCCATGTGCTGATGCCGGGGACCGACGTAGACGTCCTGCTGAACCGGGTCGTTCCGGACCTGCCGCCGGGCGTGCTGCTGCACGTCCATGACGTCTTTCTGCCCGATGACTACCCGGCCGCGTGGGCTTGGCGGGGCTACAACGAGCAGCTTGGCATTGCCGCCCTGATCCAGGGCGGCGGCTTCCGGGTGCTGTGGTCAAGCCATTATGTTCGCTCCCGGCTGTCGTCCGTACTCCGGGACACGGTGATCGCCCGCCTGCCCCTGCTGCCGGGGGCCCACGAATCGAGCCTGTGGCTGGAGAAGTCGTAACCGCGGCACCGCGGTGGCCGGGCCCGCCGAGGTCACACGCTGAAATCGGTGTCCGCCCGGAACGAGGCCGAGGCCGGACGCCATCCTCCGGGGCGACTGCCGGCGGCATCTGGAAATACCCGCGGCAGCCGCACGGGCTCCGACAGAAGGCACCCGGCAACCGCATCCAATCCGTCATCCCGGCATTTCCCGCCCGGCCGCCACTCCCGCAACTCCTCCAGAAAGCGGGATTCGAAGACGCTTCGGTGCGCATGCAGCCGCCCGGCCGCCAGCACCGCATCGAACGCGTCGACAATCCGGATATCCTTGGCCCGCACCGAGACGTGCTCGATCACACCGGCCCGGAGACCGGCCCGCTCCAGTTCCCGGCGCAGCAGGGTCGGCAGGAAGCGGCCGATGCCGTTGGTCTCCACGACGACCGCCGGCAGGTGGAAGGTCCGGAGGAACTGGACCACCTGACGACAGAGCTGGGTCGCCTCGTCCACGCTGTCGACGATGGCGGGGTCGTGCGCCAAGTACCGCACCGCGTGCAGCCAGTAGTCGCCCGCTTCGTCGGAGAACACGGCGGCGATGACACTGGCATCGCCCTTGTCCGGCCGGCCGAAGGACGGGTCCCACCAGCACGACGCCGACACCAGCCGCCGCTCCTCCAGCACCAGCCGGGCGGCGCCGTTCGCCTCGGTATAAACGAGGGCCCCGTCGTACCGGCGCAGGGCGTCCGCATCGAGCCGGCCATCGATGATACTTCGGGGGCGCAGCATCATCTGGCTCTCGAACCGGGCGGGTCCGGCTCGCAGCCGCAACGATGTGATCGCCTCGGTCGGGAACCGCTCGGGCCAGTTGGACCTGCCCTCGGGGTCAAGCAGCGGCACCTCCAGGCGCGAGAAGCCGGAAAGGAACGGCCCCTCCTCGCCGATCGCGGCATACGCCTCCGAGCCGTAGATCGAAAACGGGTGGTGCGGGGTGCCGACGAAGAGCTGGGTCCCGCCGGGCACAAGGACGAAATCCAGCTCCCTGAGACGCTGACGCAGGTCGATCCGCTTGGCCAGGGTGTCACACGTGTTGGGCACCTCGACGTCGTCGCAGATGACGATATCGGCCCGAAGACCGGTCACGTTGGCGCCGATGCCCTTGGCCAGCATCGACGGGTCGCGCAGCTCGGCGGTCCGTCGTACCGTGAAACGGTCCGCCGCCCACTGGTCGGCACGCCGCGGCCTGAGTGTGCCGGTGCAGGGATGCCGTTCGATGATCCGCTTGACGTTCCGCACCATCTTGCCGGCCAGGGCATGGTCGGCCGCCACCACCAGGATGCGCAGGTTCGAATCGCGGAACAGCAGCCAGGCCGAAAACAGGCCGACCAGCGTCGACTTTCCCGAGTTGCGAAACGCCAACAGGAGCATCAGCCCCTGCCCGCCGCTCCATTGCCGCTCCAGCCACCGGGCGATCCTGACATGGAGTCCCGGCGTGGCCAGGCCCTGATTTCGGTTCCAAATCCAGACGAACTCGGTCAGCCCGAGACCACGGATACTCCGCTCTCGCCTCAATGCCGTCAGCCCGGGTGCGTGTCGGTGATCGCCGCGATGGCCGCGGTGGCGTCGGAGATCAGCCGGTCGAGGTCGGCGTCGGCGTTGGCGTCGGGTCGCGCATGCTCGAGCGTCCGGGCCAACATCAGCAGGGCCTGCAAGTGATCGAGTGACGACCGGCACGCAGCCTGATAAGCGGTGACCGCGCGCGGTTCGTCGGCGGTGTCGAAGCGCGCCGCCGTCGCGTAAACGGCGAGCGCCCGGTCGATCAGCGCGGGCAGCCGCCGGATCACCAAGGCCGTAGCGTCGGCCACGCTCTCCGAACGGATGGGTCGGAACGGAGAAACCTCAGCCTTGTCGCGGGTGAACGATCCCATGCCTGCCGGCTCCGACATCTCCAGTTCTCCCGCCGTTCGTCGAACTACCGGTTCAGGGGTTCCGCCAACGCGAAACCGGCGCCGATGGCGGCGCCCCGGTCTCAATCCGGTTCTCGATGCGGATCAGCCGTTCGTTCAGCGGACGCAACGCTTCGGCAAGGTCGCTCTTGTTCACACCGTTCATCGCGGCATAGTACTGCCGGTCATCCAGCTTCCGCAGCCAGTACACAATTCCTCCGAAGATCACGCCGATCAGGGGCACGACGACGAGGGCAAAGAACTGCCATAGTTCCGCTGTGAACATACGATACCCCTGAACCGCAGATGGGCCGATCACCGATGGCGCATGGCCGCCGAGTCCACGCCCATGGCGGATCGCCTACCCGGTCGCCGAGTCGCCGCCCCCCCCAGGCGGCCGCGCCCCAATGTGATTTGCCGCACCCGCAAAACCCAGCCCCCCCCGGGGCGGGGCCCCCCCCCGGCCCCCGCGCCCCCCCCCCCCCGGGGGGGCGCCACCACTTGGAGATTGCCCTCACCGTCAAAGCCGAGCAGACAACCGGCGCGAAGCTGGCGTTCGGGCAGCTGCAGAAGGGCGGCATGATCCGTCGGCGACAGCCGAACGGTCCGTGCCAAACCGGCAGCGACCTCCTGCAGCGCCGCGGTCAGGACATCGAGCTCGTCATTCAGCACCTTCGCCATCAGCATCCCGGATTCCTGGAAATCCGTAGTGCGCTGGATGGTCAGCATCCGCATCAAGGTGACCACCGCCCCGTCGGCAGGTGCTTGGGCGAAGCCGACCAGACCGCCGGAACTGCTTCCGGCACCGTGCACGGCATAGCCAGACCAGATCCGCTCTTCATTGATGAAGACGGCGAGGTTGTCTTCGCGGAAGATCGCGAACGAAAATGAGAAATCGGTCGTGGTGCCGTCAGCGACGTACTGGATGCGCGGCAAGACGCTGGCGATCTTGATGTGGTCCGTCATCGAGGCCTCCCGGCATGTCTCCCTGGATCACCGATCAAGCAACGGCACTCGCCGAAGCCCTTGCTGCGTCAGGGTCAAGGCACCGCGCCTGAGACTGGCGGAGGATTCGAGGAGATTGCGCCGACGCAACCACGCCGATTCCTCCAGGATTCGGCCGATCCTGAGGTTGGCGAGCTCCTGTGCATCGGCCGTCTCGCGGCGGGCCTCCGCGGCAAGGCCGGCCAGCACCGACCGCGCCGAACCCTCCAGGGCCACACCGCCGGCGGCGAAGCGCGCCCGCTGGGTCGCCAAGGCTTCGGCGAGAGCCTGCCGGCGTTCCCGGTCCCGGATGCGTTGCTGCTGGCGGATCGTGTCGATCTCGCTCTCGGCCTGGCGATCCCGGACCGCACCGGCGGCCTTGCCGAGCCGCCGCTGGTCACGGACCTGAAGGCCGAGTTGGGCGGCGCTGACCGCCGCGACCGGTAGAAAACCTCCCATGTGCTCAGGCTCCCTTGATCTGAAGTGGAATGCCACTAATAGTTGTACTCGATTGCGCGCTTTTTTCCCGAGGGGTGGTCCGACACACCCCCACGGCGGCTGCCGTCACGCCGGACAGGCTTCATCCGCTGCCGATCCCTTCGATGGTGGCAGACAGCAGCGTGAACGGCAGCGGCGTCGCCTGTTGGATCGACCACAACGGGTCCGCCCCGCCCTTGCGCCAGCCAAGCAGGCTCAGGGACCTGACCCCGGTGAACGGAAGCGGGCGCGGACCAAAGGTATCCCGGCCGAACTGGCGGAACGGCAACTCGATGGGGCCGCTGCCCACATCCACCCGCAACGCCTGGGTCTCATGCAGCCGGAAGCTGAGCGTGGTCGGCCGGAACGACGTGCCGACGGCGCTGACTCCGTTGCCGAGGCTGCCGACCGGCAGCGGGGTGATCACATGGGCGTACGGCAGACCGGCCTCGACGACGCCGGCCGGCTCGGTCAGCTCGATGGCGCCGCCGGCCAACCAGGTGTCCTCCCGGAGTGCCCCGTCGGCGACAACCGTCACCGCGCTCCCGTCCAGGTGATCAAGACCCGGCCAGATTTGCTGGGGGACGTCGCTCTCGGCGCGGATCGCGGCATCCAGGTTCAGGCGATGATCAAAGACCTCGACACTCACCTGGCCGCTGCGGTCAATGAGAACGTAGACCGCGTCATCCACTACCGCGACCGACAGGAACCGTCCGGCGGTCTCCTGGAGGCTCCAGGCGGCGATCGACTCGGCCCGATAGGCGGTCAGGCTGCCGATGGTCCCATCATCCATGACCACGTGCAGCAGCCGGTGCCGTGGGTCGTAATCCATGTCCCGGGGCCGCTTAACCAAGTGGGCCGAGGCCAGGGCCAAGTCGGTTGCCTGATAGGCCTGCTCGACGTCGGTGTAGAGGAACTCGCGAAGCTGGCCGTCATGGCGCGGCACGAAGCACGTCGCCCCATCCACGTCCGCCGGCGGTACGGTGCGGTCGTCGGGCGAGCCGACCCGGGTCTGACGATGCACCTGGACGGTGGACGGGGTCAGCGGGCTGCCGGTGACCATCCATTCCGCCCCGGTCGTGAACACCTGGAGGTGGCGGCCCGAGACCACCGCACGAATGGCGTTGCCCTGGTCCGACAACAAAGGAAACTCGATCGCCTGGTCGTCCAGGCCTGTACCCTGGTCGAAATCGAAGGGCTCACCGGTTCGTGACAGCCACAGCCGGTTGGGCAGCCCGCGCGATCCGCCGATCACCAGTCGATCCTGGTGAAACGTCACCGACACCGGCCATCCGCGGACCGCGGAGAACGCCTGCTCGGTCCACTCGCGGGTCGGCTGGGTGTCGATCAGCGGCTGGCGGATCAGGACCGTCAATGCGGTCGGACCCTGGTGGCCGACCACCTCCAACTCGCGATCGCGAAGGCGGAGCCGGGTGCCGACATGCGCCGCCGCGAACACCGGCTGGGAGGCGGTCAGCACCGCCGTCGCACCCGCCGCGGTGGTGCTGGCGGCCACCGTCACCGCGTCATCCGTGAACTTCCGATGGGGCTGCCGGATGCGACCGTCAGCGGTCGCCTTGAACGGTTGCGGCGTCACCTGCCAGTGGCCGCCTCCATCCCCGGCGATCTCATGGGGCGGAACATCCGGATGCACGACCAGCAGCGCGTTCCGGCCCTGGGTCCAGTTCAACTGGCGGAGTTGATCCTCCGTCCACGGCGTCGCCAGGCTGGCGATGGGAGCCCCTTCGCGGTAGATGGCCAAGTGCCGGTCGGTGAGGACCAGAAGGCAGGCCGGCTCGACGGCGGTGCTGAAGGCGATCAGGCGGCCGTCGCCGGCGGTGGCGGCCACGTGACGGAGCCCGGGACGCCTGGATACGCCGCCGCCCGGATGAATCACGACGTTGCGCAGGCGGGCCGCCCCGGAGGCATAGGCCCGCAGGTCGGTCCGGCCGGCCAGCCTGGGATCCAGTTCGCCGCCGGCGAAGTTCGTCTGGGTCAAGCGAAAGCGGGCCATCAGCCGCGCGCCTCGATCAGCACGAAGTTCTCGATCCGGGAGGGAGTGTCTTCCTGGGCATCGGCGAGCTTGGCGCGCCGCACTTCGTCATCGGCAGCCCGGCTGAGGCCGATCCATCGGGACGTGCTGTCGGTCAGCGGGATGCAGAATTCCGCCGCCAGCCGAGCGATCAGGGCGGCCACGAAGAACGGCGGAAACATGGCCTCATCGGTGTCGGCCAGGTAGGTGAGGACCACTTGGTCGACGTTGGTGCAAAGCGTCCGCCCTTCAATGCGGTAGGTGAGCCCACGCCCGCGGCCCGGACGGCCACACGAGATCACGCGAAGGCAATCCGCCGGCAGGGCGAACGCGTTGGCATAATCGGCGACCGGGGACGTGGCCAGCCTGGCGAGGCTTCGCTGCCGGGTGGCAAAGTTCCACGGATGGGCCGACAACAGGGCGTCTCGCACCACCGGATACAGCGAAGCCGCCACCTGGGCCTCCACCGTACCTTCACTGAAGGAACTGATGGGGCGGGCGCCGATCTTCACCAGCGCCCGGGAACACAAGTCGATCGCCGTCAGTGCCATCCTGATATCTTCCCTCACCCTTCGCCGTCTGCCTTGACGTGCGTGGTCCGATCCACCGCCGCCCCCGCCGCGGCTTCGGCCTTCCCGAGAGTTCCAGGCCCGGGAAGGCCGCTCGCCGAGGTCCGGCTCAATCGGTGTCGGTGGTGCCGAAGGCGGTCAGGTCGGACACGTTAACGGTTCCACCGGCGTTGGTGCGGACCACGAAGACGCCGGCGTCCGGAGTGGCCGCCGTGTTGACGTTGGCCAGGATCATGTCGCCGACCCGCAACATGTCGGCGGCAGCGTTGAAGTAACCTGTCGTATCGACGATGGTAGACGGGTCCGCAGTCGTGTAATGCCACAATGTAAACCCGTTGGCATAGGCCAGGACGCTCAGATTCCGTGCAGTGTAGGCCATCACTCGGTCACCCCTCAGTTCTCGAGACACACTAGTGGAACAATGCCGTTGACATCGATCAGGCAAGCCCCCTGGCTCATCATGTTGTTGATGAAGTGGGCGGCGCGATCACCGTGCCAGGTGATGTCGGTCTTGACGTCGGCGCCGATGGCGTGGCCGATGGCCGTCTTGTGGTACCAAAAGCAGAGCCGGGTGCCCTCCGCCGACTTCGGCAAACCGGAGTGGGGGAGCCACAGGGTTCCCAGCCATCGTTTCGCCTGGGTTCCCTTCCAGGGCAAAGCGTCTTCACCGACATAGTCGGCGTTGGCGAATTCCTGGATGGTGAGCAGCTGGCTCCATTGTTTCCAGCCGACGACGGCAAACCGCTGACCATCGTCCGGGACATCGTTCTCGCCCAAGGTCTCGAACGCGCTCAGGACCTTGTCCCGGGTCAGGCCGTCGGTGGCGGTGACGGTGGTCGCGGCCGTCGCCAACTGATCGATGATGAGCTCGTCGGTCTTGCGGCCGAGCGCGTAGGCTCCGGCCTTGGCCACGACCTGCTGCTCATTGATGTTGGTCTTGAGTTCGTCGAGCCGATCGACCCAGTCGCCGGCGTAGAAATCCTGGAGAACACAATCAACGGCATCATGGTCGACGTTCATCACGGGAACCTTGCCATGCCGTGCCTTGGTCCCGGCAATTCCCTTGCCGACCTTCTGGAAGGTCGTCGTCGATCCGATGATGTTCTCTTTGGTTCGGACCGTGTTTCTCAGCTTGGATCCCATCTGCTGATACTGAAGGTGGACCTCTGCTTCAAAGTTCTTGATGAACGCTTGTTCGACTTGCGTCGACATTTGCGGGTCTCCTGTCTGGTGAACGTGTGTCGGGAGCGGCTCCGCTCCGCAGACCCGGTTGTGGCGTCGCCGCCGGGCGTGGGGCTTGGTGGCAGGGATCCGGACCCGCCGGGCCTGTGGCACTGGCCGGGTTGCCCGGCTCGGGGCGATGGGTCGGCCGACTTTCGGAGTCGCACCCCGATCACCTCGGGGCACACCGCCGACCCTGGGGTTCGACCGGGTTCACCGGTCTTCGGTTGACAAGCTACTCCGGGTACAGGGCACGGAAGCCCTCCCGTACCTGTGCCACGACGGCGGGGTCGTGGTCGCGCCAGTAACGCGGATCGCGCATCAGGACCTTGAGGCCGGCTTCGCTCACCGGGCTCGCCATCGTCGCGCCGTCCTGGACCAGGGCCGGTTCCTCGTTGACCATCATCCGGTGCATGGCAACGACACCCTCATAACTGGTGCAGAGGGCGTCAAACACCGGCGCCGGCAGAGCTTTCCGGCCCCACGCCGAGAGCTGTCGCGACACCTGCTGCCACGGCTCCGCCCCGCCGAACCGCTGGACCAGACGTTCCGTCTCGCGTTCCGCTTCGCTGACGGCCGCCAGTTCGGCCACCAGGGGCTCCAGCCGTTCGGCGGCCAGGTCGTAGACGAGCTGGGCCTGCTCGTTGGTGAATCCGGCCGCGTGCAGCCGGCCCCTGATCGCCGGCATGTCCGGATCGTCGTGCAGCAGGGGGCTCTCGAGATTGATCCGGTAATCGTCCGGCGACCCGGGCACATCGCCGGCTCGTGGTCGGCCCAGCCGGCGCTCCAGCTCGGCGTATGATTTCAACAGGGCGTCGGTTCTGATCTCACCCTTGGTCGGGTCCCAGAACTTCTCCGGCACGTTTTCCGGTCTGGCGGCCCGGGGTAGAGCTTCACCGCCCGGCTCGGCGTCGGTGACCGATTCCGGCGCGGCGTCGAACTCCCGCACCGGCGCGGGCGGCTGGGCGCCGGCGGCGGGCGTCGCCATCTCGGCATCGAGACCGTCGAAACCACCGCGATCAGTCGACATCGGCTTGCTCCTGCTTGCGAAGGGCTGCGGGGTTCACCCGGCCGCGCGGCCCACCGTGGCCGCGCTTCACCAGGTTGGTGACGTAGTTGACGAGCTGGCGCTGGCCTTCCAGGAACCGGAGGGCCTGATCGGAAACGTCGGGGCCGACGGCCCGCTCGACGGTGAGACCGCGAAGGTGGCACAGCACGGTCTCGCCGTCGTCGGTGCGGAAGCATCGGGCGAAGGCCCGCGCCAGTTCCGGGCCGGCCGGGCGGTCCGGCGCGGCCGCGGTCCCATCGCCGCAATCATCGGCGCGCGACGGAGCGGTATCCAGCCACGCCCATCCGGTTTCAGACGGCGGCATCGGTGATGACCTCCCACCCCAGGGCCGCACCGTCAGGTTCCGGCGACGCCGGCTCGGTCCGCATCAGCGTGGCCGGAACGCCGAGAACCTTGCCCAGCCACCGGCTGGCGGCCCGCTGGTCCGCCACGGCCAGTGCCTCCGGGCCCAGGTCCCGAATGAAGCTCAGCCACAGCATGGTGTTCTGGGCTTCCTGCTGCGCTTCGAAGGGGCCGCGGACGGCACGGCAGTGAACCTCCACCAGCCGGCCATCGATCGGGAGATCGGCGATCTCCCCGCGCCGCACCAGGATGGCGTGGGCCCGGGTCAGCAGCGGCAACAGCAGCTCCGCCTGCAATCGGGCAAAGGTGGCACCGAAAATCCGGGCGACCTCTGCCGCCCGTTCCAACACTTCGGTGGCGGTCATGCGCGGGCCGTGCACCTCGCCGAGCTGGTCGACCAGCAGCGCCCTGCGGATCCGGGCGCGGAGCTGTTCCAGCACCAGTTCCGAAACATCGAACCGGCCGGGCGCCGGCAGCGGCGTCAATCCTGAGGACCCCACCGCTTTCGGGATGATGGTGCCAGGCACCAGCTTGATGGTGGCAGGATTGAGCACGCCGTCATCGTCCGCCTGCCAGATGCCGGTGGCGGCGATCGATGCGTTCTTCAGCACCAGCTCCACCACCTTGTTGGCGGTCTTGATGTCAGGCAGCGCCTTCATCACCGGAGACCGGCCGTAGACCTCACCCGGCGCCTTGAGCCAGCGGAAGTTGATGAACGGGGAGGTCCGAAAGCGCCCCTGCGCCAGGACCATGGGCTCCGCCGCGGTCCCCGCCGGCTCGACGAAGGCGAGATAGTGGCAGGCCGCCCCGTCCGGGATGACCGCTTCCACCACCGGGACGCGCCGATCCTCGGCCAGATCGGCGAGCCGCGCCACCTCCCCTCGGGCCGCCGCCGCCGGAAACCGCTCCGCCAACTGTTCGGCCGGGAGCGCGGTCACCCGAAACGTGGTGTCGGCGCGGCCGGTGCCACTGTCCTCGACGGCGACCTGGAAGAGCGGTACCGCCGCGAAGTGGAAGGCCGACGGCTCGCCCGGTCTGGCCTCCTCGAAGGCAAGCGAGGCGGTGCCCGCGGTCACCAGGTCGAGCAGGCACTGATGCAGCTCGGTCGCGAGGTTGGAGCGGTCGAAATGGGCGAGCATGATCCGGGTGCTGCGTTCAAGCTCGCCTGCGAGGTCGCGCTCGTCGGCGACGCTCACGTCGCTCCCGGGCACCAACCTGAACCAGGGGGCAAACGACGGCGTGAGCTGGCTCAGGAGGCTGGCCGCCAACTGATCGATGGCATCGGGGGCGGTGCCGTCGAACAGGCGGTCGCCGCGACGGTCGCCTGGGGACCCGCTTGCCCCGGCGCCCGCTCTCAACGGCAGCGCGAACTCGTAACATTCCTGCCAGATCCGCTCCCAAGGCGCGCGATGCGCCTTGGCCCGGCGAAACCGGTCACGGACGGAACGGGGCGACAGTGCCGACATGATCACCTCAGCTTGCAGATCCTCGGGAGCATCGGCCGGCCGACGCCTCATTGTTCCTATATGTACGCCTTTCTTCCTATAGTCAAGACGGCACGGCACCCTGCTCGCGCAGGTGACAAAACAGCTGCCATGGGGTGACGATCCGGCGGCGCTGGATGCCGAGCACCCGCTTGACCACCTCGACACAAGTCAACGGCGCCACCGGGACCCAGCTTTGGCGATGATCGACGCGCACCCGTGTCCGGATTGCCGTACAGTCGTGATTTCGGCACCAAGAGAGCAACTGGTCGGTCTGAACATCTTCAAGGATGAACGTATCGATTTTGTGCGATAGCGGGTCGATCAGGATCCATCCTTGCGGCCTTCGAAGGGAGACGAAACAATGTCGAAAACCCGGCTTGAGCACGCGCAGGCAGGTCAGACTGGTGGCATCCGTGAAGACGACGATCGCTTCGTCACCTGACGTCACACCTCGGACCTGTTCTGAGTGGCGCTTGACTCCGCTCTTGTCTTTCCAGAACATGGCGCGTTCCGGCTCCGGTCCATGCTGTGGGCGCAGAGGTAAGTTCCGCTCCCCGGGACGAGGTGCCGGCCCGGGGCGGCGCTGTCAAGGCACTCCTAGGTCTATTTTCCTAGTGCAATTCGTGTCCCCATCTATGACACTGTTCCCATGTTCGGCCATTCGGATATCTGGCGCTCCATCGACAAGCTGGCGGCTGCGCACGGGCTCTCGGCGTCTGGCTTGGCCCGCCGCGCCGGTCTCGATCCGACCACCTTCAACAAGAGCAAGCGCATCACCCGGGAGGGCAAGCCGAGGTGGCCCAGCACCGAGAGCATCTCCAAGATTCTGGATGCCACCGGGGCCTCCATGGGCGAACTGGTAACCCACATGTACGATGGCGCGATCCCGGAGGGGCTTCGGACGTTTCCGGTATTGGGCATGGCGCAAGCCGGGCGGGAAGGATACTTCGATGATGCCGGCTATCCCACCGGGACGGGTTGGGATGACATCCCGTTTCCCGACGTGGGTGATCCTCATGCCTATGCCCTGGAGATCAGCGGCAACAGCATGGAACCCGTGTACCGGGACGGCGACATCATCATCGTGTCGCCCCAAGCCAGCATCCGCCGCGGCGACCGGGTGGTCCTGAAGACCCGGGACGGCGAGGTCATGGCCAAGGTGTTGCGACGCCGCTCGGCGAGGCGGTACGAACTGCAGTCCGTCAGTGCGGAGCATGACGACCGCTCCGTGCCGATCGAAGAGGTCGAATGGGCGGCACGCATCCTGTGGGCGAGCCAGTGAGAGGTTAGGTTTGCGCGCGTGACCGGCAGAAGCGTCCCCTCGTCGCAGATGTGCCGGCACGGCACCAACGAAAGGCGAACCGTGCGGCGGGTCCTTGGGCCCCTCCGGCTGCTGTGTTTCGCCTTGTCGATCGTTCTCCTAGGCCTCGCTGCCCACGGGCAGGACCTTCAGTTCTTCCGCATCGGAACCGGCGGAACCGGGGGTACGTATTTCCCGATCGGCGGCCTGATCGCCAGCGTCATCAGCAAGCCGCCGGGTTCGAGGGATTGCGCCGTCGGCGGCAGCTGCGGCGTACCCGGCCTGATTGCCGCCGCGGTCTCCACCCAGGGGTCCGTGGAAAACGTACTCGCCGTCCAGCAGGGCCGCCTGGAAATGGCCCTGACCCAAGCGGACGTTGCCTACTACGCCTACTTCGGCAAGGGGGTCTTCGCCGACCGCGAACCGATGACCTCCCTTCGCGCCCTTGCCCGGTTGTACCCGGAAGTGGTGCATCTGGTGGTTCGTGCCGATTCCGACATCCACAGTGTCGATGATCTGCACGGCCGGCGGGTCAACGTGGGCGAGGCGGAGTCCGGCACGCTGGTGGCATCGGTGCTGATCCTGACCGGGCATGGACTGACGCTCAAGTCGGTCGTCCCGTCTTACTACAAGCTGGGCAGGGCGAACGATCTCCTGATATCGCAGGACATCGACGCCTTCTTCATGGTCGGCGGCTTCCCGCTCGGTGCCATTGCCCACACCGCCGAGCGCGAAGACCTGCGGCTGGTTGCAATCTCCGGGGAGGCTGCGGATCGGATCGTCGCATACAGTCCGTTCTTCGTCCGCGACACCATTCCGGCCGATCAGTATCGCAACATCCCGGCGACGGAGACGGTCAGCGTCAGTGCACAGCTGGTGGTCTCGGAGCAGCTCGAGGCCGAGCTCGTCTATCGTATCCTGCACGCCCTCTGGCACCCCAACAGTCGCCCGGTGTTGGATCGTGGCCATCCCAACGCCGCCCAGATCCGGCTGGAGGCGGCCTTGGATGGCGTGGCGATCCCGCTGCACCCGGGTGCCGCACGATTCTACGAGGAAGCCGGGCTGACCCAGGCCGGCGTATTCTGACGCGCGGGCGATTCGTTGCCGAATCTCGATCAGGACCTGCTCACGGTCGCCCTCGCCGACCCGGCGGCAACTGAAACCCTGGCCCGCCGGATCGCCCCGCTGGCGGTGAGAAGGGACGTTCTCGCCCTGTGGGGAGGCCTCGGCACCGGCAAAACAGTCTTCGCCCGCGCGCTCATTCGCGCTCGCACGGGCCGCGACGAAGACGTCCCCAGCCCCACCTTCACCCTGGTCCAAACCTACCCGTTGCCGTTCCCCGCCGACTGCGTCATCTATCACTTCGACCTGTACCGCATCACCGGGCCCGACGAAGCCTGGGATCTGGGGTTCGACGAGGCTCTTGCGCTCGGTATATCGCTGATCGAGTGGCCGGATCGGCTGGGTGACCTGCTGCCGCAGGATCGTCTCGACATCCGCTTCGAACGCGATCGAGCCGGGACCAACCGCATCGCCACCGTGAAGGGGTCGGAGCCATGGCAGAAGCGCCTTCGGGAGGTGGGGCTTGTCTGACCGTCTGACCCGCCTGCAAACGTTCATCGAGGCCGAGGGCTGGGGCCGGGCCGAGACGTTTGCGCTGCCGGGCGATGCCTCGTTCCGCCGCTATATCCGGCTGCTCGACGGCACCCGCCGCGCGCTGCTGATGGATGCGCCGCCACCCGAGGATCCGGTTCGCTTCGCCGCAATCGCCCGTCACCTGGTCGGACTCGGCTACAGCGCACCGGCCATCCTGGCGGAGGAGCCGGAGGCCGGACTGCTGCTGCTGGAGGATCTCGGCGATCAGACCTTTACCCGTCTGCTGGACCAGGGCGCCGACCCATTCGACCTGTATGCCCTTGCCACCGATGTGCTGATCGACCTGCATCGGTGCCCCCGCCAACAGGCGGCTCTGGCCGACCTGCCGCTTTATGACCACGATCGCCTGATCGCGGAGGCCTGCCTGCTCCCCGACTGGTACATGCCGCAGGTGCTGGGCCGCCCGACCCCAGCGGCCGTGCGCGATGCCTACGTCGAGGCGTGGCGGAACATCTTGCCGCTGGCCGACAGCAAGGAGCCGACGCTGGTCTTGCGCGATTACCACGTGGACAACCTGATGCGGCTGTCGGACCGGTCGGGCCTCGCTGCTTGCGGCCTGCTCGACTTCCAGGATGCGGTGATCGGACCGCCGGCCTACGACCTGATGTCGCTGCTGGAAGACGCCCGCCGGGAGGTCGCCGAGCCGCTTCGGATCGCCATGCTCGCCCGGTACCGGCGCGCCATGCCGGCTCTTGATTGGGATGCCTTCCTGGTCGCCTTCGCCGTGCTCGCCGCCACCCGACACGCCAAGGTCATCGGCATCTTCACCCGGCTGTCCGTCCGTGATGGCAAGCCGCGGTATCTCCGCCACATCCCCCGGGTCTGGCGGCTCTTGGAACGGGCCCTTGTGCATCCGGCCCTGGCGAGCGTCCGCGACTGGTTCGATCACCAGCTCCCGGCAAACCTGCGCGAGTCGTCCCAATGCCTGACCGTGGCCCCGTAGCCGGTTCGTCAACCAACGCCAAGGTGCGTCGCGCCATGGTGCTTGCGGCCGGGCTCGGCCTCCGGATGCGTCCGATCACCGAACGCCTGCCCAAGCCGCTGGTGCCGGTTGCCGGCCGCACCCTGCTCGATCGCGCGATCGATCGGCTGGAAGAGGCCGAGGTCGAGGAGGTGGTCGTCAATGTCCACTATCTTGCCGATCAAGTGGAGCGCCATCTCGCCCACCGCACCACCCCGCGGATCGTGCTCTCGACAGAGCCGGAACTGCTGGAAACCGGCGGCGGGGTCCAGCACGCCCTGCCCCTGCTCGGCAGCGAGCCGTTCTTCGTCGTCAACAGCGACGCCGTGCTGCTCAACGGTCCCCGTCAGGCGCTCAGGAACCTAGCGGAGGCCTGGGACGGCGCCCGGATGGATGCCCTGATGCTGTTGCACGCCACCTTCGAGACAAGCGGCAGCGATGGCACCGGCGATTTCACCATGGACCCGAACGGTCGACTCCGCCGTCGCGCCCCGCCGCATGTCGCCCCCTATTCGTTCACCGGCATCCAGGTGCTGCATCCGCGCCTGTTCGTCGACCTGCCGGACCCGCCATTCTCTCTCAACATACTGTACAACCGGGCGATCGCGTCGGGACGGCTCTACGGCATCCTGCATGACGGCAAGTGGTTCCATGTCGGCAGCCCCGAGGATCTGGCCGGCGCCGAGGCCTACCTGTCCCGCCAGCAGTTGGGCGTCCGGCGGACATGACGGCCGGCGGCCCATCTCCACCGCGTCCATCCCCGCGCGTTTATACGATCCCCGCCGGAATCCCCTTCGTCGACGCGCTGGCCGCCGGGATCCTCCAGCGGATCGGGCCTGATCCGCTTGAGTTGCCGTCGGTCCGCGTGCTGCTGCCGACCCGTCGGGGCTGCCGCGCCCTGGCCGAGGCGTTCCTGCGCTTGCGTCAGGGGCAGCCGACGTTGCTGCCGCGCATCTCCCCCCTGGGAGAGGTGGACGAAGACGGGCTTCTGGCTGACAGCCTTGACTTGGCCCTGGGACTGTCGACCGAGGCGGCGATTCCGCCGGAGATATCCCCGATGCGCCGCCAGCTTCTCCTCACCCGCCTGATTCTGGCCTCCGGGCGGTTCGCGTCCGGCCCGGACACTGCCGTGCAGCTTGCCGCCGAGCTTGCCCGCTTGCTCGATCAGGTCCACACCGAGAATCTCGACTTCGCCCATCTCCAGGATCTGGTGCCGGACCGGTTCGCCGCGCACTGGCAGCAGACCCTGGACTTTCTCACCGTGCTGACCCGGCACTGGCCCGCGATCCTGCACGAGGAACAGTCGCTCGATCCCGCCGACCGCCGCAACCGGCTGCTCCAGGCCCAGTCCCGGGCGTGGCAGTCGGACCCGCCGGAGACGACGGTGATCGCCGCCGGATCGACCGGATCGATTCCCGCCACCGCGGATCTTCTGGCCACGGTGAGCCGATTGCCCCGGGGCGCGGTGGTGCTCCCCGGTCTTGACCGCGATGCCGACGAGGCGACCTGGAACGCCATCGACCCGTGCCACCCGCAGTTCGGCATGGCCCGGCTGCTCGATCACCTCGGCATCCGACGGGACGCGGTCGCCGAGTGGCCCGCTCCGGCTGTGCCGGAACCGAAGCGGCAGCGGCTGCACCTGGTGGCCGCGGCCCTCAGCCCGGCCGACGCCGCGGTCGAGCTGTTGGCTCGCCCGGCGGCGGACGGCTACCGCGGGATGACCCGAATCGATGCGCCGACCCCGGAGGAGGAGGCGCGGTGCATCGCCCTGATCATGCGCGGCACTCTCGAACAGCCGGACAAGACCGCGGCCCTGGTCACCCCCGATCGGATTCTCGCCCGGCGGGTCGCGTCGGAACTGGAGCGCTGGGGCATCGGCGTCGACGACTCGGGCGGTGTGCCGCTGTCGCAGACCCGTCCCGGTGCGTTTTTCCGGCTGCTGGCGGACATGATCGCTTCCCGGCTGGCGCCGGTACCGCTGCTGGCCGCGCTCAAGCACCCACTCGCCGGCGGCGGGCGGACGCCGGCCGAATTCCGGGCCGACGTGCGCCGGCTCGAGCACTGGATCCTGCGCGGGCCACGGCCGGGACCGGGAACCGACGGGCTGCTGTCGGCTATCGCCGCCGCCGAGCGCAGCGCTGCCGACCGGGACCGTTCCATCCCGCCGGCCCTGGCGCGGCTCCGCCGCCTGGTGAGCGAGCTCGCGGAGATGATTGCGCCCCTGGTGCGAACCATGGCAGAGCCCGAACCGTCGCTGCACGCGTGGGTGACTGCCCACACCGCAGTCGCCGAGGCGCTGGCGGCGACCGATGCTTGCGCCGGTGCGGAGCGGTTATGGGTCGGCGAAGCCGGCGAAGCGCTCGCGGCCTTCGTCGCCGAACTCGCCGAGGTCGCCTCCCTGGTGCCGAAGATCGGAGCCGGCCAATACCTGCCGTTCCTGGATGCCCTGATGTCGGGCCGGGCGGTCCGACCCCGCTATGGCCGACATCCCCGGCTGTTCATCTGGGGCCCGCTGGAGGCCCGCCTCCAGCATGCCGACGTGACCATCCTCGGCAGCCTCAACGAGAGCTCGTGGCCACGCTTGGCGGATACCGGTCCCTGGCTCAGTCGCGGGATGATGGAGGCGTTCGGCCTGCCGCCGCCGGAACGCCGCATCGGCCTCTCCGCCCACGACTTCACCCAGGCGTGCGGTGCGCCGGAAGTGGTGATCACCCGGGCGCGACGGTCCGAAGGTGCACCGACGGTTCCGTCGCGCTGGCTGGTCCGGATGGAAAACCTGCTCGGCGAGGCGGCGACCGCGACGTGGAAGGAGACCGGGGCGGTCTGGCTGGACTGGCAGCACCGGCTGGACGACGGCGCCAGGCTGGAACGGCCGGGCCCGCCGGAGCCCCGACCGCCGGTGGAAGCCCGCCCCCGCCGGCTCTCGGTCACCCGGATCGAGACCTGGATGCGGGATCCTTATGCGATCTATGCCCGTCACATCCTCGGCTTGCAGGAGTTCGACCCGCTGGATGCCGACCCGGGCGCGCCGCAGTACGGCTCTTTCGTGCACCGCGCTCTCGACATGTTCGTCAAGGAGGTGGATGGCCCCCTGCCCGATGACGCCCTGGATCGGCTGCTGGCCGCTGGTCGCCGCGTGCTGGGTGATGACTTGGCCCGCCCCGGTGTCCGCGCCTTCTGGTGGCCCCGGTTTCAGCGGATCGCCGCGTGGTTCCTCGACCAGGAGCGGGCGCGCCGCCCCGGCATCCGTGCCAGTGCCAGCGAGGTCTCCGGGCACCTCCAGTTCGACGCACCGGCCGGCGGGTTCGTGTTGACCGCAACCGCAGACCGGGTCGACCGGATGCCGGACGGCTCCCTCGTGATCCTGGACTACAAGACCGGAGCGTTGCCGTCGGAAAAGGAAGTCAAGGCTGGTTTCGCGCCGCAGCTTCCCCTGGAGGCGGCCATCGCCGCGGACGGCGGCTTCGCCGGGATTCCGCCGGGCAGGGTCGAAGTCCTGGAATACTGGCGGCTGACCGGCGGTGAGCCGCCCGGCTCGACCAAGCGCCTGGGCGGCTCGGCCGGTCCCCTGGCGGACCAGGCCCTCGACGGCCTGAAGGCGCTGGTGGCGCGGTTCGACCTGCCGGACACGCCCTACCACGCCCGGCCGCGCCCCAACCAGGCACCCCGCTTCTCCGAGTACGAGCACTTGGCTCGGGTCCGGGAGTGGGCCGACGCCGTCAGCGACTCGGGCGTCTGAGCGATGCCGGATACGGCGCTTCCCGATCCCGGTGAGGCCCAGCGCGGCGCAGCCGATCCCGGCGTGTCGGTGTGGGTGTCGGCTTCCGCCGGCACCGGCAAGACCAAGGTGCTGACCGACCGGGTGCTCGCCCTGATGCTGGCCGGGAGCAGGCCGGAGCGGATCCTCTGCCTCACCTTCACCCGGGCGGCGGCGGCGGAGATGAACGAGCGGATCGCCCGGGAACTGGGGGCCTGGCATACCGCCGACGCCGCCGACCTCGACGACCGGCTCCGCCGCATCACCGGCCATGCCCCGGACGACCGGGAACGGCGCCTCGCCCGACGGCTGTTCGCCCGGGTCCTGGATGCGCCGGGCGGCCTCCGGATCCAGACCATCCATGCATTCTGCCAGTCCGTCCTCGGCCGTTTCCCCATCGAAGCCGGCCTGCCGCCGCACTTTTCCGTCCTGGACGAACGCGACCAGGGCGAGCTGATGGCCGACAGCTTCGAGCGGGTGCTGCTGGCGGCCGAGTCCGGAGACCGGCGCTTGGCCGACGCCCTCGCCACCGTGACCGCCCACGTTCACGAGGCCGAGTTCCGCACCCTGATGAGCCACTTGGCCGGGCAGCGAAGCCGCATCCGGGACGTGATCCGCAATCAAGGCTCGGTGGACCGGGCTGCCGACGCCCTCTGCCGCCACCTCGGCATCGAACCCGGCGAGACACCGGCGGCGGTGACCGCTCGCGCCTGTCGCGACGGCGCGTTCGACGGCCCCGGCCTCCGCGCGGCCGCAGACGCTCTGGCCGGCGGCGGCAAGCGGGACGGCGCGCTCGCCGGCACCCTGTCCGCGTGGCTCACCGCAACCGAGAGCGAGCGGGCCGACCGGTTGCCGGCGTACGCGTCCGCCCTGCTCACCGAGGACAAGGACACCGGCCTGCCGCGTCCCAAGAAGGCCTTGGTATCCCAGTCGGTCACGAACCGCTGCCCGGAGGCTGCAGCCGCCCTGGAGGCGGAGGCGGAGCGGTTGCTGGCGGTGGAGCTGCGGCGTCGGGCGGCGACCACCGCCGCCGCATCGGAAGCCTTGCTGCGCCTCGGCGCCAGCGTGATCGCGACCTATCAGGACCTCAAGCAGGCACGGGCGCTGCTCGACTACGAGGACCTGGTCAACCATACGGCGGAGTTGCTGCGCGTCTGCGGCTCGCCATGGGTGCTTTACAAGCTGGATGGCGGCATCGACCACGTTCTGATCGACGAGGCCCAGGACACCAGCCTCGAGCAGTGGCGCATCGTGCTGGCGCTGACCGAAGAGTTCTTCGCCGGAGAAGGGATCGAGCGCGCCCCCCGCACGGTGTTTGCCGTCGGCGACGTCAAGCAGTCCATCTTCAGCTTCCAGGGTGCGAATCCGTTCCTGTTCGCCGAGGTGCGCGACGCATTTGCGGCACGGGTGCGTGCTGCCCGCCACCTGTGGCGGCCGATGGGCCTGCACACGTCCTTCCGATCCACCCGGGCGGTGCTGGCCGCGGTGGACGCGGTGTTCGCCGACCCGGACGCGGCCGACGGCGTCAGCCTGGACGACGAGCCGATCCGTCACCGGGCGTGGCGGGCGAAGGACGGCGGGTCGGTGGAGCTGTGGCCCCCGGTGCTCCCCCGTGACGAGGATGCGGTCCCGGCCTGGAAGCCGCCGGTGGAGCGGGTCGCCGGCGATTCACCGGAAACCCGGCTGGCGCGGTTGATCGCCGAGCGGGTCCGTCGCATGATCGCGGGTGGAGAATTTCTGGAATCCGAGGGGCGGCCGATCGCCCCCCGGGACATCCTGGTGCTGGTGCGGCGGCGCACCGGCTTCGTCGAGGCCCTGGTTCGCCAGTTCAAGCAGCGCGACGTGGCGGTGGCGGGGGTCGATCGCATGGTCCTCACCGACCAGCTCGCGGTGATGGACCTGATGGCGCTGGCCCGCTTCGTGCTGCTGCCCGGCGACGACCTGTCGCTGGCGGCGGTGCTAAAGAGCCCACTGATCGGGCTCGACGAGGACCAGCTGTTCCGGCTGGCGTACGGCCGCACCGGGACCCTGTGGACAGCGCTCCGCGACGCGGCCGCCAGCGACGGCGGGCCGTATGCGGCGGCCCGAGACTGGCTCGGCGAGGTGTTGGCGCTGGCCGACACGGTGCCGCCGTTCGAGTTCTTCGCCAAGGTGCTGGGGCCCCTGGGGGGCAGGCGCCGGCTGCTGGCCGGGTTGGGCCGGGATGCCGACGATCCGCTGGCCGAGTTCATCGACCAGGCGCTGGTGTTCGAGCGCATCCACGCGGCATCCCTGCAGGCGTTCCTGCACTGGCTGGAGACCAGCCCGGTCGAGATCAAGCGCGATGTCGAGCGGGCCGAGGCCCACGACGCCGTGCGGATCATGACCGTGCACGGAGCCAAAGGCCTGCAGGCGCCGATCGTCATCCTGCCGGACACCATGCGGGTGCCGTCCCGGATGCCGCCGCTGCTGTGGCCAACCACATCGGACGGCGCCGAGATCCTGCTCTGGTCGCCACGGCGGGAGCACTACGACAGCGTCACCCGGGCGGCGCGGGCCGCCGAGCGCCGGGCCCAGGAGCAGGAATACCGCCGCCTCCTGTACGTGGCGCTGACCCGGGCGCGGGACCGGCTGATCGTCTGCGGCTGGCGTGGCTCCCAGGCGGAAAGCGAAGGCTGCTGGTACCGACTGGTACAGAAGGGCTTGGCGGCGCTGTCCGCCGAACATCCCGCCGATGCCTGGGCCGATGTCCAGGCCGATGTCCGGGCCGATGTCCGGGCCGATGTCCGGGCCGATGTCCGGCAAGATCCGCTGCTGGCCGAGCTCGGGGAGACCGACGGGGCCACCATCGTCGCGCTGCACTGCCCGCAGCAACGGCCGCCGGCCTCTCCGGAAGCGCATCGGCCGGGGGCCGCCCCGCCGCTACCCACCTGGGCGACCCGGCCCGCCCCTCAAGAACCGGCACCGCCGCGGCCGCTGGCCCCGTCGCGCCCCGACACCCCGGATCCCCCGGCACGGTCGCCGGCCGGCGATGGTGCGCCCGGACGGCTGGCCCGCGGCCGGCTGATCCACCGGCTGCTGCAGCTGCTCCCCGACCTTCCAGCCGAACGCCGGGCGGCGGTGGCGGCGACGTGGCTGGCCCGGCCGGTCACCGGGCTCTCGCCGGACGCCCAGAGCGAGATCCTGCGCCAGGTGATGGCGGTGCTGGAGCATCCCGACTGGGCGGCGGTGTTCGGCCCCGGCAGCCGCTCGGAAGTGCCGGTGAGCGGCATCGTCAGCAACCGGGCCGTGCTCGGGCAGATCGACCGGTTGCTGGTGGCGGAGGATGCGGTGACGGTGGTCGACTACAAGACCGGTCGCGCTCCGCCCGCAACCGCGGCCGAGGTGCCGCTTTCCTACCTGCAGCAGATGGCCGCCTACCGCGCCGTGCTGGCGCCGCTGTTCCCGGACCGGCCGGTCCACTGCGCCCTGCTCTGGACGGATGTGCCGGTCCTCACCCCGCTCGAGTCCGGCCTGCTCGACCGGCACGCCCCCGACACCGGCAGCGGGTAGCACTCGCGTCGGTGCACCGATCTCCTTTCGATCCATCGGCTGACCGATCTCGGGCATGCACCGCGACGCTGCCGCACTGACGCCTGCCCCGCAAGCGGTCAATCGGTAGGCAGTGGTGTCACGGTGCTTAAAATGACGCCATCTGCCGATGCCGTGGACAGCGGCCGGCCGGCCCGAGCCCGCCCCGACGTCCCCAAGCCATTGAAAAGTCCATTGTCGTCCGGGTGCAGCACAACCGGCGGCATTGGCCCCGTTCTTGCTCTCCCACCCTGGCGGAAGTCAACGCTCACCCGGCAAAGGGGGAAAGGAAGATCATGAAGAACAAGCTTTGTGCGCTCATCGGGGCGGGGGTGCTCGCGGCCGGTCTGGCCGCCGGTGGCCCGGTGCAAGCCCAGGACACCATCAAGGTCGGCATTCTCCACTCCCTCTCGGGGACCATGGCGATCAGCGAGACCACCTTGAAGGACGTGATGCTGATGCTGATCGCCGATCAGAACGAACGCGGCGGCCTGTTAGGCAAGCAACTGGTGCCGGTGGTGCAGGACCCCGCTTCCAACTGGCCGTTGTTCGCCGAGAAGGCGCGGGAGCTGATCGAGCGCGACCGTGTTGATGTGGTGTTCGGCTGCTGGACCTCGGTGTCGCGGAAGGCGGTGCTGCCGGTGTTCGAGGAGCTCAACGGCCTGCTGTTCTACCCGGTGCAGTACGAGGGCGAGGAAAGCTCCCGAAACGTGTTCTACACCGGCGCGGCGCCCAACCAGCAGGCGATCCCGGCGGTGGAATACCTGATGAGCGAGGAAGGTGGTGGCGCCGAGCGCTGGGTGCTGCTGGGCACCGACTACGTCTACCCGCGCACCACCAACAAGATCCTTCGGGCCTTTCTCAACGCAAACGGCGTTTCCGACGACGACATCATGGAGAACTACACCCCATTCGGCCATTCCGACTGGCAGACCATCGTCGCCGACGTGAAGCGGTTCGCCGCCGAGGGCAAGCCCACCGCGGTGGTCTCCACCATCAACGGCGATGCCAACGTGCCGTTCTACCGCGAGCTCGCCAACCAGGGCATCACCGCCGAGGAGATCCCGGTGGTGGCGTTCTCGGTGGGCGAGGAAGAACTGGCCGGCCTGGACACCGCGCCGCTGGTCGGGCACTTGGCCGCCTGGAACTACTTCATGAGCGTCGACACGCCCGAGAACGCCGAGTTCATCGAGAAGTGGCATCAGTTCATCGGCAGCACCCGGCGGGTGACCAATGACCCGATGGAGGCCCACTACATCGGTTTCCGCATGTGGGTTCAGGCGGTGCAGCAGGCCGGCACCACCGACGTGGATGCGGTGCGCCAGGCGATGTACGGCCAGAAGGTGCGCAACCTGACCGGCGGCGTCGCAGTGATGAACGTCAACCATCACCTGTCCAAGCCGGTGCTGATCGGCGAGATCCAGGCGGACGGTCAGTTCCTGACGGTGTGGGAAACCGATGACGTCATCCCCGGCGAGGCGTGGTCCCGGTACATCCCGGAAAGCGCCAAGCTTACCGCCGACTGGACCTTCCCCTGGGTCTGCGGCAACTGCGAAGAGCCGCGCTTCGAGGCGTCGTTCTGAGTTAGGTCGTCACGCAACTGGACGCCGGGCGCACGGGGCGGCGGGTCGCGCCGCCCCCAGCCCGGCGTGTCTCCCCCACCCACGTCTGGATCGCGAAATCCGCAAAAGCCATGCGCAAAGTCCGTTTCCTGCTCGTGCTTATGGCCGTCCTGATGGTGGGCGGGCCGCTGGCGGTTGAGGTGTCGCCGGCTGCGGCCGACGAGGCCCCGGCAACGGCTGCCATCGACATCGACGCGCTCCGTTCCATGGTGGATGACCTCGTGGCCGGAAGCTTCGGCGACAAGATGACGGCGGTGCGCGACCTCGCCGACAGCGGCGATGACCGGGCCATCCCGGTGCTGGAGGCGTTTCTCAACGGCGCGCTGTATACGCGGGCCACCGACGGCCGGGTGGTCATCGGCGAGCGCCGCGGCCGCGGCCTGCTGCTGCGCGATGCCTTGACTCTGGAAGAGCTCGAGGTGGTGCCGACCACGGCGGTCAACCGGGTCGCCATCAACAACCGGCTGCGGGGCATGGTGCGCACCGCACTCGGCAGCTTGACCCTGATGAGTCCCAACACCGAACGGCGGCGGCAGGCCGCCCATGCGGTGTTCCGCGCCCGCAGCGCCGATGCCGAACCCTTGCTGCAGGAAGCGCTGGCGATCGAGACCGAGCCGTCGGTCCGACGGCGAATGGAGCGGGCTCTGGCCGCCATTCACTTGGTCCACGGCACCGAGACGGAACAGCGGGTGGCGGCACTCGAGGTCCTGGGGCGTGTCTCCGACCGGGAGGTCCGCACCCTGGTGGCGAGCGTGCTGATCCAGGACAGCGACGGCAACCCGGTGGAGGCCGATGACGCCGTCCGGGCGGCCGCGGCCGACGCCCTCGCCAGCATCGACGGGCGGCTGGCGCTGTGGGGTTTCGCCGTCAACGTGTTCCAGGGGGTGAGCCTGGGCTCGGTCCTGCTGCTGGCGGCGTTCGGCCTCGCCATCACCTTCGGCGTGATGGGGGTGATCAACATGGCCCACGGCGAGATGGTGATGCTGGGGGCCTACACCACCTTCCTGGTGCAGCAGGCATTCCGGATGTGGGCGCCCGACGCGTTCGACTACTCCCTCGCGGTGGCGCTGCCGGCGGCCTTCCTGGTCGCCGGTGCCTTCGGCATCGCCATCGAACGGGGCATCATCCGGTTCCTCTACGGTCGGCCGCTGGAGACTCTGCTCGCCACCTGGGGCCTCAGCCTGATCCTGCAGCAGCTGGTGCGGACGGTGTTCGGCTCCAGCAACGTGGAGGTGGGGAACCCGTCGTGGATGAGCGGTGCGGTGGAAATCGCCGGCGGCTTCGCCCTCACCTACAACCGCATCTGGATCATCGTCTTCAGCCTGATGGTGTTCGCCATGCTGCTGGTGGTGATGCGCCACACCGGCTTCGGGCTGCGCATGCGGGCAGTCACCCAGAATCGGCAGATGGCCGCCTCCATGGGCATCCGCACCGGGAGGATCGACGCCCTCACCTTCGGGCTCGGTTCCGGCGTCGCCGGGCTGGCCGGAGTGGCCCTGAGTCAGATCGACAACGTCAGCCCCAACCTGGGCCAGGGCTACATCATCGACAGCTTCATGGTGGTGGTGTTCGGCGGCGTCGGCAACCTGTGGGGCACCTTCGTCGGCGCCTTCACCCTCGGCATCGTCAACAAATTCATCGAGCCCTACGCCGGGGCGGTGCTGGCGAAGATTCTGGTGCTGGTGGCGATCATCCTGTTCATCCAGAAGCGTCCCCGCGGCCTGTTTGCGCTCCGCGGCCGGGCGGTGGAGAACTGAGCGGTGACCGTGGGCGGTCCGCTCACCCGGCTGCTGCTGGGCAGCCCCGGCGGCCTGGTGCTGGTGGTGGTCACGCTGGCAGCGGCGGTGCTGGTCCCCGTGCTGCACCTGACCCAGCCGCCAGGCTCGCCATTCTTCGTACCCACTTGGCTGGTGAGCCTGCTCGGCAAGTACCTGTGCTACGCCCTTCTCGCGCTGGCGGTTGACCTGATCTGGGGCTTCTGCGGCATCCTCAGCCTCGGCCACGGCGCCTTCTTCGCCCTCGGCGGCTACGCCATGGGGATGCACCTGATGCGCCAGGTCGGCGACCGCGGGGTCTACGGCCACCCGGTGCTTCCTGACTTCATGGTGTTCCTGAACTGGAACGAGTTGCCGTGGTACTGGCTCGGGTTCGATTCCTTTCCCTTCGCCATGCTGATGGTGCTGCTGGTGCCGGGGGCGCTCGCCTTCGTATTCGGATTTCTCGCCTTCCGGTCGCGGGTCAGCGGCGTCTACTTCTCCATCATCAGCCAGGCGATGACCTTCGCCCTGATGCTGGCGTTCTTCCGCAGCGATATGGGCTTCGGCGGCAACAACGGGCTCACCGATTTCAAGGAGCTGCTCGGCTTCGACCTGCAGGCGGTGGAGACCCGGCTTGGCCTCTTCTCCGCGAGCTGCGTCGCCCTGGCGCTGGGCTACCTGGTCAGCCGGTTCATCGTCACCTCCCGGTTGGGCAAGGTTCTGGTCGCCGTCCGCGATGCCGAAAGCCGCACCCGCTTCATTGGCTACCGGGTGGAATACTACAAACTGTTCGTGTTCGTGGTGTCGGCGATGATGGCCGGTGTCGCCGGGGCGCTGTACGTGCCGCAGGTGGGCATCATCAACCCGAGCGAATTCGCGCCGGCCTTTTCCATCGAGGTCGTGGTTTGGGTGGCGGTGGGCGGCCGCGGCACCCTCTACGGGGCCGCCCTCGGTGCCGGCCTGGTGAACTATGGCAAGACCTACCTCACCGCGGCGATGCCGGAGGTGTGGCTGTTCGCCCTGGGCGCATTGTTCATCCTGGTCACCCTGTTCCTGCCCAAGGGGATCGTCGGAACCCTGGGCGGCATGGGCGACCGCTTCCGGCGGCCGGCGGCGGAACGGCGGGCGATCGCGTTGCGCGCCGCCGAAGGGCAGAGGGCGGCCGAGTGATGGCGACCGTGCACGCTCGCCCCGAGGTGCATGACACCATCCTCTACCTGGATGGGGTCACGGTCAGCTTCGACGGCTTCAAGGCCCTCAACAACCTCAGCTTCTACGTGCTGGCCGGCGAGCTTCGCGCGATCATCGGGCCGAACGGCGCCGGCAAGACCACGATGATGGACGTGGTCACCGGCAAGACCCGGCCGTCCACCGGCAGCGTGCTGTTCAACGGCGGCGTCGATCTGACCCGCCTCGACGAGGCCCGCATCGCCAACCTCGGGATCGGCCGCAAGTTCCAGAAGCCGACGGTGTTCGAGAGTCATACCGTGTGGGACAACCTGGAGCTGGCGCTGGCCGGCAGCCGCAACGTGTTCAATGCCTTGTTCTTTCGCCTGAGGCCTCCGCAGCGGCAGCGGATCGAGCAGGTGCTGGAGACGGTCTCGCTCGCCGTAGCCCGCGACACCCTGGCCGGCGCGCTGTCCCACGGGCAGAAGCAGTGGCTGGAGATCGGCATGCTGCTGATGCAGGATCCGGAACTGCTGCTGGTGGACGAACCCGCCGCCGGCATGACCGATGCGGAGACGGAACAGACCGCCGAACTGCTGAAAGGGATCGCCAAGACGCATTCCGTGGTGGTGGTGGAGCACGACATGGTATTCGTCAAGGCGCTGGAGAGCCGGGTCACGGTCCTGCACGAGGGATCGGTGCTGGCCGAGGGGTCGATGGAGCATGTCCAGAACGATCCCCGCGTGATCGAGGTCTACCTGGGGCGCTGAGCATGCTTGCCGTCAATGCCATCGACCTGTTCTACGGCGCCAGCCAGGCACTCAAGAGGGTGAGCGTGCGGGCGGACAAGGGTGCCGTCACCTGCGTCCTCGGGCGGAACGGCGTCGGCAAGACCAGCCTGCTCCGGGCGATCGTCGGCCAGCACTTGGTGAAGGCCGGCCGGATCGAGTGGGAGGGTGCCGATATCACCGGTGCAGCGCCCTATCAGCGGGCCGCCCGTGGCATCGCCTACGTGCCCCAGGGGCGGGAGATCTTCCCGCTGTTGACGGTGGAGGAGAACCTGGAAACCGGCTTTTCCGCCCTGCCGCGCAAGCTCCGCCACGTACCGGATGAGATCTTCCACCTGTTCCCGGTGCTCAAGGACATGCTGAGGCGACGCGGCGGTGACCTGTCCGGCGGCCAGCAGCAGCAGCTCGCCATCGCCCGCGCCCTGGTCACCCGCCCGCGGCTGCTGGTGCTGGACGAGCCGACGGAAGGCATCCAGCCCTCGATCATCCGCGACATCGAAAACGTGATCCGGCTGCTGGCGAGCCGGGGCGACATGGCGATCCTTCTGGTGGAGCAGTATTTCGATTTCGCCCGGCGGCTGGCCGATGACTACGTGGTGTTGGACCGGGGGGCGGTGGTGGCGGCCGGGCGCGCGGCTGATATGGTGGAAGCCGATGTCCGTGGTCATCTCTCAGTCTGACGCCGAAACAGGGATCGTCGCGGCGCCTGGCGGCGCCCTCCGCCTCGGGTTCCGGCAGCGGGGCCAGGTGACCGAGCTGGCCGACCTGCTGCAGCGGGCGCCCTTGCGCGCCCTGTTCCCGCGGTCCCACGAGCCGGAGGCGCCGGTGGCGGTGATCGTCAATACCGGCGGTGGGCTGGTCGGCGGTGACCGTGTCGATGTCCACGTACACCTGGAGAAGGGTGCCACGGCGCTGGTGACCGGACAGGCGGCCGAGAAGGTCTACCGCAGCACAGGGACTCCCTGCCGGCTGTCAATCACCCTGTCGGTTGCGGCGGGTGCGTGGCTGGAGTGGCTGCCGCAGGAGACCATCCTGTTCAACGGCGCCCGGCTGGAGCGGACCACCACCGTCGCCGCTGATCCGGCCGCCCGGGTGATGGCCGGCGATATCCTGGTGTTCGGCCGCACGGCGCGGGGCGAGGGGCTGACCCATGGGCGGCTGCGGGATGCCTGGGACGTGCGCGTGGATGGCTGGCTTATGTTTGCCGACGCGCTGGAACTGGACGAGGATCTGGCGGCGCTGCTGGCCGACCCGGCCTGCCTGGATGGGGCAGTGGCGGCCGCCACCCTGTTGTACGTTGCCCCGGATGCCGATCGGCACCTGGCCCGGGCGAGGCGCCTGATGCACCCGCACCTGGGCGCAGGGCTTCGCGGCGGAGCGACCGTGGTCGGCGGCATTCTGCTGATGCGCTGGCTCGGCCGGGATGCGATGATGCTGCGTCAGAGCTTCGGCCTCGTCTGGGCCGCGTTCCGAAGCCAAGTCGGCGGGCGGGAGGCCGCGCTGCCGCGGCTGTGGTCGGTGTAGGCGCCTGCGCGCGACCGATCGCGCCGTCTGCAATCAGGGGGACTACGATGAACCTGACACCGCGGGAGAAGGACAAGCTGCTGGTGGCGATGGCCGCCGAGGTGGCGCGACGGCGCCTCGCCCGTGGGGTCAAGCTCAACTATCCGGAAGCGGTAGCTCTGATCTCCGACTTCGTGGTGGAAGGGGCGAGGGACGGCGCCAGCGTCGCCGACCTGATGCGGAACGGCGGCGGCGTGCTCCGACGCGATCAGGTGATGGACGGGATTCCCGAGATGATCCCCGAGATCCAGGTTGAAGCGACCTTCCCCGACGGCACCAAGCTTGTCACCGTGCACCAGCCGATCCGCTGACCGCGAGGGTATGGCCATGATCCCCGGAGAGCTCCTTCCCGCAGCCGGCACCATTACCCTGAACGCGGGCCGACCGACCCTGACCCTGCGGGTCGCCAATACCGGCGACCGGCCGGTGCAGGTGGGTTCCCACTACCATTTCTTCGAGACCAACACGGCACTGCAGTTCGACCGGGACAAGACGCGCGGCTGGCGGCTGGATATCCCGGCGGGCTCGGCGGTCCGGTTCGAGCCGGGGCAGACCCGGGAAGTGACCCTGGTGCCCTACGCCGGCCGGCGGGTGGTCCATGGCTTCAACGCCCGCGTCGCCGGGCCGCTCGGGGACTGACACGCCATGGCCTTCACCATCGACCGCGCCGCCTATGCCCAGATGTTCGGGCCCACCACCGGCGACCGGGTGCGCCTCGCTGATACCGACCTGATTGCCGAGGTGGAGGAGGACCGCACCATCTATGGCGAGGAGGTCAAATTCGGCGGCGGCAAGGTGATTCGTGACGGCATGGGTCAGTCGCAGACCGCCCGCGGCCAGGGGGCGGTGGACACGGTGATCACCAACGCCCTGATCATCGACACCTGGGGCATCATCAAGGCCGACGTCGGCCTGAAGGACGGGCGCATCGTCGGCATCGGCAAGGCCGGCAACCCCGACGTCCAGCCGGGCGTCGACATCGTCATCGGCCCCGGCACCGAGGCGATCGCCGGCGAGGGCCGCATCCTCACCGCCGGCGGCATCGATGCGCACATCCACTGGATCTGCCCGCAGCAGGTGGAAGACGCGCTCTATTCCGGCATCACCACCATGCTGGGCGGCGGCACCGGTCCGGCTGAGGGGACCAAGGCCACCACCTGCACCCCCGGGGCTTGGCACATCGGCCGCATGCTGCAGGCGGCGGAGGGCCTGCCGATGAACCTGGGGTTCTTCGGCAAGGGCAATGCCTCGCAGCCGGCCGCTCTAGTCGAGCAGGTGATGGGCGGGGCGTGCGGGCTCAAGCTGCACGAGGACTGGGGCACCACCCCGTCGGCCATCGACACCTGCCTGGCCGTGGCCGAGGAGGCCGACGTGCAGGTCGCCATCCACACCGACACCCTCAACGAATCCGGCTTCGTCGAGGACACCATTGCGGCATTCAAGGGGCGCACGATCCACGCCTTCCACACCGAAGGCGCCGGCGGCGGCCATGCGCCGGACATCATCAAGGTGTGCGGCCTGGCCAACGTGCTGCCGTCTTCCACCAACCCGACCCGTCCCTACACCGTCAACACGCTGGACGAACACCTGGACATGTTGATGGTGTGCCACCACCTGGACCCGGCGATTCCCGAGGACGTGGCCTTCGCCGAGAGCCGCATCCGCAAGGAGACCATCGCCGCCGAGGATATCCTGCACGACCTCGGCGCCTTCAGCATCATATCTTCCGACAGCCAAGCCATGGGCCGGGTGGGCGAGGTGATCATTCGCACCTGGCAGACCGCCGACAAGATGAAGAGGCAGCGGGGGCCGCTGCCGGGTGAGAAGCCCGGCAACGACAACCACCGGATCAAGCGCTACATCGCGAAGTACACCATCAACCCGGCAATCGCACATGGCATCTCGCTGCACGTGGGCTCGGTGGCGCTGGGCAAGCTTGCCGACCTGGTGCTGTGGCAGCCGATGTTCTTCGGCGTGAAGCCGGACCTGGTGCTGAAGTGCGGCACCATCGTGGCGGCCGCCATGGGTGATCCCAATGCCTCGATCCCGACCCCGCAGCCGGTGCATTACCGTCCCATGTTCGCCGGATTCGGCCGTTCGCTGACCGAAAGCGCGGTCACTTTCGTCTCCCGCGCTGCCTTGCAGGTCGGCATCGGCGGTGTTCTGGGGCTCGCCAAGACCCTGGTCGCGGTGGAGAACACCCGCAGCATCGACAAGAAGGACATGGTCCTCAATGACGCCACCCCGGTGATGGAGGTGGATCCGGAGACCTATGAAGTCCGGGCGGATGGCGAGTTGCTGACCTGCGAGCCGGCCCGGGTGCTGCCGATGGCGCAACGCTATTTCCTGTTCTGATTGTGGTGGTGTCTTCATCGGTATCGAACGCAACCTCAGTACCGCGGGCGACCCACGTCCTCCCGGCGGGTTCGTGGCAACAGGAGCGGGCCGAGGGTGTCATCACCCTGACGTTCGACGACCGCCATCGCCGCCGCCGCATGATGGCCGATGACGCCGGGCGCGCGTTCCTGCTCGACCTGCCCGCCGCCACCGTCCTGCGCCACGACGACGGGCTTGCGCTGGAGGACGGCGGAATCATCCGGGTCGCGGCCCGGGACGAAGCGGTGGCCGACGCAAGCACTGCCACGGTGGCCGGGCGCTTGCGCCTCGCCTGGCACCTGGGCAACCGGCACATCGCCATCCAGGTGCTGGACGACAGCACCATTCGCATCCGCGACGACCCGGTGATGACGGCGATGCTGCGTGACCTCGGCGCCAGTGTCACCCGCCGGCTGGCGCCGTTCGATCCCGAACCGGGCGCCTACGCCAGCCACGGTCACCCCACGCCAAACGCCACCTCCGGCGATGGATGAAGCCAACCTCTGCCGGCTGATGACGTGGCTGTCATCGTCTTTCCCGGTGGGCGCCTACAGCTACTCTCACGGGATCGAGGCGGCGGTGGAGGAAGGGCTGGTGAGGGACCGCGGCAGCCTCGAGCGCTGGATCGGCGCGATCCTGAGGCGTGGTGCCGGCCGGCTGGATGCGGTATTCCTGGCGGCCGCCTGGCAGGCCGTCCGGGCCGGGGACGCCGGCCGCCTCACACAGGTCGCCGAGCGTGCGGCGGCCTTTCGCGGCACCGCGGAACTGGCGCTGGAAAGCACCGCCCAGGGCCGGGCATTCCTGGACGCCGTCGATTCGGCATGGCCGGACTTGCGGTTGCGGGCGCTGGCCGAGCCCCTCAGGGTCGTGGCCATCCCGCCGGTGCACCCGGTGGCCGTCGCCATGGCCACCGCCGCCGCCGGCATGCCGGTGCGGCTGGTGGTGCCGGCCTATCTTCAGGCGTTTGCCGCCAACCTGGTGTCAGCCGGGGTGCGGCTGATCCCGCTGGGGCAGACCGACGGCCTCAAGGCGCTTGCCGCCCTGGAGCCAGTGATCCAGGGTGTTGCAGAAACCACTCGGGAGGGAACCATGGATGATGTCGGGACGGCGACCCTCATGGTCGATTGGAGTTCGATCTGCCACGAAACCCAGCACGTGCGGCTGTTCCGGTCATGAACGCGGGCACGACAGGGCCGCTTCGCGTCGGGGTCGGCGGACCGGTGGGCTCCGGCAAGACCGCATTGATGGATGCGCTGTGCAAGCGCCTGCGCGACCGCTACCGACTCGCCGCCGTCACCAACGACATCTACACCCGGGAGGATGCCGAATTCCTGACCCGGTCGGGCGCGCTGGCGCCGGAGCGCATCCTGGGGGTGGAGACCGGTGGCTGCCCACACACCGCGATCCGGGAGGATGCCTCCATCAACCTCGCCGCCGTGCAGGATCTGGTGGGGCGATTTCCGGACCTCGACATGGTGTTCATCGAATCCGGCGGTGACAACCTGGCCGCCACCTTCTCCCCGGAACTGGCCGACATCACCCTCTACGTCATCGACGTGGCGGCCGGCGACAAGATCCCGCGCAAGGGCGGCCCCGGCATCACCCGCTCCGACCTTTTGCTTATCAACAAGACCGATCTGGCGCCGATGGTGGGAGCGGACCTCGCGGTGATGGAGCGCGATGCCAAGCGGATGCGGGGCGATCGGCCGTTCGTGTTCACCAACCTCAAGGCCGGTGACGGCCTCGATCAGGTCATCGATTTCGTGCTCCGCACCGGCGGCATCGCGGGAGTATGACGGCCGGCGTCTGTCACTCCTCTCCCCGGCTCAGCCCGGCGACAGGATCTTGACACCGTAGTCATCCGCCAGCGCCATCACCCGGGCGATGTCCTGGTCGCCCGGTGGGGGCGGAGCGTCGTCCGGACCGGCGAGGCGCGTGCCGGCGCGTTCCAAAAAGGCCTCGAACCCTCCGGGTGTAATGAGGCTGAGCATGCGCGCCGGGCGTTCCGTCGGATTGCGGAAGTGGTGCGCGACCTCACGCGGGGCGAACAGCGTGTCGCCGATCGCCAATGTCAGCGTGCGGTCGCCGACGGTGAACTCAATCCTGCCCTCAAGGATCACGAAGGTCTCGTCCTCGCGCGTGTGGACGTGCGGCGGCGTGCCGTGCCCCGGTCCGACGATGGCCTCGACCAGGGCGAACGCGCCGTCGGTGTCCTCCGAGGTCAAACGAAAGATGTAGCGGTCGCCGAGAAGGCCGACGTGGCGGGTTGCCCCCTGCGGGCGATGGATAGGCTGAATGCTTGGCATGGTCCCCTCGCTGCTCCGTCGCTGCTACCGGGGTCGACACGGGATTCCCCGGGTGCCAACTCATCGACGACGCATATGCGTTGTCCCGTGCGTTGTCCCGGCGCGGCAGGCAAGGCTGAGGTAATCAGGAACATCGGAGAGGAGGTTCAGGCGCATTCCACCGGATGACGGCGGGGTGCACGATAAGGAGACGACGCCGGTTCACCGCCCGGTTCAAGGCAAACACGGTGCTGGAAGCGCTGCGGGGGACAGGGAGATCCAGGGGATCATGCCAGATGATGCATCGGTTTCAGCGGGAAGGTCTCCGCGGCACCCGTCGGCCCGGCTTCTCAACGCTGGCACACCGGTCTATCGTGCGTGGAACGCGGTCCATCCGGCCCTAGGTCCCGGCCGATCGGCCGCCACGGGGCACGCGACGGGCAGACCGAACCATGGGAGCGAATACATGGAGCCTGTTCTGATCATCCTGGGCGTGGTGGTGGTCGTCAGCATCGTCGCAACCGTCCTCTACAACCGGCTGGTGCGTCTCCGCAACGCCTACGTCAACGCGTTCGCGCAGATCGACGTGCAGCTGAAGCGCCGCCACGATCTGGTCCCGCGGCTGGTGGAGG
>REES01000027.1 GCA_007694935.1 Rhodospirillales bacterium
CGAGGAGGTGATCTAATGACTACTTACTACACACCCGCAGCCCTGCTACGCCGTGGCGGGCGCCCGGTACCTTTCCACGAAGTCGAGAAAGGGCAGACCTTCGAATGTAACGGGAACCTGTGGTGCAAGCGGTCCAGCCGGACCGCGGCCGGGGTATGGCCCGCGAACCTGCCGGCGTGGGCCTACTTTGCCCGTGTCCAGTGCTGCCACGTGGAGGCCCGGCGATGAACGACAAAGCAACCCGGCGCCACGCCTACCAGGCGCCCTTTACCTGCTACGGATCCGCGCGGGTCCGGGTCCAGCGCCCGCGGCCGCTCGTGCCGCGCTGGCTGGCCGCCATGCTGGCCGCAATCATCATCGCCATGGCCATAATTGGCGAGATGGACTACCGCGATCACGAGCGCGAGCACGCGCACTATTGCGAGATGGTCCAGGCCGGACACTGGCCGGACTACCGCGGGCACGTGGGGACGTGCCCGTGACCTTGCTATACCTTGACTTCGAGACGCACTACGAGCCGCGCGGGGACTATTCCCTGCGGCATATGCCGACCCTGCAGTACGTGCGGGACGCACGGTTCGAGTGCCTAGGTTTGGCGATCCGGCACGGGGACCGGCCGACGGCCTGGATCAAGCCCGGGATGGTACGGGAGTGGGCAGCGTTCGTCGATTGGGACAAAACAGTAGCCGTGGCGCACAATGCCTCGTTCGATGGGGCGATCCTGGCCGACCGATTCGGGCACCGACCAGCGTTCTGGCTGGATACAAAGGCGTGGACCAGTTACGCGATCAGCCAAGGCGTGTTGCCGGCCGACGCGCGGACCAACCTGGCTTGGTGGGGCGAGTTTCTCGGCATGGCCAAGGGTGACACCGAGCAGGCCGTCGGCGCGGGGGGCGATGAGCTGGCCGAGTACGGCAAGCGCGACGTTGAGATCATGATCAAGGTCCACCACTGGCTGAACCGACACTGCCCCCTGACCGACCTTGAGCTCCGCGCGATTGACCTGCACGTGCGCATGGCGACCGAGCCCCGGCTCGCGCTGGATACCGCGCTGCTGCAGTCCCTGGCGACCCAGGTGGCGCCCGAGGCGGCCATACTGCGCAAGCGGGATGCGTTCGCACAGGCCCTGCGGCACTACGGCGTTGAGCCTGGCGTCAAGACGTCCCCTCGCACCGGCAAACAGACCTATGCGTTCGCCAAGTCGGACGCGTTCATGCAGTCCCTGATGACCCACCCGGACGCGCGGGTGCGGCTGCTGCATGAGCTGCGCACCGAGGGGGCGTCCACTATCGTCGCCAGCCGGGCCCAGCGCCTGCTGGACGTGGGCGAGCCCTGCCCGTCGCCGCTGATCTACTACGGCGCGCACACCGGTCGGGCCTCGGGCGCCGACAAGATGAACATGCAGAACCTGCCGCGGGGTGACTTCCGCAACGCGCTGATGGCCCCGCCCGGCAAGGTGCTGATCGTGGCCGACTACAGCCAGATCGAGGCGCGCGTGGTGATGTGGGGGGCGCAGGACCCCTATGGCCTGAGTCTGTTCCAGTCCGGGCGCGACCCATACCGCGAGTTTGCCGCCAACGAGATGTATAACTGTGCATACGACGAAGTGGATACGGAGATGCGCCGGCGCGCCAAGCCCCCGGTGCTGGCCTTGGGGTTTTTCCAAGGGTGCAACGGGCTGGTCACTTACGCCGCAGGCATCGGCGTAACAATGGACCACCGCGAGGCCGAACCTATCCATGCCGAGTGGCACCGCCGGCGCCCGGTCTGGCGCGAGTGGGGGCGGGCCCTCCACCGCGAGGCAGTAAACAACGGCGAGCTGACCCTGCCCTCCGGGCGCAAGCTGACCTACCCCGACATCACTGCCCACGGGCGGGACGTGTCCTACCTGCGGCACAAGATTTTCAGCAAGACGGCCGGCCGGGATCGTGCTAACTTATGGCATGGTCTGGTGGTCGAGAACTGGACCCAGGCCGTCGCCCGGGACATTATCTACCATGCTGCGGTACGCATGCCGTGCCCGGTGGTGATGATGGTCCACGATGAGGTGGTGATGGTCGGGACCGAGGACGACGTGCCCGCAGTACGCGAGGCCATGTTGACGCTGCCGGCGTGGGCCGAGGGCCTGCCGGTGGCCTGTGAGATTTCAACCGCGACACGATACGGAGAAGCGAAGTGAACGACACCGACGAGATGCTGCGCCAGCAGCGCGAGGACGAGGACCGCAGCGAGGCCATGGAGCGGTACCGCGATGAGCTGTTCGACGCCCTGGAGCGTGGGATGGAGCGGGAACTGCCCCGCGGCGTGCAGCGGAGCGGCACGGGATGAGATACAGCTATTCCGGCATGGCCACGTGGCAGAAGTGCCCCCGACAGTTCGAGGCCAAGTACATCACCCGGACGTGGCCCGAGACGCCACCGACCCCGGCGCTGGTGCGAGGCAAGGCGGTCCACAACGCCCTGGAGCAGTACCTGATCGACGGCACGCCCGTGGACGCTGCCCTCAACGTGTGGACGCCGGACGGTCTGCTGGACAAGCTCAGGCAGGCGCAGGCGACCCCCGAGGTCAAGCTGGAGTGGTCCCGGCCGCACGTGATCGGCTACGTGGACGTGCTGCTGACGGTGGACGATGCGGCGGTGGTCATTGACTGGAAAACCGGCAAGCTGCGGCCCGATCCGCTGCAGTCCGACGTCTACACCGCGCTGCTGCGATGGAACGGCGTGGCCCAGGACATCAGTTTCACCTGGGTCGGCGTGGACAGTTGCAAAACGGTGTCCAGCCAGCCGGATCGCAACGCCGAGCGGCGCGTGCTGGATCTGATTGACATGATCGAAGCGGACCAGACCTACCCGCCGATCAAGAGCTGGCTGTGCCGGTTCTGCCCCTTGACGTGGTGCGAGCATCACGATGGTTAGCGGTCGGACAGGGGCCTCCTCCCCGTTGGCCCGCCCGGTCGGTGTGAGTGTCCGATAGCACCGACCACTTATCTGGAGAGTGAGAGATGACAATGTTGCTACTGATGTGGACTTTGATTGCTGAGACCCCGGACTTCACCGTCCACGTGAACGACGACCTGCTGCACGTCAGCAAGGATTACGCCGGGGTCGTGGGCGAGGTGCGTGACGGCGTGCTGGTGCTGCCCTACCTGTGGGCGGTCGAGCGCGAGCGTTGCGGCGCTGCCGCCCAGCGCGTGTGGATGTTCAGCCTCGACGGTGAACTGGTCAACGCCGACCCGCACCTGGCGTCCGGCTCAACCGTGGGCAGCGCCATGCTGACCTACCTGTGCAGCCGGGGTGCCGAATGAACCCGCACCAGGCTGTGGCCATACTCGCTGAAGCCCCGTGCCTGTCGCCCGA
>REES01000069.1 GCA_007694935.1 Rhodospirillales bacterium
GAGGCGGTGAACGCTCGCCACACTCGCCTGGCCGTGGCCTACTGCGACCTGGTGGAAACGCTGGACTATCTGAGGGGGGAAAACGCCGCGCTGCGTGCGGCCTTGACCGAGGATAATGCCTATGACCCCGACAGACCGACAGCGCCTGGCCACCCGGCTATGGCACGCCCTGGACGACGCGCTGGACCCCCGCGCCTGTCCGCTGAGTATCCCGGCGATCCGGGCCTTGATCGACCGAGTGGTGGAGGAGACCGATGAAGAAGGAAGCTGACGTCAAGCGCGAGGTGAAAAAAATCCTTGACGACCTGGGCGCGTGGTGGTTCATGCCGGTGCCGGTGGGCTACGGCAAGCAGGGGGTGCCGGACTTCATCGTGTGCCTCAACACCCGGTTCATTGCCATCGAGACCAAGTACGGCAGCAACAAGCTCACGGCCTGGCAGGAGCGCCAGATCGACGGCATCGACACCGCCGGCGGCTGGACGTTCGTGATCAACGAGCGCAACATCGACGGGCTCAAGCCCGCACTGCAGGCGATCTGTCAGTTGTGACCACCTGGCACGCTTTCGTCGAGGGCACTGACCGGGCCTACTACACCCCGACCCGGGTCGAGGTAGAGGACGTCCCGACCTCCAGCACCCCGGCGGTGACCGTTGCGCCGATGAACTTCGCGGTCTGGCGCGCGCTGAAGGTGGCCGGGCATGACGTGCCGCACCCGCTGCGCTACACCTACGACTTCCCGGGGCCGTGGACGCCGCGCGACAACCAGCGGGCCACCGCCGAGTTTCTCTGCACCCACAACCGCTGCGTGTGTCTGAACGGCATGCGCACAGGCAAGACCCTATCGACCCTGTGGGCGACTGACTACCTGCGGCGCGAGCGCGTGATCCGGCAGGTCCTGATCGTGGCGCCGAAGTCCACGCTGGAGCTGATCTGGGAGCGCAACCTGCTGACCACCTTCGGCAACGCCGTGAGCTGGAAGATTCTCACCGGCACCCGCGCCGACAAGCAGGAGATGGCGGCCAAGCCCTACGACTACCTGATCGTCAACCCGGAGTCCCTGCACCTGATCCAGGGCCACGTGGATCCGGACCTGGTGGTGGTCGATGAGGCCACGAGCATGAAGAACCCGTCCAGCCGGCGGTGGAAAGCCCTCAAGGCCATCGTGGGCGACGACCTGCCGTTGTGGCTGTTGACCGCCACGCCGACCCAGCAGTCCCCCGAGGACGCCTACGGCCTGATCCGGCTGCTGCGGCCTGCCTACATCAGCAAGCAGCACTGGCGGGGGCTGGTGATGCGGCAGGTGACCCGGTTCAAGTGGATACCCCTGCCCACGGCGCAGACCACGGTAGCCAAGTGGCTGCAGCCCTCGATCCGGTTCACGCTGGACGACTGCGGCGACGTACCCACCGTGCAGAAGGAGTTCCAGGAAGTCCTGATGACCCCGGAGCAGCACCGGCTGTGCCAGGCGCTGACCGACGAGGCCGTGGCACGGTTCACCGACGGGCCCGAGGAGATCACGGCGGCCAACGCCGCGGCGGTCCTGTCCAAAATCCTGCAGGTGCAGGGCGGCGGGGTCTACGTCCACGACGATGGCGAGCGCGTGACCAAGACGGTCGATGCTACGTTCATGCACGAAGCGATCCGCGAGTACGTCGAGCAGGCCGACACGCCGGTGCTGGTGTTCGCACCGTTCCGGGCGGTGGCCAAGCAGGTGGCCGAGATGCTGGACGCCCCGCTGTACTGGGGCGACACCCCGGCGGCCGAGCGGCGCCAGATCGTGGACGAGTTCCAGGCCGGCCGGCACCGAGCGGTCGTGGCCGTGCCCGACACCATGAGCCACGGCGTGACGCTGGACAAGGCCAACTACATCCTGTGGGTCCTGCCGCCGTTCAAATCCGAGGTCTACGCGCAGGCTAACGGCCGGGTGCTGCAGGCCAACAGCACAAAACACATAGTAATTACGCATTTGGTGCCCTCTAAGGTTGCCAACAGTCGGTATGTTGCGCTAGAATCCAAGGAACGGTTGCAAGATACCGTGTTAAACTTGCTACAGAGTGGAGATTATCAATGAACATTGACCGCATCGTGCAGCACTACCTGACGCTGCGCACGCAGGTGAAGGAGATCGAGGCCCGGCACAAGCTCGAGCTGTCCCCGATCAAGGAGGACATGGCCCTAGTCGAGTCGGCGCTGATGAAGCACCTGCAGGACCAGGGGGCCAAGTCCCTCAAGACCGCGCACGGCACCCCGTACATCTCGGAGGTGGAGTCGATCAAGATCGTGGACCGTAATGCCGTGATCGACACCGTGATCCAGAACGACTGCTGGGATGTCTTGAACATCTCGGTGGCGAAGAAAAACCTCCGGGAGGCCGGCGTGGAGTTGCCGGGCCTTGAGGTTTCAACCATCCGCAAACTGAATGTAAGGAGTAGCTAGTGACTAACCTGATGAAGATCGACCCGGCACAACTTCCGGCCCACCTCCGGGCTGAAGCGCCGGATGACGAGTTCGCCGCAGGTATTGGCGGTGGTGGCATTGACATGCCGGTCCTGTCCCTGCGGGGCAAGGAGTTCCGGTTCCGCTACCAGGGCAACGAGACCTCGACCCGTTCGCGTGAGCTGGACATCATCCTGCTGCGCGGCCGCCCGCACATGAGCAAGCGGTGGTACCAGGAGAGCTACAGCGCCGGCAGCATCGACATGCCCGACTGCTGGAGCCTGGACGGTGCCCGGCCGGACGTGAACGCCAAGGCCCCGCAGAGCGACCGCTGCTCGACCTGCCCCCGCAACCAGTTTGGGTCGAAGATCACCCCGGGGGGCAAGCAGGGTAAAGAGTGCGCGGACTACAAGCGGTTCGTCGTGCTGCCGGTGCTGGACGGCCGGGTGACCAGCCAGCCGGTGATCCTCGACCTGCCGATCATGAGCCTGCGCAAGGCCCGTGGTGACCGCAGTGACAATATGTTCCTGCAGGAGTACGTCGGCGCGCTGTCTCGTCACAGCATCAAGCCGTATGGCGTGGTCACCCGGCTGGAGTTCACTGACGCGGAGTATCCGCAGGTGGCGTTCACCATGCACCGGGCTACCACGGCCGAGGAGTACCAGCAGATCGTCGCCATGCGCGAGGACGACCTGGTGCAGGACGCTCTGGGCGAGCCGCAGGTTGAGGGCAGCGGGCCGATCCGCGAGTCCGAGGCCCCGGTCGAGCAGGTGCTGAACATCAAGCCGGCGCCGGCCCCCGAGCCTGAGCCGGTCAAGGCCGACCCGCCGAAACCCAAACCGGCACCCGAGGTCGAGACCAAGGCCGAGACC
>REES01000010.1 GCA_007694935.1 Rhodospirillales bacterium
CCGATCGCGACATCCTTCAGCGCACCCCGCGGTGGCAACCGACCGTGGTCCCACGGCTTCCTGGTGTTGGCGTAACGTCAATCGCGCCATCCCGCAAGGCGGTAGTATCCCTGGGTCGTGGCCTCTGCCCGGAACCGCACGGCGCGAACTTTCGTGCCATAGCCTTTCCCGGCCAGGACCGCCGCCACGTCGAGGTTCGCCTCCTGCCAATTGTCATTGGCCACCGCCGCCCATGCGACCGGCAACGCCTGGGTCGTATCGTCCTCGGGAATGACGTCGAGCGCGAGTGCAACGCCGTCGGTGGCACGGTACCAGAAGCTGAGAAAACCCGCTGCCGCGGTATCCCAGTTGTCGAAGAACAGGAGCCGGTCGGCCCGGTCGGGCTCGACGCTGCGGGCGGCGCGCTGCCCTTTCCCGTCGGACACCGCAGGCCTTGCCGCGTGCGCCATGGCCGCTTCGCCCGGCATCTCGACTTCGAACACGTATCGGCTGAGCAGGCTGTCGAACACCAGGGCGCCCGGGTCTTCGTTCGGCCGGTCCTCGGCCAGCAACACCTTGGTCCAGGGTGAATCCGGAGTGAAGGTGATGGGAAGATCGCTCTGAGGGCGGACCACGATCCGCAACGGATTGGGCGAGATACCGGACTTGGAAACCAGGATGCGGTCGACCTCCAGGCCGTCGGCGATCCTGAGGGTCGTGCCGTCGGCACGGGTGGCGACGCGGAGTTCCAAGGCCTTCTTGTCATTCTCCGCCGTCAACAGGTGTTCGACCGAGTCGAGACCGTCATGGTCGACCCTGATGCGGAACCGCCCGCGGTCGAAGCCAAACAGCTTGGCGCGCGGCACGTACTGATCCACCTCGGTTGCCGTGCCGAGGATGAGGCCGGTGGTGAACGCGACCGGCCCGCTGATGTCCAGTTCAACATGCCCCCAGGGCAGGTGGAGCGTCGAAAGCCGCACCGGAAACGGCGCCTCGAGGTAGAGGGCCGTGGGATTGAAGGGTTGCTCGCCGTATTCGCCCAGCGTGTCGGCGAAGACCCACATGCCGACGGTGCTGGAGGTGGCCGGCAGCGGCGGCGCGGACGGCTCGGGGATGGCCGCCTCAACGATTCGAGCAAGCACTTGAGAAATATCAGAGTCTTCCGCAACCAGCGCGCCGTTGAACGACTGCTCGAACCAGGACAGATGCATCGGCGCGGATGCGGTATTGTACGTGCCGTCGCGAACCCACATGACGCCGGGCGTGGCGGCACCGATGACGGTGCCGCCGTTGTCGCGGAGGGCCGTCTCAGTCGCCGTGAACGCCGCCCCATCCGGGCCCGCGGCGGCAACCAGCGCCAGATCCCCGGTTGAAGCCGGAGTCTCGCGCAATGCCGCGTAGTCGGCCGCGTGGACCAACTGTCTTTGGACCGCGGCGCCGGCAAGGTGCCCGCCCGTGTCAGTCTGTTGCTGCAGAAGCCGGACCAGCACGACCGATGTTGTCGCGGCAGCGGTCGCAACGGAGGCACCAATCAGAAACTCGCGGCGGTTCATAGGTAAAAGCGAAGAATGCATCTGAGAGTCAGTGTCGGCGGGTTGGGTGTGCCTGGTGGGGTCATGCAGCGATGATGTACTTCTTGGCGAGGGGGTGTGCGGTCTGGCCAACCGCCGGTCACCAGGAACGCTCCGTCACACGACCGCTCTTGACCCCTGTCGGCCTGTCGTCGGAGTCGTTGTCGCACACCTTGCGCACCCCGTGTTGAGCCGGTATAGAGCGACATCAGACTCACTTTCATACACCAAGATGAGAGGGCTGTCGACCGGACAACCGTCGCCGACCGTTGTGAGCATACCGGGCCCGTCCTCTACTATTGCCCCGCCGTTCCACCGGAAACCGTTCCAAATATATAATATGCGTGCATGAGGGGAACACGATTTGACCAGGACTGCACTGATTACGGGTACGACAGGGCAGGACGGCGCTTATCTTGCCGAGCTCCTGCTGTCAAAAGGCTATACGGTTCACGGCCTGAAGCGCCGTTCATCTTCTTTTAATACGGACCGCATCGACCACCTGTATCAGGATCCGCATGAACCCGAGCTTCGGTTTCATCTGCATTACGGTGACATGACCGATTCGACCAACCTGATCCGCCTTGTGCAGGAGGTGGTCCCGGACGAAATCTACAACCTTGCAGCGCAGAGCCACGTCCAGGTGAGTTTCGAAACGCCCGAATATACCGCCAACGCCGACGGGCTCGGCACCCTGCGCCTGTTGGAGGCGATCCGGATTCTGGGACTTGTGGACAAGACACGCTTCTACCAGGCATCGACTTCCGAACTCTATGGTCTGGTGCAGGAGGTGCCGCAGCGGGAAACCACCCCATTCTATCCCCGCTCGCCCTACGCCGCCGCCAAGCTGTATGCCTACTGGATCACGGTGAACTACCGTGAGGCATACGGGATGCATGCTTCCAACGGCATTCTGTTCAATCATGAAAGCCCGATCCGGGGGGAGACGTTCGTCACCCGCAAGATCACCCGGGCGGTGGCGGCGATCCATCTCGGCCTCCAGGATGTGCTCTATCTGGGCAATCTCGACGCCCGGCGCGACTGGGGCCACGCGCGCGACTACGTGGAGGGCATGTGGCGGATCCTGCAGCAGGACACGCCGGACGATTACGTCCTCGCCACCGGAGAGACATCGACGGTGCGCAGCTTCGTCGAGAAGGCGTTCGCCGAGGTCGGCCGGCATCTCGAGTGGCAGGGCGAAGGCGTGACGGAAACCGGCCGCTGCGCAGGCTCCGGCAAGGTGCTGGTCAAGGTTGATGCGCGCTACTTCCGCCCGACGGAGGTGGACCTGCTGATCGGCGATCCCTCCAAGGCCCGGCAGCAGCTCGGCTGGCGTCACAGTACGAGCGTCGACGAGCTGGTTCGCGAAATGGTGGCGAGTGACCTGGAGCGGGTGTCGCGGGAGCATCCGCGGCGCAACCGCGAAGGCTGAGGGACCGACCATGGCAGCCGAAACGATCTACCCGCTCAGCGGCAAACGTGTCTGGGTGGCGGGTCACCGCGGCATGGTCGGCTCGGCGCTGGTGCGACGGCTGCAACGGGAATCCTGCGACATCATCACGGTGGGGCGGGACCGGGTGGACCTGACCCGGCAGGACCAGGTGGAAGCCTGGATGGCCGAGGCGAAGCCCCAGGCCGTGTTCGTGCCGGCGGCCAAGGTGGGCGGCATCCTCGCCAACGATACTTGGCCGGCTCAGTTCCTGTACGAGAACCTGATGATCGAGGCCAACATCATCCACACGGCGCACCGCGTGGATG
>REES01000096.1 GCA_007694935.1 Rhodospirillales bacterium
TGGCGTTCTCCCTGGGCGACGGGCTCAGGCCCGGCTGCATCGCCGATGCCAACGACGCGGCGCAGTTCGCGGAGCTGGAGACCCTGGGCGAACTGACCCGGATCGCCTGGCGGCACGACTGTCAGGTGATGATCGAGGGGCCCGGCCACGTGCCCATGCACAAGATCAAGGAGAACATGGACAAGCAGCTCGCGGTGTGCGGGGAGGCGCCGTTCTACACCCTGGGCCCGCTCACCACCGACATCGCCCCCGGCTACGATCACATCACCAGCGCCATAGGCGCCGCGATGATCGGTTGGTTCGGCACCGCGATGCTGTGCTACGTGACGCCCAAGGAGCACCTGGGCCTGCCCGACCGGGACGATGTCAAGACCGGCGTGATCGCCTACAAGATCGCCGCCCACGCGGCCGACCTGGCCAAGGGGCACCCGGCGGCGCGGGCGTGGGACGATGCGCTGGCGCGGGCCCGGTTCCAGTTCCGCTGGGAGGACCAGTTCAACCTGGCCCTGGACCCGGAGACGGCGCGCTCGTTCCACGACGAAACCATGCCCAAAGAGGCGCATAAGACCGCGCACTTCTGCTCCATGTGCGGGCCCAAGTTCTGCGCCATGCAGATCACCCAGGACATCCGCGATCGGGTTGCGGGCGGCATGGCCGACATGGCCGAACGGTTCCGCGCCGGCGGCAGCGCGATCTACCGCCCGATGGGCGAGGGCGGGGCGGACGGCCCTTGACGGCCCGCTGCGCCGCGACAGCGTTCGGAGCAGTAGCGCACGGCGGCCCAGTTCCGCGCCCATTTGCGGCGCCACCGGAACGGCCGGGCGCAGGCGCGGCAGGTCTTGACCGGCAGGTCGCTCTTTCGCCGGGGGCGACGCCGGCCGTGGTCGGTCATACCTCGATGAGGGCGGCGGCCGGCGTGAACCGTGGTGTGGACACGGTCGGCGAGGCCGCGGCCGCCACCAGGGCGCCGACCACGACGGCGGTGACGGGAATGCGAAGACGCATCCACCAACGGGGCGCAAGGCCGCGCACCCACGCCCATCGATCCAGCAGCAGCACCGCGGTCAGGCCGGCGGCCACCGCCGCAATGCCGCGTTCCGGGGCCAGCAGCAATGCGCCCCAGGCGAGCAAGGCGGGCAGGGTGGCGGCGGACAGCAGCCCCCAGCGGCCCTTGAGCGGACCCGGTGCCGACGTGACGAACCCCCAGTGAATGCCGCCAATGAATGACAGGATGACCGCGCCGTAGGCAATCATCGCGCGCACCGCCAGTTCGCCGGGCAGGGGGCCCGCCAGCCACGCCAGGGCTGCGCCGGCCAGAAACGGCAGCGCCCCGGCTGCCGTCAACCAGGCGGCCGCGCTCGGCACCGCAAGGCCGGCCGGCTTCACGGCCGGCCCGGGCTGGAGCGGCGTGCCGGGCGGGCGGGCGTCGGCGATGCCGCCATCCGCGCAACCACCTCCCGCATCGCCACGCCCAACACCCGGGTGAGCAGGCAGCGCGGAAGCAGTGCCGGGGCGAGGTAGGCTTGGTCGATCCCGGTGACCTTCACCCGTTGCCGGCCAAGTGCCGCCAGCGCCTGGCGGGCGACCGTCTGCGGGTCCATAGCACCCGGCAGGTTGCTCGCCGAGAGGCCGGCGCGCGACCCGAACTGGGACCGGGTGGCGCCGGGACAGAGAGCAAGCACGTCCACCGGCTGAGTTCGCAGTTCCTCGGCCAGACCTTCCGCAAACGACAGATCGAAGGCCTTGCTGGCGGCGTACGTGGTGAAATACGGAACGGGTGCAAAAGCGGCGGTGCTGGCAACGATGATCAGGCCGGCCCGGCGTCGTTCCCGGCGGGCACGATCGATCATGCCCGGCAGCAGACCCCGGCTCAGCTGGACCACCGCCAGCACGTTGACGGCGGCGGTCTCGCGCTCGGCACGGGCCGAGTTGTCGATCACCGCGCCAAGCCGGCCGGTACCGGCGTTGTTGATCAGCAGGTCGATGCCGAAACCGTCGGCCCGGGCGATGAGGTCGGCTACCGCCGCCTCATCGGCGAGATCGGCGACGATGGTCTCCACCCGTCGGCCGGGCCGGTCCAGCTCCCGTCTCGCTTCGTCCAGCGTTGCGGCGTTTCGTCCGACCAGGAGCAGATCGGTTGACGCGGGCAGCACTTGGGTGAAGGCCCGGCCGATGCCGCTGGAGGCTCCGGTAACCAGCGCCCGCTGATAGGACACGGCGCCGCGTGCGGCAGGTGTACCGCCGGCCGAGGCTGCGGCAATCAGGTGGTCAAGCAAGCAGCGGTCAGAATGTGCCATGCGGATGCCTCTCAGCAATTGGGATCGGCTGATTTGCGGCCGGCTGGCCACGACCCCCGTCGTACGGCGTGACCGCGCCGGCGGATCGCTGTCCGCCGGCGAGGTGCGCGCCTGACTGGCTCCGGGGGCTCATCCGCCGCAGCCTTTTCCCCGTATTCCTGACCGAACATCGAACGAATGACGGTTTCGGCGAACCCTGAGAGAGGTGCTCCGACATGATGATGTCAAATCGGCGGTGGACGTTCCAGTCCCCACCTGATGAGTCTGTTGGCTCCTACATTCGACGCGTTCAAAAGTTCCCGTTGCTGACCGCCGAGCAGGAACTGATGCTCGCCAAACGGTTCGCGGCGAACGGCGACAAGGACGCTGCTCACGCTCTGGTTTCCAGTCACCTCCGGTTGGTCGCGAAGATCGCCATGGGGTACCGCGGCTATGGCCTGCCGGTGGATGAGCTGATTTCCCAGGGCAACCTCGGCCTGATGCAGGCGGTCGACCGCTTCGATCCGGAGCGCGGGTACCGGTTGGCGACCTACGCCATGTGGTGGATTCGAGCGGCCATCCAGGAATACATCGTGCACTCCTGGTCGCTGGTGAAGATGGGTACCACCTCGGAACAAAAGAAGCTGTTCTTCAATCTCCGCCGCATCAAGCGCCAGATCCAGGCCGTCGAGGAAGGCGACCTCCATCCGGAGAATGTGACCGAGATCGCGACCCGGCTGAAGGTTCCGGAAGCCGAGGTGGTGAGCATGAATCGGCGGCTTGCCGGCTCCGATGCTTCACTCAACGCCCCGCTGCGCGACGAAAGCGAGTCCGAGTGGCAGGATTGGCTTATGGATGAAACGGAGGATCAGGAAGCCCGTCTGGCCGCGACCCAGGAACGGGATGAGCAGCGGCGGATGTTGGGCAGTGCCATGGGGGCCCTCTCCGCACGGGAGCGCGACATCGTGTCGGAACGACACCTCAACGAGAGTCCGATGACCCTGGAGGCCTTGAGCCGGCGCTACGGCATCTCACGCGAGCGGGTGCGGCAGATCGAGGTCGGCGCCCTGGCCAAGCTGAAGAAGGCGGTGCACAAGGAATCGCGACGAGGCGCCTTCCCTGCCACCCGAGGCCCCGATGGCCGCGACGTCCCGTCCGGTCGGTTCTGCGCCGCCTGATGGTCTTGGCCCGTGACCCGAGCGGGTGCCGGGCCAGAACCGCTCAGGCTGGGTATCCCTTCTAACATCCCTGACAACAAAATACCTGGAAGGGGAAGGCCCCACCCGCAAGACATGAACAACTTCTTCCAAACCAATCAAAATGTACACAGAAAAGGGATCGCGATCGTGACCATACACACTCAGATGCAGCTTGAAGATGACTCCGAGGTGCTGCTGTCACGCCTTCGCCCGAGCCGGGCGGAGGCGGAAGCGGCGGTACGAACACTAATACTATGGGCGGGCGACGATCCGGCGCGCGAGGGACTCGCCGGGACGCCCGACCGGGTCGTCCGCGCCTATGAGGAGTTCTTCTGCGGCTATCAGGAGGACCCGGCTGCTCTGCTGTCCCGGACCTTCGAGGAGGTGGATGGCTACGACGAGATGGTGCTCCTTCGGGACATCGGTTTCGAGAGCCACTGCGAGCACCACATGGTCCCGATCATCGGCAAGGCTCATGTCGCCTATCTGCCGGACCGGCGCGTCGTCGGCATCTCCAAGCTCGCCCGGGTGGTCGAGGCGTTCGCCCGGCGCCTGCAGATCCAGGAAACCATGACGGCGCAGATTGCCAACACCATCGAACAGGTCCTGGAGCCCCGGGGTGTCGCGGTGGTGGTGGAGGCCCAGCACCAGTGCATGACCACCCGGGGCATCCGCAAGCCGGCGGTCTCCATGGTGACCAGCCGCATGCTGGGGGCGTTCCGCGACGATCCGATGACCCGTCGGGAATTTCTTGCCATGATTTCTCCCTCGTCAGGGCGCTGATCACCACCCGACTTCCCCCATTCAGGTGCCAGTCCTGCGCTTACTCCGCCCCTGCTGGATGACCGTCCGGCGGGGGCGAGGCCACTCAATCCCCAACTGAACCGCCCGAATTCCGTCGTGGTGGCCGGAAAAAGCACGTCAGGCATCTGCCTGACGTTGGGTGACCTGCCTTGACATTTCCGACACGTGGCGCGATCGTGCCGCCCCGAAGGGAGGATCCGAGGGAACGCTGACGGCGGGGACCCACAGGCTTACTGCGCCGGGTGTTTCCACGGAACCCAAGATCGGTGTCCAAGACCCGACTCGAGCCGTGCAAGTTCCGTCGAGTATCGTTGCGCGACCTCTGAGCCACGCTTTCCCTGAGCGGTCACGCCGTTGTCTTTCGGCCGGGACTGTCGGGTCCTTATCCGTGGTCGTTCCGCGTCCACAGTTTTGAGTACAGGTTCAATAAACAGCGAGGGACAAGGGGATGATTGACAAGAAGCACATTGGACGGAAAACGACACCGCAGACGGTGGACGTGGAAAAGGGGCGCCTGAAGTTTTTCGCCAAGGCCATCGGTGAGACCAATCCGATCTACAGCGATGAGGAGGCAGCCAGGGCCGCCGGCTACAAGACCATCCCGGCGCCGCCGACCTTTGCATTTTGCCTGGAGATGGAAACCAACTCATTGTGGGATAACATTGCCGCCATGGGCGTGCCGGTGGGCAAGATCCTGCACGGTTCCCAGAGCTTCACCTACCATGCCCCGATCCATGCCGGCGATCAGATCACCTTCGAGACCACGGTGTCGGACATCTACGACAAGAAAGGTGGTGCGCTCGAGTTCATCGTGGAGGATACCACCGCCAAGAACCAGGACGGCGCACTGGTCTGTGAACTGCAGCGGGTGATCGTCGCCCGCAACTGAGTCCCGTATTCGGAAGGGGAGGGAACGAAATGGCTGTTCCAAGTTTCGACTCCGTTAACGTAGGCGACGAGCCGATCCACCTGGAAACCGAACCGGTTGCCCGTGCGACGCTGGCGCTCTACGCCGGTGCGTCCGGCGACCACAATCCGATGCATATCGATATCGACTATGCCAAGAAGGCCGGGGAGAGCGACGTCTTCGCGCATGGCATGTTGGTCATGGCCTACCTGGGGCGGTCACTGACCGACTGGGTGCCGCAGACCGCCGTCCGCAGCTTTACCGCGCGCTTCACTGCGATAACCCGTGTGGGCGAGAAGATCATCTGCACCGGCAAGGTGGCGGAGAAACTGGAACAGGACGGCGAGAAGCGGGTGAAGGTCGAGCTGTCCGCCGCCAATCAGGACGGGCAGGTGAAGGCCGCGGGAGAGGCCATCGTCGCACTGGCCTGACCAGGCCTGCGGGAGGCCAGGAGATCATGCGGCGGGATGCCTGCCATCGGCACGGGATGCACGGCCCGATGCGGGCTTCGCAGGATGACCCTGTGCCTTGCCGGGAGCAATTTCCGGCGCTCTCGGCAGTCCGCCGGGGGCATTTCGTGCGGCCGGCCCGGATGCGCCGGCGCACATGAGAGATCACATACGGAGCGGTTGAAAGCCGCCGTGCAACGCATGCGGCGGCATCATTCAGAGGAGGACCATCATGGACTGGGCTGAGCAAACCAATGACGTGATCAAGCACTGGACCGATGCGCAGAAGGAGCTTTGGTCCAGTTGGATGCGCATGATGCCGGGTGCTTCGGCCGGGACCGGCGGCTGGCCCGGCATGCCCGGGATGGGCGGCGGCTGGCCCGGCATGGGCGGCATGGGCGGCGGCTGGCCCGGCATGCCGGGGATGGGTGGCATGGGTGGCATGGGTGGTTTCGATCCCAGCCAATGGTTGAAGACGATGGGGGAATCCTGGGCCGGACAGGGCAGTTCGGCCCAACGCGTGGCCGGCAACCTGGTGCAGACGCCGGACATGCTGGTACGCAGCATGAACCTGCTGATGAAGGCATGGCAGGTCGTGGCGCCGAAGATCGAGGAGGGCAAGCCGTGGCAGCCTGACCTGCAAAAGGTGATGCAGGAGTGGCAGCAGCGCCTGGCCGAACTGCCGGAGCGGGCCAGCGCCACCACCAATGAATTCACCGAACTCACCAAGACCCTGTTCGAGAAGTGGACGCCGATCACCGGTCCCTGGATGCAGATGGTGGCGCAGGCGACAGCGAGCGGTCATCCCGGTGCGGCGTTCATGGGTGGCACCGCTCCGATGACGCGGATCCTGGGCTTCGAGGAAGGTCTGTTCCCGATGCTTACGGGCGTGTCCGATCTGCCTCGGGCCACCGTCGTCCGCCAGAAGATGGGCAAGATGCTGGAAGCCGTGGATGCCTTTGGCGACCTGCGCAAGGCCCAGGCGGCTTTCCACAAGAAGATGGGCGAAGCCATGGGCACGGCGGTTGAGCGCACCATGGACCACCTGGCCAAGGTGGCGGAGAAAGGCGAGCCCATCACGAGTGTCCGCGACCTGATCCGGACCTGGTTCACTGTCGCCGACAAGACCCTCAACGAGGCGTTCACGTCCCAGAATTTCCTGGAGACCCAGGATGACATGATCCGGGCGCTCCTGACCTACAAGGTCAAGCAGCGCGATGCCCTGGAAATCATCTACGACGCGATGGACATCCCGACCCGTACCAACCTCGACGAGGCGTACAAGGATATCCAGGAGTTGAAGCGGGAAGTGCGCCGGCTGCGGCGTGAACTCGGCCAAGTCTCGCATGGTGCCGTGGCCGAGTCGCCAGGCAAAAAGGCGGCAGCGAAAAAAGTGTCGAAGGAGCCGGCCGGCAAGGAAGCGGCCACCTCGTAAGCGTGACGGATCGCCGCCGCAACGCGCAGTACGCTACGGCCACATAGCCTGGCCAGAGAGGAGATCGAAACGATGACGCAGTTTCCCATTCAAATCCGGCACGATGACATCGCCCGCGAACTTGCCGAAATCGAACGCAAGGTCGCGGTCGGGTTGGAGCGGCTGACCGACCTCAAGGAAGAAGATGTCGATATCGGCAGCTCGCCCAAGGACGTCGTCTATGAGCGCGAGACCTGGAAGCTGTACCACTACAAGCCGATGGTCGAGCCCAGCAAGATCCACCCGATCCCGATGCTTATCGTTCCACCACTGATCAACGGGTATGAAGTCGCCGATCTGCAGCCGGACCGGTCGCTCGTTCGCAACTTCCTCAAAGAAGGGATTGACGTCTATCTCGTCAACTGGGGCTATCCCAAGCGCTGTGACATGTACCTGAAGACGGATGATTACGTCTGTGACTTTATCGACGACGCGGTCGACTTCATCCGGCGGGAACGGGATCTCGACAAGGTCAACCTGTTCGGCATCTGCCAGGGTGGTACGATGGCGACGTGCTACTCCGCGCTGTCGCCGGAAAAGGTGAAGAGCCTGGTCTTGACGGTGACGCCGATCGACTTCAGCCGCGGCAAGGTCGAGGGGCAGCCGCACGTGGGCCTGCTGTTCGAGATGGGCAAGACCGCCGATGTCGACCTGATGTTCGAGGCTTTCGGCCTGATCCCCGCCGATGTCCTCAACATCTCATTCCTGATGGCGTCGCCGTTCACCCTGATGTTCGGCAAGTACGCCGACACCATCGACATGGTGGGCGACCGTGATGCCATGCTCAACTTCCTCCGGATGGAGAAGTGGTTGTTCGGCGGTCCGGGGGTCGCCGGCGCGGTTTATCGCGACCTGGTCAAGAAGTTTCTCCAGGGCAACCAGCTGGTCAAAGGAGAACTGGAGCTGGATGGCCGCAAGGTCGACCTCGGCAATCTGAGCATGCCTGTTCTCAACATCTACGCCGAGCGTGACCACTTGGTGCCGCCGAACTGCACCATTGCGTTGGGCGAGCATGTCGGCAACAAGAAGGACTACAAGGAGCTGCCGATCAAGACGGGACACATCGGCATCTACACCGGCGGGGCCTCGCAGAAGATCCTGGCGCCCCAAGCCGCCGCGTGGCTGCGCGAGCAGAAGTAGGCTCCGAGACATCTGGCTGAGGGCGGGGGCGCGGCCAAGCGCGTCCGCCCTCGCTTCGTCATGACGCGACCACGGGAAGCAGGCCGGCCCGGTTGCGGGCCAAATCCGCTCTTTTGCGCCTGGATGAGGCTGCCATGATTTCGATCCGTGTCGCCGCCGCCTTTGCCGAAGCCGGGGTGAGCGCTCGGCTTGGCTGCGTCTCGGCACGGGTGGAGATCCGGCGTACCGACGAGGCGTTGGAACGCACCCTGGATTGGGAAGTGTCTCGCGTGGCGGACGACAGCCAGCGGCATCCGGTCGGGGACGTCGCCCCGATCGCCGCAACCCGCCAAGCCTATCGGGCGCTCGGCAAGGACCCGAGCCGCTACCGCCCGGCGTCGGAGGCGCTGCGCCGGCGCGTTGCCGACGGCAAGGGCCTGCCGCGGGTGAACACCGCCGTCGATACCGGCAATCTGGTGTCGCTAAGGACCGGGCATGCCGTCGGCGTGTACGACTTGGCGGCGATCACAGCCCCGGTGCTGCTGCGCCCGGGCGCCGCTGGTGAAGGCTACGAGGCGATCGGCCGTGGTCACTTCAACCTGGAAGGGCTACCGGTTCTGACCGACGCCGAGGGGCCGTTCGGCAGTCCCTCCAGCGACAGCACCCGGACCATGATCAGCTCAGGCACGCGGCAGATCCTCATGGTGCTCTATGCCTTCGGTCCGAGTGCCGACCTCGATCGCAACACGGCTTTCGCAGCGGCATCGGTCGGCGCCTACCTCGGTGGTCAGCACGTGGAGAGCGCGGTCGTCCAAGCGCATCCGGCCTGAAGCCGGTTGCGGCAGGGGCGCCTTTCCTTCATCGGCTCCCAACGCCCCTTGGTCGCCCTCGATCCCAACAAGAGTAATCGGCGGTTGCATGATTGTGCCGGTGGACACATCTGCATTCGGCCGGACTGCGGCCGGCGGCCGCCTTACGCCACCCAGCGAGCTCGTCGGGTTGCTGCGGCGGTGGACACCCATCCCTGGAGGGAGCCCGGGTGCCTTGGGATCCGCGCTTAACTTGCGGTCCAAAAACTGTTACAAAGAGTCTAAGCTGGGTGAAACAATGCGTGCGCCGTCAGTAACATGGAGCATCGCTGGCAAGGGTTCGCTTGCTCGTGAAGCAAAATCCGCTGATCCGGCGCCGCATGAACGTGTTGTAATCCGTCGTCTCGTGCACGTCACATGAGAGCACATCCTAAAGAAAGCGCCATGCCATGAGTGTTGAAGCAGGGACGCACAATGGCCGGATTGGGGTAGGTCAAGCCTCCTGGTTTGCCCTGGCGGCTGCGGCTGTATTGGTCATTGTCGGCTCATGGATCGTTTTTTATGATGGCCTCTCCCAAATGGTGAAGATGTGGGGCCGGGAGGAGTACAACTACGCTTACCTCGTTCCGCTGATCAGTGCCTGGCTGATCTGGCAAAAGCGGGGCGAGCTGGCCGAGATCGGCGTCCAGGGGGCCTGGACCGGGGTGCTGGTGATCGCGGGCGGGCTGTTGCTGGCGTTCTTCGGCGAGCTCAGCACGATCTACACCATCATCCACTATGCCTTCATCGTGACCATCGCGGGGGTCGCGCTGGCCTGGTTCGGCTGGCGGGGACTGGTGGTGCTGGCGGCACCCCTGTTCTACCTGGTGTTCATGGTGCCGCTGCCGGAGTTTCTGTACCAGCAGGTCTCCGGGCGGATGATGCTGATTTCCTCGGAACTGGGCGTCGCCATGCTCCGCCTGTTCGGGATCAGCGTGTTCCTGGAGGGCAACGTCATCGACCTCGGGGTCTACAAGTTACAGGTCGTGGAGGCGTGCAACGGCCTTCGCTACCTGTTTCCCCTGCTCAGCTTCGGGTTTCTCTGCGCCTACCTCTACAAGGGGCCATTGTGGCACAAGCTGCTCCTGATGGCCTCCACCGTCCCCATCACGATCGTCATCAACAGCTTCCGGATTGCCGTCACCGGAGTCCTCGTCGAGAATTTCGGCGTCGAGATGGCCGACGGCTTCATGCATTTCTTCGAGGGGTGGGTGATTTTTCTTGCTGCCGTGGCCCTGTTCTTCGGGCAGATGGTGGTACTGGCGCGGTTGAGCGGCCGTCGCGCCGGGCTTTCGGAACTGCTGCGCCTGGAACTGGTGCTGCCGCAGCGGGGGGTAAGCCGCAATGCCGGGTGGCTCCGCCCCAGCCGCCCGTTGATTGCCGGGGTGGCGCTGTTGACGGTGACCGCGGTGGCGGTGGCGGGCCTGCCGGAAAGGAAGGAATACATTCCAGACAGGCGGGATTTTGCAGCTTTTCCGATGCAGGTTGGAAGCTGGCGGGGCCAGGAACTGATCCTCGAGAAGAAGTACGTCGATGCCCTCAGGATCGACGATCACATTCTTGCCAACTTCCACAACTCGGACGACCCGATGCATGTGAACTTCTACGTGGCCTATTACGGCTCGCAGCGCAAAGGTGCTTCCGCGCATTCGCCACGGTCGTGTATCCCCGGCGGCGGCTGGGAGATCACGAGCCTGACCAACCGCGTCATCGACGGTGCCGGGCCCAACGGTGAGCCCATCCGGGTGCAGCGCGCCGTGATCTCTCTGGGGTTGGCGCAACAGGTGGTCTACTATTGGTTCGACCAGCGGGGACGCCACCTCACCAATGAATATCACGTCAAGCTGATGATCTTCTGGGATGCCATGACCCGCAACCGGACCGACGGGGCGCTGGTCCGGCTGGTGACGCCGGTGGCACCGGGCCAGACGGTGGAGAGCGCCGACACCCGGCTGGAGGACTTCATGCGGAGCGTCTACACCAAGGTCGAGGGGTTCATCCCGAGTTGATGGGGCGGCGCTCGTTGGATCCGCCGGGTGGCACTCGGCCGAATTCATAGAGTTTGCTGATCGCAAAAGCGCGCCATCCTCCGGTCAGGGTGTGGTCCGTCTGGACAGTTCCCCGGGTCTTCCTTGGCGGAAGCCGCCGTGCGAGTGCAGGGGACGGCGTCGCCGGCGGCCTCGGGGCGTCCGGAGTTCGGGCAACGGAAGTGGCATGCGGATGGGTTGCCCGACTGCGGCGGCGTTTCTATGTTAGCCGGGATCTGAGGATTCCCGGCCGCGGCCTCTTGGCCCGGCCCCTGTCAACCGTCGGTTCGTATCCACATGCTCAGCGGTATCCGTAACTTCTTCGCGTCGCTCGCCGGCAAGGTCGTCTTCGTTTTCATTCTCCTCGCCTTCGCCTCGGGGTTCTGGTACTTCGGCGGTCCCACCGGCGGCGGCGAAGCTGCCTGGGCGGTGCGGGTGGGGGACCAGACCATCGCCGCCGAGACCGTCCGCGCCGACTACGAACGGGAACTGGGCCGGTTGCGCGCCGAACTGGGCGGGCAGGTCGACAGCGCCCAGGCCAGGGCCATGGGTCTTCCCGGCGTCGTCATCAACCGGCTGGTCAACCAGACCCTGCTGGACCTTGCCACCGCGGACCTGGGGCTGGCCGCCAGTGACGACCTGGTGCGGGACGCCATTCGCCGCAATCCGGCGTTCCAGGGGCCGGACGGCCGGTTCGATCGGGCCATTTATGGCCAGACGCTGCGGTTCGCCGGCTTTTCCGAGCGGCAGTTCGAGGAAATGGTGCGCCAGGAGATCGCCCGTAACCAGCTTCTGGCCAGCCTCGACGCTGCCGTGGCGGTTCCGGATGCCCTGCTGACGCCACTGTTCCGGCACTATCACGAGCGCCGAACCGCCACCGTGGTGCGGGTCGCCGACCAGGATGTCGCCGGCGCGGCGGAACCGGTATCGGACAAGGACCTGATCGCCTTCCACCAGGCCAACGCCGAGCGGTTTACGGCGCCGGAATACCGGTCGGTCACCGCCATCATCCTCGGCGTCGACCACCTGGCACCCCAGATGGCCGTCAGCGAGGCGGAGATCCGCGCCGCGTACGAGGATCGGGCGGACGAGTTCTTCGAGCCCGAGCGGCGGTCATTGCAGCAGATCGTGCTGGCCGACCGCGAGGCGGTGGACCGGGCGCTGCAGCGGATCCGCGACGGCGACGATTTCCTGACCGTGGCGGAGGAGGAGGCGGGACTTACCCCGGATGCGGTCGACCTCGGCACGGTCACCCGCCGCTCCCTGCTGCCGGCGCTGTCGGAAGCCGCCTTCTCGGTTGGGGCCGGCGAGGTGGCGGACCCGGTGCAGAGCCCGATCGGCTGGCACCTGCTCAAGGTGACCGAGGTGATCGAGGCCAGTACCGTTCCCCTCGCCGACGTGCGCGATGAAATCGCGGCGGACCTCGCGGCCGACAAGGCACGGGACGCGCTGTTCGACCTGTCCAATCGGTTGCAGGACACCCTGGGGGCCGGGACGTCGCTCGAGGAGGCCGCCGACCGCCTGGACCTGCCGCTGGTCCGGGTGGAGGCCGTGGATCGGCAGGGGCAGGACCGCTCCGGCGATCCTGTCGACGCCCTTCCGCAGGAGGCGGTGACCGAAGCGTTCATGCTCACGCCCGGCGACGAGAGCCTGCTTCGCGAATACGGGATCGAAGGCTATTTCATCGTCCGCGTCGACGATGTGATCGAGCCGGCGTTGCGGCCGCTCGATGAGGTGCGGGATCGTGTGCGGGACGCCTTGATGGCCGAGCGTCTGGCCGACGCGGCGGCGGAGCGGGCGGAAGCGATCGCCGCGGCCGTCCATTCCGGGCGCGACTTGGCCTCGGTGGCTGCTGATCAGGGCTTGGAAATCTCCACGTCGCCGCCGTTCACCCGCACCGGCGAGGGCGCTTCCGACTTGCCCCGGGACCTGATCGAAGCGCTGTTCGCAGTGGACACCGGGCAGGCTGTGGTGGTGCGGGGAACGGACGCGACCTTCATCGCAGAAGTCCGGACGGTGGAAACCGTCGACCCGGCTCTGGCACCGGAGCGGGCCAATGCTTTCCGCAACGAGTTGCGCTTCGCCTTCGGCAACGACTTGGTCGCTCAGTACCTCGACGCGCTGAGGCAGCGCCATCCGGTGGCCGTCAACACCGAGGTGATGGACCGGCTATTCTAGCCCAGGTGCTTCCCGGGGACCATAGATGATCCTGAGCCCGCCCGCGGCCGAGTTTGCCACCTGCTTCGCCGCTGGGCGACCCCAGGTGGTGTGGACGACGCTGCCCGCCGACCTGGAAACCCCGGTCTCGGCCATGCTCAAGCTCGCCGATCGCCGGCCCAACAGCTTTCTGCTGGAATCGGTCGAGGGCGGCGCCATCCGCGGGCGCTATTCCGTCATTGGCCTGGCGCCCGACCTGATCTGGCGCTGCAGTCGTGGCGGCGCCGAGATCAACCGCAACGCCGCGGCCGACCCGGACCGCTTCGAGCCTTGTCCGGTCGCCGAACGGGACGGCATCCAGGCCTCGTTGCGCGCGCTGATGGCCGAAAGCCGCATCGACCTGCCTGAAGGACTGCCGCCGATGGCGGCCGGGCTGGTGGGGTATATTGGCTATGACATGGTGCGTTACGCCGAACGACTGCCCGATGCCAACCCCGATGTCCTCGGCGTGCCGGAGGGCCTGCTGCTGCGGCCCACGGTGATGGCCATCTTCGACAACGTCGACGACACCGTGACCGTGATCACCCCGGTATGGCCTGATCCGGCCCTGTCGGCGGACGCCGCCCTGGGGCTGGCCGAACGGCGGCTGGCCGAGGTCATCGCCGGACTGGAGGGCAGCCTGCCGCGACCTCGTGCTGCCGTGGCGGAAGCAGGCGTGGGGCCGGAGCCCGCTTCCAACACCGGCCGCGCGGGCTACTGGGCGATGGTGGAGCGGGCCAAGACCTACATTCTGGCCGGCGACATCTTCCAGGTGGTGCCGTCCCAGCGGCTGCGGGTTCCGTTCAACCTGTCGCCGTTCGCTCTCTACCGGGCGCTGCGTCGGCTGAACCCGTCGCCGTTTCTGTTCTTCCTGGATTTCGGCGGGTTCGCGGTGGTCGGCTCCAGCCCGGAAATCATGGTCCGGGTGCGGGGCGGCACCGTCACCATCCGCCCCATCGCCGGCACCCGTCCCCGCGGCGCCACGCCGGCGGAGGACAGGGCGCTGGCCAATGACCTGCTCGCCGATCCGAAGGAGCGGGCGGAGCATCTGATGCTGCTGGACCTCGGTCGCAACGACGTTGGACGGGTGGCCAAGGTGGGTACGGTCAGGGTGACCGAGCAGATGGTGATCGAGCGGTACTCCCACGTGATGCACATTGTCTCCAACGTCGAGGGGGAACTGGACCCGGCTCACGACGCGGTCGATGCCCTGTTCGCCGGCTTTCCCGCCGGAACCGTTTCCGGGGCGCCCAAGGTCCGCGCCATGGAGATCATCGACGAGTTGGAGCCGGAGCGGCGGGGGATCTACGGCGGCTGCATCGGCTACCTCAGCGCCAACGGCGACCTGGACACCTGCATCGCCCTCCGTACCGCGGTGATCAAGGACGGCGTCCTGCACGTCCAGGCCGGCGGGGGAGTCGTCGCCGACAGTGTCCCGGAAACCGAGCACCAGGAAAGCTGCAACAAGGCCCGGGCCCTGCTGCGCGCCGCCGAGGAAGCCTGGCGCTTCGATCGGGTCGGCTGATCCGCGTGGCAGCGCGCCGGCAATATTCCCTTCCGACAGGAAATTTTACGCCCCAGCCCCGCTGGGGTTAAGCTTTGCGCGAGCGGCATCGCATGCTATAAGTATCTTACCGCGCGCGCTTCCTCACGGGTGGAGCAGCGACGAGATTGCGACGAGCGCACGAAATCTTCGTCCGCGCTCCTCGATCAAAGTCAAAGCAAGAATCGGTTGCGCGCGCGGCCCAACCCCCTTCAGCAGCATGCGACGGGTCGAAGCAGAGCGACCCTCACAACCGGTTGGTCGCCCGACCGATCGCTAGCCCGCTGATCCCAGGAACCTGAACCCTGCACCCGCGACGGCGTCGCGGATGGCGGCCTCATCGGTCCCGTCGCCAACCCGGACGGTTCCCGCCTCAAGATCGACATCGACCGCCGCGTCCGGGACCCGCTCCCGGATGGCGTTGCCGACGGCACGAACGCAGCCCTGGCAGGTCATGCCTTCCACACGATACGTCTTGGCCATTATCTTGCGCCCTTCCCGTTGTCATGGCGTCTCGATCGCCGTGCTGCCGCCGCGGTCGTCGGCCAATCCGCTTGGCTGGCGGCTGCGGCACGCCGATGCTCTCCTAGCAGCGATCGGGCCCGGCCGAAAGCCTGCCTGCCGCGCACGGGGACCGCTGCCCCCTCAGGCCGCAGCCCCCCGGCCATCCGCCGCCGCCGGCCGCCAGCGGCGCAGCCGAAGCGCGTTGGTGACCACCGAGACGCTGCTGAAGGCCATCGCTGCGCCGGCGATCACCGGGCTCAGCAGGCCCGCCGCCGCCAGCGGCAGCGCCGCGACATTGTAGATGAACGCCCAGAACAGGTTCTGGCCGATCTTGCGGTGGGTCGCCCGGGAGACGCCGAGCGCGTCGGCCACCAGGCGCGGGTCCGGGCGCATCAGGGTCACCGGCGCCGCCTGCATGGCCACATCGGTGCCGGCGCCGATGGCAATGCCGACGTCGGCGGCGGCCAGCGCCGGCGCGTCGTTGATCCCGTCACCCACCATTGCGACGATCCGACCCTGACCCTTTAGCCGCTCCACTTCGGCGGCCTTGTCCTCGGGCATGACCTCGGCCAGGACCCGCTGGATACCCACCATCCGAGCCATCGCCTGGGCGCTGCGGACGTTGTCGCCGGTGATCATCACCGTTTCAATCCCGCTCCGCTCGAGCAGCGCCACCGCCTCGGCCGCGCCGTCGCGAAGGCGGTCGCCGGCGACGATGCAGCCCAGCAGCCGCGGTGCCGCGCCGGCCTCCGCTATCCACATCACCGTTCTGCCCTCGGCTTCGGCCGCGCGGGCTTGGTCTTCGAGGGGAGCGGTCTCTATCCCGGAAGCAGCGAGAAGCGACCGGTTGCCAATCACCAGCTCGCGGCCGTCGACCCGTGCCTTCAACCCGCGCCCGGCCACCGCCTGGAACGTTTCCGGCCCGGGCAGGTCCACATCACCCAGTTCGGCCAGCACCGCCCGGGCCAGCGGGTGCTCGCTTCCCTGCTGGGCCGTGGCGGTCAGGTGGAGCAGCGCCGGACCGTCCCCGTCCACGGCATGGATGGCGGTGACCCGCGGCCGACCCTCGGTCAAGGTGCCGGTCTTGTCGAATACCAGGGTGTTCACCCGGTGCGCCCGCTCCAGTGCCGTCGCGTCCTTGATCAGGATACCGCTGCGGGCGGCTACGCCGGTGCCCACCATGATCGCGGTCGGGGTGGCCAGGCCCAGCGCGCAAGGACAGGCAATCACCAGCACGGTGACCGCGTGGATGATCGCCATCTCGGCCGACACCCCGGCCCACCACCAGCCGGCCAGCGTGACCAGGGCGATCACCACCACCACCGGCACGAATACCGCCGCAACCTGGTCCACCAGGCGCTGCACCGGCGCCTTGCTGGCCTGGGCCCCCTGCACCAGGGCGATGATCCGGGACAGGGTGGACTGGGCTCCCACGCGGGTGGTGCGGATGCGCAGCAGGCCGCTGCCGTTGATGGCGCCGCCGGTGACCGCATCGCCCACATCCTTGGTCACCGGCAGGCTCTCGCCGGTGATGAGGGATTCGTCCACCTGGCTGATTCCGTCGATGACGTCCCCGTCCACCGGGATCCGTTCGCCGGGACGCACCACCACCACATCGTCGACGGCGACCCGGTCGACCGCCACCTCGACCTCCCTGCCGTCGCGGATGATGCGCGCCCGCTCGGGCCGGAGCCGCATCAGGGCGCGGATCGCCGCCGTGGTCCCCCGCTTGGCCCGGCTTTCCAGCCAGCGTCCCAGCAGCACCAGGGTGATGATCGCGGCCGAGGCCTCGAAGTACAGGTCGCCGTTGTCCGGCCCCGGCGCCAGGGTGTGATAGACGCTGAGGCCGTACGCGGCGCTGGTGCCCATGGCCACCAGCAGATCCATGTTGCCGGTGCCGGCCTTGAGCGCGCCCCAGGCCGCCCGATAGAAGCGTGCCCCGGCCCAGAACTGCACCGGGGTGGCCAGGGCAAGCTGCACCACCGCCGGTAACGCCCAGTGCAGGCCGAACGGGTGCCACAGCATCGGCACCACCAACGGCACGGTGAGAACGGCGGCAATGGCGAAGTTGACCAAGTCCCGACGGGCGCGCTCTTGAGCGGCATCCTCCTCCTCGCTGCCGGCGGTGGCTTCGTCGGTAGGGGCGGCGTCGTAGCCGGCCCTCCGCACGGCCGCAACAAGGTCATCGACCCCGGCCGCACCCGCCGCAATCGTGACCATCGCCCGTTCGGTGGCGAGCGATACCTCGGCGTCGGTGACCCCCGGCACCGCCCGCAGGGCCTTTTCGACCCGACCGACGCAGGACGCGCAGGTCATGCCGTCGATGCGGACTTCCACGGTCTCGCTCGGAACGGCATATCCGGCACGCCGGATCGCTTCGGCCAGATGTTCCGGAGCGACCCGCCCGGGCTCCACCGTCACCTCGGCCCGTTCCGTCGCCAGGCTCACCGATGCCGCCCTCACCCCGGGGAGCCGGTGCAGTGCCCGCTCTACCCGGGACACACAGGACGCGCAGCTCATGCCTTCAATCCGCAGAGAAAGGACCTCCGTCCGGTTCTCGTCTGCGGCTGCGGTGGTTGTGACCACCGTGTCCATGCCGTGCCCTCCTTTCGCCCCACCGTGGTCCGCCCCGGCAACCGGCCGGGACGCGACGCTCGGCCGCCCGCATTGATCTGGGTATGGGATCGGGGCGGGAGAAGGCCAGCCCCTGCCGGCACCTGTTCTTGACGCCGACGCCGGCCTGGGGGCATGGTGCGGCGGCATCGGGCGGCAATTGCCGAACAGGGCTGGGGCCCGTCGTCTTCGCCGCATCCTTGCGGAGCTCCGGATGTTCCTGCTGATCGACAACTACGACAGCTTCACCTACAACCTCTTTCATCTACTGGGTGAGGTCGGGGTCCAGACGGTGGTCAAGCGCAACGACGCCCTGTCGGCCGAGGCGGCGCTTGCGCTCGGGCCGGAAGCGATCGTCATCTCCCCCGGCCCCTGTGATCCCGACCGCGCCGGCATCTGCCTGGATCTGATCCGGCGGGCGGCCGGGCGGGTGCCGATCCTCGGGGTTTGTCTCGGCCACCAGAGCATCGGCCAGGCGTTCGGCGGACGGGTGGTGCGGGCGCCGGCGCCGATGCACGGCAAGGTCAGCGCCATCCGTCACCGCGGCACCGACCTGTTCGAGGGCCTGTCGTCTCCGTTCACTGCCAACCGCTACCATTCGCTGATGGTGGCGCGGGACGGCCTGCCGTCCTGCCTCAAGATCACCGCGGAGAGCGAGGACGGGGTGATCCAGGGCCTCGCCCACGTGGACCATCCTGTGTACGGGGTCCAGTTCCATCCCGAGAGCATCGCCACCGAACACGGCCATGCGCTGGTTGCCAATTTCAAGCGGCTGGCCGGCTCTGCCCGGGCGGCAGCGTGATCCCGGCGGCGGGGTGGCGGTGGTGACCGACAGCCTGACCCGGATGAAGGGGGTGCTGGGCACGCTTGCCGCCGGCGACACCCTGAGCGAGGCCGAGGCACACGAGGCTTTCGCCATTATCATGGCCGGGGACGCGACGCCGGCGCAGATCGGCGCCTTCGTGATGGCGCTTCGCGTGCGCGGCGAGACGGTGGAGGAGATTACCGGCGCGGTCCGCGCGATGCGCGAGAAGGCGCTCAAGGTGAGCGCTCCCGACGATGCCATCGACCTTGTGGGGACCGGCGGCGATGCGGCCGGGACGTTCAACATCTCCACCGCTGCGGCGATCGTGGTGGCGGCCTGCGGCGTGCCGGTGGCCAAGCATGGCAACCGGGCCCTGTCGTCCCGGTGCGGTGCCGCCGACGTGCTGGCAGCGCTCGGCGTCAACCTGGACGCCGACCTCGCCAACGTGGAGCGGTCGATCCGCGAGGCGCGCATCGGCTTTCTGATGGCGCCGCGGTATCACAGCGCCATGCGCCACGTGGCCGGACCCCGCACCGAGATCGGCACCCGGACGATCTTCAACCTGCTCGGCCCCCTGTCCAACCCCGCCGGGGTGCGGCGCCAGTTCTCGGGGGCCTTCGCGCGGGAATGGATCGAGCCGATGGCGCACGTTCTGGCACGGCTTGGGAGCGAGCGGGCTTGGGTGGTGCACGGTGCTGATGGGCTGGACGAGCTGACCACCACCGCCCCGTCGTTCGTGGCCGAGCTCGACGACGGCGTGGTGCGGACGTTCGAGATCACGCCGGAGGATGCCGGACTGCCGCGGGCACAACCGGAGGACCTCAAGGGCGGCGATGCCGAGACGAATGCCGCTGCCATGCGCGCCCTGTTCGGGGGGGAGCACGGCCCGTTCCGCGACGTGGTGCTGCTGAATGCCGCCGGCGCGCTGGTGGTGGCGGGAACGGCCTTCGATATCCGGGACGGCGTCGCCATGGCGGCAGAGGCCATCGATACCGGTGGCGCGCGCACCACACTGGCGCGGCTGGTGGAAATTTCCCATTCGGTACCGCCGGGTCGCGTCCCATGAGTGATGTGCTGGCCCGGATCCTGGCGGACAAGCGCGCCCATGTGGACGCGCGCAAGCGGGTGCTGCCGTTTCCGGAACTGGAGTCCGCGGCGCTGGCGGCCCCGCCGGTCCGTCACTTCGCCGCCCACCTCGCCGATGCCGCCAGCACCGGCTATGGCCTGATCGCCGAGATCAAGCGGGCCTCGCCGTCCAAGGGCCTGATCCGGGAGGACTTCGAGGTGGCGGCGCTGGCCCAGGCCTACGCTCTCGGCGGTGCAACCTGCCTGTCGGTGCTGACCGATGTGCCCTATTTCCAGGGCAGCGATGCCGATCTCACCGCCGCCCGCGCGGCGGTCGCCCTGCCGGTCTTGCGCAAGGATTTCATCATCGATCCCTACCAGGTGGCGGAAGCCCGTGCCATCGGCGCCGATGCGATCTTGGTGATCATGGCGGCGGTCGATTACGCGACTGCCCGCGATCTATCCATCCTCGCGCATGATTTCGGTATGGATGTGCTGGTGGAAGTGCACGACGCGTCCGAGCTCGACCGAGCGCTCAGGCTCGGCACTTCCATGGTGGGGATCAACAACCGCGACCTCAAGACCCTGGCCGTCGACCTCGGCACCGTCGAGCACTTGGCGCCACGGGTGCCGGCGGATCGCCTGGTGGTGGCGGAAAGCGGGCTGTCCCGGCCGGAGGACCTGGCCCGGCTGGCCGCCATCGGCATCCGCTGCTTCCTGGTGGGGGAAGGACTGATGCGCCAGCCGGATGTGGCGGCGGCAACCCGGACGCTGCTGTCCGGCAGCATTCCTGCGTGAGCGCCGGGCTGGCCGCCATGAGGACCTACGACTTTGACCTGATCACCATCGGCGCCGGCTCCGGGGGCGTGCGGGCGAGCCGGCTGGCCGGCGGCTACGGCGCTCGTACCGCCATCGTCGAGCAGAGCCGGGTCGGCGGCACCTGCGTGATGCGCGGCTGCGTGCCGAAGAAGCTGCTGGTGTACGGTGCCCACGTCGCCGAGGAACTTGAGGACGCCCGGGGCTTCGGCTGGTCGATCACGGAAGCCGACTTCAACTGGCCGGCTCTGATCACTGCCAAGAACCGGGAGCTGGAGCGCCTGGAAGCGATCTACGAGCGGATCCTGCGGGAGAACCGGGTCCAGCTGATCCGCGGCAGCGGCCGCCTGGTCGACGCCCACACGGTGGAGGCGGACGGCCAGAGGGTCACCGCCGAGCGCATCCTGATCGCCTGCGGTGGCTGGCCGTCGACGCCCGAGATCCCTGGCATCGAGCACGTGATCAGCTCCAACGAGGCGCTTGACCTGATGTCTCTGCCGAAGCGCCTCGTGATCGTCGGCGGCGGCTACATCGGCGTCGAGTTCGCCGGCATCTTCAACGCCTTGGGCGTGGAGGTGACCCAGGTGATCCGGGCCGGCGCGGTGCTCCGCGGCTTCGATGACGATGTCCGGGAATGCGTCACCCATGACATGGAACAGCGGGGCGTGCGGCTGATCCGGGAGTCCGAGGTGCGCTCCATCGAGAAGACCGGAGAGGGATACACGCTTCGCATCGCCGGCAGCGACACGCTGCTGGAAACCGACTTGGTGATGTACGCTACCGGCCGTGCGCCCAACACCGCGGGCCTCGGGCTCGCGGAGGCCGGTGTCGCGGTCACGGAGACCGGCGCGGTAGTGGTGGACGAATGGAACCGCAGCTCGGTGGAGAGCGTCTTCGCCCTCGGCGACTGCACCGACCGGGTACAACTCACCCCGGTGGCGATCGCCGAGGGCCGGGCGTTCGCCGAGACCTTCTTCCACGACAACCCGATGACCGTGGACTACCGGGCCATCCCCTCGGCGGTGTTCAGCCAGCCGCCGGTGGCCACGGTCGGCCTGTCGGAGGCGGAGGCGCGCCGGCGCGGTGCCATCGACGTCTACGTCTCCCGTTTCAAGCCCCTGAAGCATACCCTCTCAGGGCGCGAGGAGACGACACTGGTCAAGCTGGTGGTCGATGCCGAGTCCCAGCTGGTGCTGGGCTGTCACATGGTCGGACCGGATGCGCCGGAGATCGTCCAGGGCTTGGCAATCGCCCTCAAGTGCGGTGCGACCAAGGCTGATTTTGATGCCACCGTGGGCATTCACCCGACCGCGGCGGAGGAATTCGTGACGTTGCGGGACAAGCGGCCCGATCACCCGGCCCGGGCGGCGGAGTAGATCCGGGGCCGAAATCGGCAGCGGCGGTTGAAAACCGGCGAGGACGAGCTTATAGCCTCCCCATCAAGAAAACGGATGGGTAACGAGTGAACCGATGAGTGAAGCGGTCAAGCCGGTGGTGGTGCCGGAGCCATGGACCCCGGACTCCTGGCGCGCCAAGCCGGTGTGCCAGGTCCCGGAGTATCCCGATCCCGACCGCTTGGCTGCGGTCGAGGCCGGACTGGCCCACTTTCCGCCTCTGGTGTTCGCCGGCGAGGCGCGGCGTCTTCGCGACTCCCTGGCGCAGGTGGTGGAGGGCAAGGCGTTCCTGCTGCAGGGCGGCGACTGTGCCGAGAGCTTTGCCGAGTTCCATCCCAACAACATCCGCGACACGTTCCGGGTGCTGCTGCAGATGGCGGTGGTGCTGACGTTCGGCGCCGCGGTGCCGGTGGTGAAGGTGGGGCGCATGGCCGGGCAGTTTGCCAAGCCCCGCTCCTCCGATACCGAGACCCAGGATGGCGTGACGTTGCCGAGCTACCGCGGCGACATGGTCAACGGCATGGAGTTTACCGCAGAAGCCCGGGTGCCCGATCCGCAGCGGCTGATCGCCTGCTACAACCAGTCGGCGGCGACGCTCAACCTGCTTCGCGCCTTCGCCCAGGGCGGCTACGCCGACCTGCATCAGGTGCACATGTGGAACCTGAGCTTCGTCTCCGACAGCCCCCAGGGCAACCGCTACCGGGATCTGGCCGACCGCCTGGCGGAGGCCCTGGACTTCATGGCGGCCTGCGGGATCTCCTCGGTCAATACCCCGCAGATCCGCGAGACTGACTTCTTCACCGCCCACGAGGCGCTGCTGCTTCCCTACGAGCAGGCGATGACCCGCGTCGACAGCACCACCGGGGACTGGTACGACACCTCCGCCCATTTCCTGTGGATCGGGGAGCGCACCCGCCAGCCCGACGGGGGCCATGTCGAATATCTTCGCGGTGTCGAGAACCCGATCGGCGTGAAGCTGGGTCCGGACACCGACGCCCAGCAGATGATGCGGTTGATCGACCGGCTGAACCCGTTGAACGTACCGGGGCGGCTTACCCTGATCGTGCGCATGGGGCCGGACAAGATCCGCGACCGTCTGCCGTCCCTGATCCGCACGGTCGAGCGGGAGGGGCGGCGGGTGGTGTGGGTCTCCGATCCGATGCATGCCAATACCGTGTCCACCTCCAGCGGCTACAAGACCCGTCACTTCGATCGAATCCTTGACGAGGTGACCACCTTTTTCCAAATCCACCGGGAAGAGGGAACGTACGCTGGCGGGGTCCATTTCGAGATGACCGGCCAGGACGTGACAGAGTGCGTGGGTGGTGCCCAGGCGATTACCGAGTCCGCCCTCGGCATTCGCTATAACACCCATTGCGATCCAAGGCTGAATGCCAGTCAGGCCCTGGAACTGGCTTTCCTGCTGGCGGAGATGCTGAAGGAAAGGCGCTCTCGTGACCGTGCCCGCCGGCGCTCCGTCGCCGCTTCCTGATCCTGAAGTCGAGACCGCGGCCGCCGCAACCGACCGATCGACGCTCCTGCTGCCGGTACCGGCCGATATCGGCCGCTGGACTGACAGCTATTTCGTCAAGACCAAGGCGATCGTCGGCCGGTTCGGGGACAAGACCGTGACCTACGCCGTGTTCATGCGCCGCCCCGTGGTGTTCGCGCCGAAGCTCGCGGTGCGCTGGCTTGAGCAGGTGGCGGCGTCGCGGGGCGTCGCCTTTGACATCGCCCTCACCCATGGCGAGGGCGAGTGGGTCGGCGCGGGTGAGCCGCTGATCTATCTGACCGGCTCGCTGTATCACTTGGCGGACCTGGAGACGCTGTACCTGCAGAAGCTGGGGGCGGCGTGCGTCGCCGCCTATAACGCCTTCACCATGTGCTGCGATCTGCCGCAGACCGCGTTTCTCGCCTTCGATGCCCGCCACTGCGCCGGGATCGAGATGGAGGAGATGATGGCCTACGCCGCGGCGGTCGGTTCCGCCGCCGCCCGCCGGGAGCGGGGTGCCAAGGGGTTCATCGGCAATGCCAACGACGCAACGGCGCACTACTTCGGGCGGGAGCGCGGGCTCGGCACCATGCCGCACGCCCTGATCGGCTATGCCGGGTCCACGGTGAGGGCCGCTGAGATGTTTGTCGACGCGTTCCCGGATGACGATCTGATCGTGCTGGTGGATTATTTCGGACGAGAGGTCAGCGACTCCCTGGCGGTATGCGAGCGGTTTCCAGACATGGCGGATGAAGGGCGGGTCGGAATCCGCCTGGACACCCACGGCGGGCGGTTCGTGGAGGGACTGGATCCGCAGGAATCCTATGCGGTGCTGGAGCGCCACGCACCGATCGCCGTGCGCCGCTACCGGAACGACACCGAGCTTCGCTACTTGACCGGCACCGGCGTGTCCGCGGCCGCGATCTTTCACCTTCGCGAGCGGCTCGATCAGGCCGGCTTCCCGAGCGTACGCATCGTCGCGTCCTCCGGCTTCAACGTCGACAAGTGCAGGGTCATGGCGGACGTGGCCGCTCCCATCGATGCGGTCGGCACCGGCTCGTTCCTGCCGGAGAGCTGGAAGGAAACCTACGCCACCGCCGACATCATTGCCTACGACGGCGTGGCATCGGTGAAGGTGGGACGGGAGTTCCTGCAAAAACGCTGGCGGCAGCCCAGGCGGCACGTCCGATCGCCCGGACGTTGACAGGGGTCAGATTCTGTTCCTACGTTTGCCCCATGGCGATCGGGGGCCCGGACTCCTTTCTCGTTTTCTTGGGACGACCTTAGGCGAGCAATGACCGATACGCTGGCCGTGGCACTGGCTCAGATCAATCCGACCGTTGGCGACATCGGCGGCAACGTCGAGCGGCTGCGTACCGCGCGGACGGCGGCACCGGAGGCCGATCTCGTGGTCTCTGGCGAACTGGTGCTGTCCGGCTACCCGCCGGAGGACCTGGTGCTGAAGCGGCTGTTCCAAGAGCGGATCGAGGCGGCGGTGGCGGCGCTCGCCGACGACACCCGGAATGGCGGTCCGGCGCTGCTGGTGGGTGCGCCGTGGCGCCAGGATGGCCGGCTCCATAACGCGGCGCTGCTGCTGGACGGCGGGACGGTGGCCGCGGTGGTGCTCAAGCACGAGCTGCCCAACTACGGCGTGTTCGACGAGGTCCGGGTGTTCACCCCCGGGCCGCTGCCGGAGCCGGTTCTGTTTCGCGGCGCGCGCCTTGGCGTGATGGTGTGCGAGGATATGTGGAAGCCGTCGGTCAGCCGCCATCTCAGGGACCGCGGCGCCGATGTCATGGTGGTGCTCAACGGCTCGCCATTCGACCTGGAGAAATGGGGGGTGCGCCGGCGGATGGCCCAGGAGCGGGTGGCCGAAGTCGGCGTGCCCCTGATCTACGTGAATCTGGTAGGCGGCCAGGATGAATTGGTGTTCGACGGCGCCTCGTTCGTGCTTGCCGCCGACGGCAGCTTCCAGGTGCAGGCGCCGGAGTGGTGTGTCGGCGTGGTGCCGACCGTGTGGCGGCGTTCGGAGGCCGGTTGGGCTTGTGAGCCGGGGGTCGTCGCGCGGCGTGCCGAGGGGCTCGAGGCCATCTACCAGGCCATGGTGGTGGGCTTGCGGGACTACGTGGGCAAGAACGGCTTTCCCGGTGTGGTCATCGGGCTCTCGGGCGGCATCGACAGCGCGCTGACCGCCGTCGTTGCGGTCGATGCACTGGGACCGGAGCGGGTGCGCTGCCTGATGATGCCATCGCCGTTCACCTCCCAGGTGAGCCTGGAGGACGCCGGCCTGGTGGCGGATCGGCTTGCCGTACGGCTCGACAGGGTCGACATCACCCCCGCGATGACGGCGTTCGACGGCATGCTGCAGGACCTGTTCGCCGGCCTGGAGCCCGATACCACCGAGGAGAACATCCAGGCCCGGGTGCGTGGCATCGTCCTGATGGCCGTCTCCAACAAGTTCGGCCACATGGTGCTGACCACCGGCAACAAGTCGGAAATGTCGGTGGGGTATTCGACGCTGTATGGCGACATGTGCGGCGGTTTCTCGGTGCTGAAGGACGTGTACAAGACCACCGTCTTCGCGCTCACCCGCTGGCGGAACGCCGTCCGGCCGCAGGGCATGCTGGGACCCGACGGGGTGGTGGTGCCCGAGCGCATCCTGTCGCGTCCGCCCACTGCCGAGCTCAAGGAGGGTCAGACCGACCAGGACAGCCTGCCGCCCTACGAGGAGCTGGATGCCATCCTTCACCGACTGATCGAGGACGAGCAGTCGGTTGCCGAGGTGGTCGCCGCCGGCTTCGACGAGGCAACGGTACGCAGGACCTGGCGGATGCTGGACCGCGCCGAGTACAAGCGGCGGCAGGCCCCGCCTGGGGTCAAGATCACCGATCGGGCGTTCGGGCGCGACCGCCGTTATCCCATCACCAACCGGTTCATCAACGGCATATGAGCGTTACCGTCCGCTTTGCCCCCAGCCCCACCGGCCGGCTGCATGTGGGCAATGCCCGCACGGCGCTGCTGAACTGGCTGTTCGCCCGCCGGCATGGCGGCCGCTTCATCCTGCGCCTGGATGACACCGACCTCGAGCGCTCTGAGGAGGCGCACGCGGTATCGATCCAGTCCGATCTGCGCTGGCTGGGTCTCGACTGGGACCTGATGGACCGGCAGTCGGCGCACATCCCACGGTACCGCGATGCGTTCGAGTGTCTTCGGGATGCCGGCCGAGTTTATCCGTGCTACGAGACACTGGAGGAGCTGGAGTTCAAGCGGCGCCGGCTGCTGGCGCGCGGCCGGCCGCCGATCTATGACCGCGCAGCCTTGAACCTCAGCGACGACGACCGCCAGCGGCTGGAGGCGGGGGGCCGGCGGCCGCACTGGCGGTTCCGCCTGGATCACGGCGACGTCACCTGGGACGACTTGGTGCGTGGGCCGCAGCAACTCGGCGCAGGCCGCATCAGCGACCCGGTGCTGGTGCGGGGCGACGGGACCTTCCTCTACATGCTGCCGTCCGCGGTGGACGACATTCGCCATGGTGTCACCCATGTCATCCGCGGCGAGGATCACGTGGTCAACACCACGGTGCAGATCCAGATTCTCAGGGCGCTCAGCCACCCGCCGCCGGCGTTCGCGCACGTGCCGCTGCTGACCGACCTGTCCGGCAAGGGCCTGTCCAAGCGGATCGGCTCGGTCACGCTGGATTCCCTGGCAGATACGGGAATCGAGCCGATGGCGCTGGCCGCCTACCTGGCCGCCATCGGAACGGCGGAACCACCGGATCTGTGCCCGACTCTCGGTGATCTCGCCCGGTCGTTCGATATCGCCAAGTACGGCCGGGCGACACCTAAGTTCGACGAAGCCCAGCTCTGGCACCTGAATGCACGTTGGCTGCAGACCCTTCCCTGGGATGCCGTGGCAGCCCGCCTCCATGCCATGGGTCTGAACCGGGCGGACCCGGCGTTCTGGAACGCCGTGCGCTCGAATCTGGAACGGTTCGAGGATGTGGCCGGCTGGTATGCGGTGTGTTTCGAGGACATTCTGCCGATCATCGATGATCCTGAGTTTGCGCGGGCGGCGGCCGAGCTGCTGCCGCCCGAACCCTGGACGGACGCCACCTGGTCGGCATGGACGGCTGCCGTGGTGCGCGTCTCCGGACGGAAGGGGCGGGCGCTGTTTCGGCCGCTGCGCCTGGCGTTGACAGGGGAGGAGCATGGCCCCGAGCTCAAGACCCTGCTGCCTCTGATCGGTCGTGAGTTGGCTTGGCAGAGACTGACGGCGCGGAATGCCCGGACCTCTCAGGCGATGCCACCGCTGGCCCATCCCGTGCGGATGGCCGATGCCGCCGAACCGGGTCCGGGTCGAGGCCGGGGCTAGCGCCGCGCGCCGGCGCCGGCCGGTGGCTTCGAGGGGGATGCATGGACCTTCACGTCTACAACACCCTGAGTCGGCAGAAGGAGCAGTTCCGGCCGCTCGATCCCGACCATGTCCGGATGTACGTCTGCGGGCCCACGGTGTACGACCTTGCCCACATCGGCAATGCCCGGCCGGTGGTGGTGTTCGATGTTCTGTACCGTCTGCTGCGGCGGCTGTATCCCAAGGTCACCTACGTCCGCAACATCACCGACGTGGACGACAAGATCATTGCCGCCCACCGCCGGACCGGCGAGCCGATCGCCGAGATCACCCGGCGGACGACCGAAGCATTCCATCGGGACATGGCGGCGCTCGGTGCCCTGCCGCCGGACGTGGAGCCGCGGGCGACCCGGCACATCGGCAAGATGATCGCGATGATCCAGGTGCTGATGGACGGCGGCTACGCCTATGCTGCCGACGGCCACGTGCTGTTCAGCGTGCCGTCATGGCCGGACTACGGCCGGCTGTCCCAGCGCAACCGCGACGAGCTGATTGCCGGCGCCCGCGTGGAGGTGGCGCCCTACAAGCGGGATCCCGCCGACTTCGTGCTGTGGAAACCATCCACCGAAGACGTTCCCGGCTGGGAGTCACCGTGGGGCCACGGCCGCCCCGGCTGGCACATCGAGTGCTCCGCCATGAGCCAAGCCTATCTCGGCGAGACCTTCGACATCCACGGCGGCGGCCAGGACCTGATCTTTCCCCACCACGAGAACGAGATCGCCCAGAGTACCTGCGCTCATGGCGGCCGGCCGTTCGTCCGGTACTGGATGCACAACGGCTACTTGATGGTGGAGGGGGAGAAGATGTCCAAGAGTCTCGGCAACTTCTATACCGTGCACGACCTGTTGAAGACGCTGCCGGGAGAAGCGATCCGCCTGGTGCTGTTGCAGACCCACTATCGGCAGCCGCTGGACTTCACCCACGATGCCGTGGCGCAGGCCCGGCATGCGCTGGATCGGCTGTATGGGGCGCTTCGCGGGATCGATGCGCCGGCGACCGAGCCGCCCGAGCCGGTTCTGCACGCCCTGGCGGACGACCTGAACACGCCACTGGCCCTCAGTCACCTGCACGAGACAGCAGCTGCCCTTCACCGCAGCAGGGACGCGCAAGACCGGTACCGGCAGGCCGGGCGGCTTCGCGCGGCCGGGGCGGTACTCGGCCTGCTGCAGGGGGATCCGGAAGCTTGGTTCCGCTGGCAGCCTGAAGGCGCAAAAGGTGTTCCCGATGACGAGGTCGAGCGCCTCATCGCCGAGCGCGCCAAGGCCCGCAAGACCCGCAACTTCGCTGCTGCCGACGCGATACGGGACCGTTTGCAGGAGGCCGGTGTGGTGCTTGAGGATACGCCCGCCGGAACGGCCTGGCGTCGAACGTGATGGTTGCTTGCGGCATGACCCGCGAAGCGCGATAACCCACCGCGTCCGCCCTGGCGGCTCTGTGTGCTCCGGCAGTGGAGAACGCTACCGCCGTCGTGCGCTGGCCGTCCTCGACGGGCTCCCGTTACGGGCGAAGCCCGGTTACTTCTCGGCCTTCTTGTCGGCCTGCAGTTGCTCCTGCATCTGCCGCGCCAACTCGCGCTTGCGTTCCTCCCGCTCGCGGCGCTCGATCTCCGCCGCATCCACCTTCGGCTCGCCTTCTCGCTTCTTGAACAATCCAAACATGCTGTCTCTCCTCCGCTGCGTGGAGCTTTTATCTATACCAGCACGCAAGATTCTCCCGCTTCCTTCGCTCCGATTCAAGCGAAACCGGGACGACCAACGTGATTTTTCACGGAGGCACGGCGGCCGCCGAGCCCGGCCGCCGCCGATGGCGGCGGCCGGATGGGCGCTACAGGCCGAGCAAGACAATGGCGAGGTGGGCGCCGACGGCGACGGTGAACGACGCGAACACCACACCGACGATGCAAAGGAAGCTTGGCGCCGCCGAGGGCGCCGGGGGATTCCAGTGTCGACTACGCGGATGGGGCATCACGGAACGGCTCTCCTCTCTCAAGGTCATCGTCCCACTGTTGGTACGTGGGGGCGGGATCGCAAACCTTGCGGCAGAGTGTACCCCATAGGGGTGCTATGTACAACCCTCTGGTAACGATGGTTGCGCATATGGATGCCGCGGCCGGCGAGGCCCGCTGCCGCGTCGGCGGATGCTCACGTCGTGAAAGCGTCGCCGCCGATGGCGCCACCCGGCCTATGCGAGCGGCAGAGAGAGCAAGCCGTCCGCGAGCTTGGGATCGAACCAGGTGGACTTGGGCGGCATCACCGCGCCGGCATCGGCCACCGCCATCAGATCGGCGAGGGCGGTGGGATACAGGGCGAAGCCGACCGCCCAGTGGCCGGAAGCGACACGGCGTTCGAGTTCGGCCAGACCGCGATCGCCGCCGACGAAATCGATCCGGGAATCGGTGCGCGGGTCGCCAATCCCCAGCAGCGGTTCCAGCACGTGCCGACTGAGGCGGCTGACGTCGAGGCGGTCGACCCCTTGATCCTCGTTCATTGCGTCCCGCAGGCGCAAGCGGTACCAGCGCCCGCCCAGCACCATGGCAAACACGCCCGGGCCGGACGGCCGCGGCGGTGTCGCGGCCTCGACAACCTCGAACGTCGCAGCGAGATCTGAGAGGAATCGTTCGGGACTGCGGCCGGCGAGGTCGCGAACGACGCGGTTGTAGTCGAGGATCCGCACCTCGTCCGCCGGAAAGCTGACCGCCAGAAAGTGGTCTGCCGCCGGGGCACGCACCTCGGCCACCCGGGCAGCCGCCGCAGCCCGATGGTGGCCGTCGGCGATATAGACGGCCGCCATGCCGGCGAACGCGGTGGTGAGACGGTCGGTCACCGAGGGGGCGTCCGCGACCCAGATCCGGTGGCGCACGCCTTCATCGCTGACGACATCGGCGACTGGTTCCCCCGCGGTGGCCCCGGCGAGACAGGCCGACACTGCGGCATCCGGCCGGTGGGTCAGGAACACCGGCCCGGTGTGGGCATCCACCGCCGTGATCTGTCGAACGCGATCGGTCTCCTTGGCGGGACGGGTGTGCTCATGGCGGCGGATCCGGCCCGAGGTGTAGGCGGCGACCGGCGCTGCGGCGGCCACCCCGGTCTGGGTGTGGTCGCGGGCGTCCAGTCGGTAGACGTAGAATGCGGGCCTCCCATCCCGGACCAGCACGCCTTCGGCGAGCATCCGCCGGAAGGCGTTGCCGGCCGTGGCGTAGACCTCGGCCGCATGGGGGTCGGTTCCGGGCGGCAGGTCGATCTCCGCCCGCGAGACATGCAGAAAGCTCCACGGCCGTCCGGCGGCCCGGTCGCGCGCCTCCTCGGTGGAGACGACGTCGTAGGGCGGTGCGGCCACCTCATGAGCCCGGCCGGAAGCCGGGCGGATCGCCCGAAAGGGCAGCAGCAAGGGTTCCACCGGGTGGCTACTCCGCCGCGCTGACCTCGGGCAGCCCACCCAGCGAGCGAGTGAGCGACGCTTCGCTGTACGGACGATCCTCAAGCTTGCCGGCGAAATAATCGGCGTAGGCCTGCATGTCGAAATGTCCATGGCCGCAAAGGTTGAACAGGATGGTGCGGGCGCGCCCCTCCTGCTTGCACACCAGCGCCTCGTCGATGACCGCCCGGATCGCGTGGTTGGCCTCCGGTGCCGGCACGATCCCTTCGGCCCTGGCGAAGGTCACGCCGGCGGCGAAGCAGGGCGTCTGGTCGTAGGCCCGGGCCTCGATCAGACCCAGGTCCAGCAACTGGCTCACCAGTGGTGACATGCCGTGATAGCGGAGGCCACCGGCGTGAATGCCGGTGGGGACGAACGTGGACCCGAGCGTCCGCATCTTCAGCAACGGGGTGAGATGGGCGGTATCACCGAAGTCGTAGGCATAGGCCCCGCGGGTCAAGGTCGGACAGGCGGTGGGTTCGGCGGCGATGATGCGGTAGCGCCGGCCGCCCCGCAAGGTCTCGGCGAGAAAGGGGAACACCAGTCCGGCGAAGTTGCTGCCGCCGCCGGTGCAGCCGACAATCACGTCCGGCACCGCATCGGCCAGCGCCAACTGCTCGATGGTCTCAAGGCCGATGACCGTCTGGTGCAGCATGACGTGGTTGAGAACGCTGCCGAGCGCGTACTTGGTGTCCTCACGGGTCGCCGCGGTCTCCACCGCTTCCGAGATGGCGATGCCCAGACTGCCGGTCGATTGAGGGTCCTCCGACAGGATCTGCCGACCGGCCGCCGTCTCCTCACTGGGGCTGGCGACGCAGCGGGCGCCGTAGGCTTCCATGGCGGCGCGTCGGTACGGCTTCTGATCGAAGCTCACCCGCACCATGAAGACATCCACCGGCACCCCGAAGATACCGCCGGCGAATGCCAGAGACGTGCCCCATTGGCCGGCGCCGGTCTCGGTCGCCAGCCGGCGGGTGCCGTCGGCGTGGTTGAAGAAGGCCTGGGCGACCGCAGTGTTGGGCTTGTGGCTGCCAGTGGGGCTGACACCCTCGTACTTGTAATAGATGCGGGCCGGGGTATCGAGCGCCCGCTCCAGAAAGCGGGCGCGGAAGAGGGGAGTCGGCCGCCACAGGGCGTAGACCTCCCGGACCGGTTCCGGGATTTCGATCTCCCGTTCCGTGGCCATCTCCTGGGCGATCAGGCTGGGCGGAAAGATGGCCGCCATATCGGCGGGGGTCACCGGCGCCCGCGTCTCCGGATGGAGGACCGGCGATGGCGGCTCGGGCAGATCCGCCGCAATGTTGTACCAGGACCGTGGAATGCGGTCATCGCCGAGCAGAAACTTGATCGCCTCGGACGCCATGTCGGTTCCCCCCCGTTGGATTGCTCTTGTTGTCTCAGCGGCGGCACCGCCCCCGGTGCCGCCGCCGGATCTGCCGAGCGCCGCTGATCGCCTATCCCTGACCGATGCGGACGGCCACGAAGCGGGGCCCGCCCACACCTTCCACAAGCATCAGCACGGAGGCCCGACCGGCCTCACGAGCTTCCTCGACCCGGGCAACGACGTCGGCCGGGGTCCGCACCTCCTGCTGCCCGACCTCGACGATAACGTCGCCGCGGCGGATCCCGTGTTCTCCGGCGATGCTGCCGGGTTCCACGTCGGTCACGACCACACCCGCGGTGGTATCGCCGAGTTCGAACTGCTCACGCAGGTTATCATCGATCTCCGCCACGGTGATGCCGAGCGCATCCACCGCAAGCGACGGCGGTTCACCGGGCTGCTGCCGCGGGGCGCGGCCGCTGACCTGCACTTCCTCCTCTTCCAGGGCGCCGACGGTCACGTCGACGGTGATTTCGCGCCCGCCCCGCCAGACCTCGACACCGACGGTCCGCCCGACCTCGGTATCGGCAACGATGCGCGGAAGCTGACGCATCTCATTGACCGAGCGTCCGTCGAACTGCAGGATCACATCGCCCTTTTCGAGGCCCGCCGCCGCTGCCGGACCGTCCGCCATCACGTCGGCGACGAGGGCACCGCGCGCACGCTCAAGCCCGAAGCTCTCCGCCAGTTCCTCGGTCACCGTCTGGATGCGGACCCCGAGCCAGCCGCGACGCACCTCGCCGTGTGCGATCAACTGGCGGATGACCGGTTCCGCGACGTTGACGGGAATGGCGAAGCCGATCCCGACACTGCCGCCCGACGGGGAGAAGATCGCGGTGTTGATGCCGATCACCTCGCCATCCAGGTTGAACATCGGGCCGCCCGAATTGCCCCGGTTGATGGACGCATCGGTCTGCAGGAAATCGTCATAGGGACCGGCCTGGATATCACGGCTGCGCGCCGAGATGATGCCGGCAGTGACGGTGCCGCCGAAGCCGAACGGATTGCCGATGGCAAGCACCCAGTCCCCCACCCGCGCGACATCGGAATCGCCGAAGGTGATGGCCGACAGGGTCGCCGGCGGCTCGACCTTGAGGACCGCGATATCGGTCTTGGGATCGCGGCCCACCACTTCCGCCGCCAGGCGCGTCTCATCGTGCAGGATGACGGAGATTTCGTCGGCATCCTGGATGACGTGATTGTTGGTAACGATGAAGCCCGAGGCGTCGACGACAAAACCCGAACCCAGCGAGGTCGCGCGCCGCTGGCGCGGCTCGCGCGGCTGGCTCCGCTCGAAGAATTCGCGGAAAAACTCCTCGAAAGGTGAACCCGGCGGGACGACCGGTGGTTCGATCCCGGGCTGTCTTTCCGCCACCTGGGTGGTGGAGATGTTGACGACGGCCGGGAGCAGCCGTTCGGCGAGGTCGGCGAAGGAGTCCGGCGCCGACCGTGCCTGAACCCCGCCGATGGGCGTTCCGACGACGACAGCGACCGCCACCACGGCCGCGACCCATCGGCTGGCCCAGATCGCGACCTTGCACCGGTTGCCGCGCCGTTCAAGGCCGTTCGGCTGCGGCGCAGGCTCGAAGTCAGCCAGTCGCGGCCGGCCCGGCGCAGCACACTCATTCGTTCGGATCATTGCTGAGCGATGCTCCCGTAAGTCATGATGGCGGCGATGTAGAATGTCGAGGGGCCAGGGTCAACCGCTGCCGCGCAGGACGATTGAACCCGAAGTGTTGAATACGGTGCCGTCGTTTCGCCGGCCCCGTCGCGAGGCATCCGGCCATCTTGGTTCGGCCGGCAGGAGGTCTCACCCCCGGACCATCCACACGATGCCACAGCCGATCGCCACGGCGACGATTCCGGCCCAGCGCAGGTGTCCCGGCGGTTCAGCCAGCACCTGCATCATCAGGCTTTTCACGCCTTGGGGAAACAGTGCGAAGGCGATGCCCTCGATGACGAGGGCGAGACCGATGGCCGTAACCAAGTCGGCCATCGGTTCCCGCCGTCATCCTGACAGAGGCTGCTGGCACGAGGCCGGAGCCGGGCAGCGCGTCAGCGCGCCGCCTGGCCCACGACGTTCCCTTCCTCGCCGTCGCGCGCCGCCTGGCGCACGACGTTCCCGTCCTCGCCGTCGCGCGCCGCCTGGCGCACGACGGTGCCGTTATCGCCGTGGAAGAACCGGAAGAACTCGGAATCGGCCCCAAGCACCAACCGGGTCTGGCCGGTACGCAGCGCGTCATAGGCTTCCAGCGACCGGAAGAAGTCGAAGAACTCGATATCCTGCCCGTAGGCGGTGTTGAGAATGCGGGTCCGTTCCGCTTCCCCTTCACCGCGCAGGATACGCGACTGGCGGGTGGCCTCGGCCATGATCACCGTCCGTTCGCGATCCGCCTCCGCCTGGATGCGGGCCTTGAGCTCTTCACCCTCGGCACGAAGCTGCGCCGCCTGAGCGACACGCTCCGACCGCATCCGATTGTAGACCGACTGGCTGGTGGCTTCCGGCAGATCGGTCCGGCCGATGCGGACATCCACCACCTCGACCCCGAAGTCCTCGGCTTCACGACGAAGCTGATCGGTGATCTGGTTCATCACCACCGCACGCCGGGGCGACAGCATGTCGATCAGCGACGCCCGGGCGATCTCCCCCCGCACCGAAGAGTTGAGTCGGGCACCGAACAGGCTGTTGAAGTTGTTCACGGTGACCGCCCGCTGCTTGAACATCAGCGGATCGACGATGCGATACCGGGCGAAGGAGTCGACGTTGATGCGCTTCTGGTCCGCCAGCAGAACCTCCTGCACCGGCGGATCCAGGGCCAGAATACGGCGCTCGAAGATTTCCACGTTCTGCACGATCGGCAGCTTGAAGTGCAGCCCCGGATCCTGCTCCACCCGGACCGGCTGACCGAACTGCAGCACCAGCGCCTGTTCGGTCTGGCGCACGGTAAAGATGGAACTGAACGCCAGAATACCGATCACGACGACGACAACGCCGACCACGGCAAGGTTGATACGCTTCATTATCGTGTCTCCTGCCCGGTCCGCACTTCCGCCGTGCGGCGATGCAGCTCATGCAGTGGCAAATACGGTACCACCCCCTGGGAACCAGCCGCCCCATTGTCGATGATCACGGTCTCCGTCTCGCTGAAAATTTCCTGCATCTTCTCGAGATACAGCCGCCGAATGGTGACGTCCCGGCCTTCGGCATAGGCCGAGAAGACCTGGTTGAACCGCTGTGCCTCACCTTCCGCCTCCCTCAAGAGACGGTCGCGATACGCCAGGGCACCCTGGATGACGCGCTCGCCCTCACCCTTGGCCCGCGGGACGATGTCGTTGCGGTAGGCGAGGGCTTCGTTGACTGACCGCTCCTTGTCCTGGCGCGCGCGCTGCACGTCATTGAACGCGTCGATCACTTCCGAAGGCGGATCCACCTTGAGCTGGCGAACGTCGGCGATGTGGACGCCGGCACCGTAGCCGTCCAGGATCTCCTGGAGAAGGACGCGGGTGCGTTCATCCACTTCCTGACGCTTGATGGTGAGGGCATCCTCGAGCGGGGTCTGGCCCACCACTTCGCGCATGGCGCTCTCGCCGGCGAGCTTGATGGTGTTTTCCGGGTCGCGGATATTGAACAGGAAGTCAGCGGCATCCTTGATCCGCCACTGGATCACCACGTCGACGTCGATGATGTTCTGGTCGCCGGTCAGCATCAGGCTTTCCCGCGGAACGTCGCGGGTGACGTCGCCGGCACCGCGGAAGCCGATGGTGACGGTGTTGGTCTGCTCCACGTTCGGTGTGATCACTTCCCCGAAGGGGGCGGGAAACCAGTAGTTCAACCCAGGCGGGGTGATCTTGACAAACTCGCCGAATAGCAGTTCCACGCCTTGTTCGCCCGGCTGCACCCGGTAGAAGCCAGTGGCAAGCCAGATGGCGACGACGCCGACCAGAATGAGGGCGATTCCACGGCCGCCGCCAAAACCGCCCGGCATGAAGCTCTTGAAGCGCTCCTGCGTCCGTCTCAGCATCTCCTCGACGTCGGGTGGGGGATTGGATTGCGAACCGCCGCCGCCGCCCCAGGGGCCGCCGCCATTGCCGCCTCCCCAGGGACCGCCGCCGCCGCCTTTTTGATTCCAGGCCATAGGGGTCTATGCTCCTCTCTCGCGTTCGGGATTTGAGAGGGTCTGCCTGCCGCGACGACGATCGGGGAACGTGGCGGCAATCAGCCCATGATCACTATATAAAGGCGCATCCGGAGATCGCCTAATCGGGCAGCGGAAAAATAGTCCGGAAGGAACGCACGTTCAACGCGAAGCGGTCGCGCGAGCCGCAAGGTTTTGGCAGGAGAGGGAGATCATGACGGAGCTTACGGAACGGGACGTGCTCGACGCGCTCGCCACGGTGATTGACCGGGAACGGTGCCAGGACGTGGTGACTCTTGGCATGGTCAAGGGCCTTCGCATCCAGGATGGCCACGTGATGTTCGCCCTCGAGGTCGAGGCGAGTCGGGGGCCACGGCTGGAACCGCTGCGCAAAGAGGCGGAGGAGGTGGTGCACAAGCTCAAGGGTGTGGTCACCGCCCGCGCCATGCTCACGGCCGAGCGGCCGGCGTCAACCGGCGGGCCTGCGGCACCGCGGCGCTCCGCGGGCGCCCCGCAACGCCAGGCGCCGATGCACGGTGAGTTGCTGCCGGAGGTCAAGGCGATCGTGGCGGTGGCGTCCGGCAAGGGCGGTGTCGGGAAGTCCACCACCGCCGTCAACCTGGCCGTGGCGCTGGCCCGGCAGGGGCACCGCACCGGCTTGCTGGATGCCGATGTGTACGGCCCGTCGATGCGCCGGCTGCTCGGCATCGCCGGCAATCCCGGCTCCAGTGATGGGGTGCGCCTGGATGCGATGGAGAGGTTCGGCATCAAGGCGATGTCCATGGCCTTCCTGGTGGAGGAGGAGACGCCGATCGTCTGGCGCGGGCCGATGGTACAGTCGGCGCTTGAACAGATGATGCGCGACGTTGCCTGGGGGGCTCTCGATGTCCTCGTAGTGGATATGCCGCCCGGCACCGGCGACACCCAGCTCACCATGGCCCAGCGGGTGCCGCTGGCCGGCGCGGTGATCGTGTCGACGCCCCAGGACATCGCCCTGATCGATGCCCGCAAGGGCCTCAACATGTTCCGGAAAGTGGACGTCCCGGTGCTCGGCATCATTGAGAACATGAGCTACTTCATCTGCCCGCACTGCCAGGGGCGGACAGACATTTTCGGCCACGGCGGCGCCGAGGAGGAGGCCCAGCGGCTTGGCGTCGACTTCCTGGGCGGCATCCCGCTGGATGTGGCGATCCGCGAGACCTCGGACGGTGGCACCCCCATCGTCGTCGCCGACCCGGACGGCGAGCATGCCAAGGCCTACCTTGGCATCGCAAGCCGGGTTTGGGAGAGGGTCGAAGCGGTGATCGCCGGGCGTGCCGCCTCGGCGCCGCGAATCGTCATCCAATAGGGTGGATGCCGCCACCGCCGGGACATCGACACCGGAGCTGCCGGACAGGGGCTCCCGTCTCCTGTATGTTATACTATAACATTCGGGTTGACGGTGCCGTGGCGCTGAGGTGTTATCCGGCCGGTCCACCGAGCGGAGGCTGTCATGTCCTTGATCCCCGTGACCCTGCTGACCGGCTTTCTCGGCAGCGGCAAGACCACCCTGCTGAACCGGGTTCTCCGGGATCCGCGGTTCAGCGACACGGCGGTGGTGATCAACGAGTTCGGTGAGATCGGGCTCGACCACTTCCTGGTGGAGATCAGCCGCGAGCAGACGGTGCAGATGACCTCGGGCTGCCTCTGCTGCACCGTCCGCGGCGACATCAGCAAGACCCTTCTGAATCTGTATTCCCGGCGCACCATGGGCGAGGTGCCGACCTTCTCTCGCCTGATCGTGGAGACCACCGGGCTCGCCGACCCGGCGCCGGTGATTCACACCCTGATGGGCGATCCCCGCCTCGCCCGCCGGTATTCCCTCGGCGGCATTATCACCACCGTCGACGCGGTCACCGGCGCGGGGACTCTCAAGACCCAGTGGGAGAGCCTGAAGCAGGCCGCCGTTGCCGATCGCCTGGTCCTCACCAAGACCGACCTGGTGGGCGATGATGGCCCGTCGCAAGCGGCACTCGCGGTGCTGCGCTCCGACCTGTTGTCGATCAATCCGGGTGCGGCGGTCCTGGATCGGGCCGCGCCGGATTTCGACCTGCGCCGACTGTTCGACACCGCACTCTATGATCCCGCCACCAAGTCGTTCGACGTGCAGGGCTGGCTCAAGGCCGAGGCTTACGGTGATGACGGGCACGATGCGGGAGACCACCATGCCGACGGCCACAAGCACCACCGCCACCACGGTGACCAGGATGTGAATCGCCACGGCGATTCCATTATCGCGTCCAGCCTGATCCTGGAGGAGCCGATCGGCACAACCGCGTTCGCGGTGGCCTTGGAACTGCTGGCCGCCAACGCCGGGCCGGACCTGCTCCGGGTCAAGGGGATCGTCAACCTGAAGGAACAGCCGGGCATGCCGGTGATCGTGCACGGGGTGCAGCACGTGTTCCACCCGCCGGTGCGTCTCGATGCCTGGCCGACCGATGACCAGCGCACCAAGCTGGTGTTCATCACCCGCAACATACCGAAGCACACGCTCGACGTGTTCTTCCGGGCCTGGACCACGGTGAGCGACGAGGTGCTGGCTGCGGTCAGCGGGGACGATCCGTCGGCCGCCGCCGGCTGACCCGCCGCGTCAGCCGATCGGCCTCAGCTTGCCCGCGCGTCGGGCCGGCTGCGAGCGTCCGGTTCCAGCAGCAGGCCCATTCGGCGCAGCGCCAGCAACACGCGCTTGGTGTCGGGCATGAACGGCACCGTCAATGGCGGAAATGGCGGAGGCCGGTGAACACCATGGCCAGGCCGTGGTCGTCGGCGGCGGCGATCACCTCGTCATCCCGGACCGATCCCCCCGGCTGGATGACCGCGGTGGCACCGGCCTCGGCACAGGCGATCAGCCCGTCCGGGAACGGGAAGAAGGCGTCGGACGCAACCACCGCGCCCTCGGTTCGGGGCATCGCCTCGCCCGCGGCTTGTCGCGCCTCCTCGGCCTTCCAGGCGGCGAGCCGGGCGGAGTCGACCCGGCTCATCTGGCCGGCTCCGACGCCGACGGTGGCCCCGTCCTTGCAGAACACGATGGCGTTGGACTTGACGTGCTTGGCCACCCGGTAGGCGAACATCAGGTCCGCCATCTCGGCGTTGGTCGGGCTGCGACGGGTCACCGTGCGCACCTCGGCGGCGGTCACGGCATTGTCGCGGCCTTGCAGGAGATAGCCGCCGGCGAGGCTCCGGACGGTCATGCCGGGGGCCGCCGGATCGGGCAGGCCGCCCGCGTCCAGCAGGCGCAGGTTCTTCTTCGCGGCCAGGATCGCCTTCGCTTCGTCGTCGACCGCGGGGGCGATCACCACCTCGAGGAAGATCTCGGCGATCGCCCGGGCGGTGGCGGCATCCAGCGGCCGGTTGACGGCGACGATGCCGCCGAACGCGCTGACCGGATCGCAGGCGAAGGCCTTGGCATAGGCGTCGGCCAGGCTGGTGCCGATGGCGACGCCGCAGGGGTTGGCGTGCTTGATGATGGCGACCGCGGGCTCGTCGAACTCCGCCACAAGCTCGAACGCCGCGTCGGTATCGTTCAGGTTGTTGAAGCTGAGCTCCTTGCCTTGGATTTGCCGGGCGCTGGCGACCCCGGGGCGCGCCTCGCCACCGACATAGAACGCGGCGCTCTGGTGCGGGTTCTCGCCATAGCGCAGCATCTGCCGGCGGCTGCCGGCCAGCACCAGCCGTTCCGGCAGCGGCTCATCCAGCACGCTAGCGAACCAAGCGGCGATGGCCGAGTCGTATGCGGCCGTGTGGGCGTAGGCCTTGGCGGCGAGGGCTTGGCGCAAGGCGTCGGGAACACCGCCGCCGCCCACCTGCATCGCCTCCATCACCCGGGGATAGTCGGCGGCATCGACCACCACGGTGACGAAGGCATGGTTCTTGGCGGCAGCGCGGATCAGCGCCGGGCCGCCGATATCGATGTTCTCGATACAGGCGTCGAACGGCTGACCCGCCGCCACCGTTGCCTCGAACGGATAGAGGTTGACCACCAGGAGGTCGATCGGGGCGATGCCATGGAGCTGCATCGCCTGCTCGTGCTCGGGGTTGTTGCGGATACCGAGCAGGCCGCCATGGATGCGGGGATGCAAGGTTTTTACCCGTCCGTCCATGATCTCCGGGAAGCCGGTGTGGGCGGAGACCTCGACGACGCTGACACCCGCTTCGGACAACGCCCGGGCGGAACCGCCGGTGGACAGGATCTCCACCCCCTGGCTCGTGAGGAAACGGCCGAAGTCGGCCAGTCCGGTCTTGTCGGAGACGGAGACGAGGGCGCGGCGTATGGGGAACGGCATCGGGTCGACTCTTTCCGAGAGTGGCAAGGAAGATCGCGCCGGGCCCTATAGCAGACGCCGGGGACCGCGCACACCCTTGGAATGGCCTCCCGTCAACTGCGATCAGGCGGAGGCGGCGAGGGGGCTTGCGCCGGCGCCGGCGCCGTCCTGGTACTCCGGCACCAGCCGCCGGATCACGGCAACGAGGCCCTCGGCATCGGCCGCATCGCACGCCGCGGCCAGTTGCTCCAGGTATGGCAGGAACGTCCCGAGATCGGCCGGTTGCGGGGCCGCGAGCCGCAACCCAGGATTGTCGGTCGGCACTGCATCCTCGCCCGGGTTGAACAGTTCCTCGAACAGCTTCTCGCCCGGCCGCAGGCCGATGAAGCGGATGTTGACGTCCACATCGGGGGTGAGCCCGGCCAGGCGGATCATCTGGCGCGCGAGCTCGACGATGCGAACCGGCTCACCCATGTCCAGGACGAAGATCTTGCCGGCAGACGCTACCCCGTCCTGGGCCAGGACGGAGGCTTCCAGGATCAGCTCCACCGCCTCCCGCACCGTCATGAAGTAGCGGCGCATGTCCGGGTGGGTGACGGTGATCGGTCCGCCGTTGGCAAGCTGGCGCTGGAACAGCGGCACCACCGACCCGGTGGAGCCGAGCACATTGCCGAAGCGGACGGTGACGAAGCGGGTTCCCTGGCCGCCATCCCGCCGCATGTCCAGGGCCTGGCAGTAGCGCTCGGCGATGCGCTTGGAGGCGCCCATGATGCTGGTGGGATTGATCGCCTTGTCGGTGGATACCATCACCATGGTGCCGGCACCGGCAGCCACCGCGGCATCCGCCACGTTGATCGAGCCGAACACATTGGTGGCAATGCCTTCGAACGGGTTGGCTTCCACCAAGGGCACGTGCTTCAGGGCCGCGGCGTGGAACACCAACTCCGGCCGGAGGTCCAGGAACAGCCGCTGCAGCCGGTCGCGGTTGCGGACGTCGGCGATAACGGGGGCGGTGCGGAGCCCGGGATGCCGGCTGCGCAACTCGCCCTCGGTGGTGTAGAGGTTGAATTCCGACTGTTCGATCAGCAGCATCTCCGCCGGCTTGAACCCGGCGAGTTGGCGCACCAGTTCGCTGCCGATGCTGCCGCCGGCGCCGGTCACGGCGACCCGCCGGCCGGTGATCAGCGCCCGCATCGCGTCGCGGTCGAGCGGCGTTTGCGGGCGGCAGAGCAGGTCCTCGACCGCGATCGGCCGAACCTCCACCCGATCCGGATGTCCCGCCCTGAAGTCGGTCACCCGGGGCGCCCGGGCCATGGTCAGGCCGAGCGCGGTCGCCGAGTCCAGCAGCCGGCGGACCAGCGCGCCGTCCGGCTTGTCCTTGGCGAGGACCAAGCGTTCCGGCGGCATCCCCGACGCTTTCACCGCCTCCACCACGCGGGGAAGGTCATCGACCACGCCCAGCACGGGCACACCGTGGAGGCGTTGCCCGACCCGCTTCTGCTTCTCGGCGACGATGCCGACGACGTCATAGACGCACTTGGCATCTCCCTTGATACCGCGGATGAACAACTCCGCCTCCGAGCCGGAGCCGACCACCAGCACCGGGATGCGATGGCCGGCTTCTGCAGCCTGCCGCCGCTCCAGACGGCGATCCTTGCGAATCCGGTACAGGAACCGAGGCCCGCCCAGCAGTGCCATCAGGACAAACCAGTTGATCAGCGGCACCGACCGCGGCATCGGCTCGAGCCGGGTCCAGACGAACAGGACGACAAGGAACGCGACAATGGTCAAAGTGGCGGCACGCGCGATCGCCATGAGATCGGGTATCGATGCATAGCGCCAGATGCCCTTGTAGAGGCCGGTCAGCAGAAAGACCCCCGCCGCGATGACCGTGAACACCGCGGTGGCGATTATCAGATCGGGCAGGGAGAAGTAGAAGTAGATGGTGTCGCCGACACGCAGGTAGAGGGCGAGGATGAACGACAGCGCGGCCGCCACGAGGTCGTGGCCGAACACCAGCCAGCCGCGCCGTGGGAACACGAAATGCTGAAGGATTGCCTGCTTGCTGATCACCGTCCCCGCCGCTCGGCCGCGAACCACGCCGCAGTCGACTGCAAAGCTTGTACCACATTCCAGGTGGGGGACCACCCCAGTTCTTCGCGGATTCGGCTATCGTCGACCCGAAACGACGACAGCAGCCGCGAGACCGCCGCACCACCACCGGTCAAGGCGCCGCCGAGCCGCAGCAGCGCGCCCGGCACCGGCAGCAGGGGCACCTTCCTCTGCATGCCATCCGCCAGGATGCGGACGATCTCCGCGGTCGACAGGTCCTCGCCGTCCCGCACCAGATAGGTCCTGCCCGCGGCCGCCGGGTGGGTGATACCGGTGACGATGGCGTCCGCCAGATTGCCGACGTGGATCAGGCTCCGCCGGTTGCGCACGCGGCCGAACGGCAGGACCGGCGCCCGGGCCGTCAGCTTCAGCAGGGCGAGAAAGTTGGCCTTGACACCGGGGCCGTACACCAGCGGCGGCCGCAGCACGACGATTTCCGGAGGCGGGACCCGATCGCGGGTTTCGACCGAGACCGCGGCCAGAGCCTGCTCCGCCTGCCACTTCGATTGGGCGTAGAGGTCCTGGGGATTCGGCATGTCGGTTTCACGAAACGCCTGATCGGCGGCGGTGCTGTCGCCCATCACCTTGGCGGAGCTGATGTAGACGAATCGGCGCACACCGGCCCGGGCGGCATCCAGCGCCAGCTTGAGGGTGCCCTCCACGTTGATCCGCTGGTATTCCCGCAAGGTGGCCTCATCCGCCGCTTCGTCGACGACATGGGCGCGCCCGGCCAAGTGGACCACGGTATCGACGTCCCGCAGCACCCCGCTCCAGTCGATACGCGGCCCGATCCCGGGGATGGAACGTGCCTCCACCTGTGCCATGGCCTCCGCCAGCCGGGGGTGGCGGGTGGCCACCGCCACCGTCATGCCGTGGCCGGCAAGGACCGGGCACAGCGCCTGTCCGATGAAGCCGGTGCCGCCGGTGACCAGAACGCGTCGCATGGGGAATCAGGGTTCCTTGCCTGGGGGGTCGTGGGACCCTGAGCGCGGGCCGGCCGCAACCCGCTTGGGGGGCGCCAGGACCATAAGCAGGATGCCGACGGCGACGCAAGCGGCGGCCAGCGCCGCTCCGCCGTGGCCCAGTGCCGCCAGCGCCGCCAGCGCCATCAGGATCATGTTGACCGCCAGCACGCGCCGAACCACCCAGCCGTGGCCGACGCCGGCCTGCACCGCCCGCTGGTAGAAGTGCTCGCGGTGAGCCTGCCAAGGCCGTGCGCCGCGCATGGTCCGCCGCGCCAGGGTGATCGACGCATCGGCCAGATAGTACAGGGGCAGGATCAGCGCCGCGACCGGCTGGCCCGACGCCGCCAGGTGAAGCAGGAGCCAGCCGAGCAGAAAGCCGAGCGGGATGCTGCCGACGTCGCCCAGGAACAGTCGCGCCGGCGGCCAGTTCCAGACGAGGAACCCGAGCGCGGCCGCCGCCATCACCAGCCCGAACAGCGGCAGGCCGAGGCCGAGGCCGGCGATCGCGGCCACCACCGCCACGCCGAGACCGAGGGTTGCCGTCTCCACCCCGGCGATCCCGTCGATGCCGTCCATGAAGTTGAACAGGTTGATGAACCACAGCCACAACAGGCCCGCCGCCGCCACATCCAGGGGTGCCGGCAGCCAGCCCGCGAACACCGGTCCCGGCAGCGGGGCAGCGGCCAGCACCAGCGCCACCGCCGCCGCCTGGGTACCGAGACGGAACGCCGCCGACAGGCCGCGCAGGTCGTCCATCCAGGAAACCGCTGCCAGCACCGCCGCGGCTGTACACACGAAGACGGCCTCCCGATGCGTCGGTACCACGCCCAGTGCCACGGCAAGCCAAGCCGCCAATACCACCGGTACCACGGCAAGGCCGCCACCCCGGGGGGTGGCAACGGCGTGGCTGCTCCGGGCATTGGGGTGGTCGAGCACCGCCCACCCCAGCAGCAGCCGGCGCACCGCACCGGTGCCGAAGGCGGTTGCGGCGAACACGGCGGCCGCGAGCGCGGCGATCGCGACTGCGGCCGTCACGTTACGCCAAGCGCGGTTCGGGCAGCGGGACGATGAATCGCCCGCCCACCCCTAGACAGGCGCGGTGGCGGGCGACCATGGCCTCCGCATGTTCCCAGGCGAACACGATCACCGCATCGGGCGGGCGCTGGTACAGCGCCTCCGTGGGTCGGATCGGGATGTGCAGGCCGGGCGTGCAAAGGCCCTGCTTCCAGGCGGAGTCGTCGGCGATGAAGTCGATGACATCGGGGCCGAGGCCGAGCTGATACAACAGGGTCGTCGACTTGGCCGGAGCGCCGAGGCCGACGATCAACCCACCCGCCTGTCGTACCGGTTGCAGCAGCGACCACAGTGCCCGCCGGGTGGCTTCGAGACGGCGGGCGAGACCCCGGAACGCGCCCACCGTGGCCAGGCCGGCACGCGCCTCCAGTTCGCTCAGCGCCTGCACCGTCGGGTCCAACCGCTGCCCGCTCCCCAGCCGGCGGACGAAGCCGCGAAGCCGACCGTTCAGCCGCTGGATCGCGACCAGCTCCATGTCCCAGGAATGGAAGAAGCGGACCAGCGGTGCCACCGTGTGGTAGTCCAGGTTCTCGTGGCGGATGGCATCCACCAGACCCTGCTCGACGATGTCGAGCAGATAGGCGACGTCGAACACCAAAGTGCCGTCGCGGGCGAGAAGCTGCTGCACCCCCTCGATCACGCCGGCGAGGTCATCGGCATGGGCGAGGATGTTGTGGGCGATGATCAGCTCGGCCCGACCACGCTCCTCCTCGATGCGCTGGGCGATGCCGGGGGAGAAGAAGCCGGGAAACGTGGGTACGCCGCCGCTGATGGCGCTGCGGGCGAGGTCCACTGCCGGCTCGATGCCTTGCGGGCGCATTCCCGCTTCGTCGAAGCGGCGGAGCATGGTGCCATCGTTGGAGCCGATACCGACCACCAGCGCACCCCGCCGCGGCCGCAGCCGATGGATCAGGTCATCGGCCCAGGCATCGGAGGATTCGACGCCACCCGGGACCTCCGCGGTGGCCGATCGATGGCGCTGGAACAGCCATTGGGGATCGAGCACGTCGAGCAGCTGGGCATGGCCGCATTCGTCGCAGAGGTGGATGTCCAAGGGAAAGCGCGCCTGAGGCGTGTCCCGGTCGGCGGCATCGACGAAGGCGTTTGCCGGCGGGGTCGGCTCCAGCGCGAGGGCCAGGGTGAGGGCGGTGCTGCCGCAGAGCCGGCAGGTGGCACGCCGCCGGACCGCCTCAACCATCGGCGTCATCCCGCCGGAAGGCCCATTTCACTTGGCCGCCGGTTTCCTTCGGCGCGCCGGAAACGACGATCTGGGTGGATGGGCACGGGGTGTCGTCGGCATCGAGGTAGACCGATTCCTCGAGGTCGACCCGGCCGCCCACCGCCAGGAAGCGCCAGCGTTCGCCGCCGGGCAGGCCGAGTTGCACCGACGCCACGTCCGCATCTGCCGACGGCTGGATCGCCGGATGCAGGTGGAAGCGCAGCTTGAAGGGATAGCGGCCGGGTCCGTCCAGGCTGTCCTCGCCGCGGATGTCCTCGCCGGTCGGATCGACGTAGATGCGCCGCCGGTGCACCAGGCCGAAAGGACGCCGGTAGCCGTCATGGGACGCTTCCACCCACACCGAGCCGTCGGTTTCCCGCCGCGCCGCGGTGACCGCGATGCTGCGGCGTCGGAGGCTTCGTCGGCCCTCCACCGGCAGCACGCTGGCATCGTTGACGATCAGCGTGGAATGGGCGTCGCCGGATCGCAGCGCGCTCTGCCAGCGAGGATCGTCGCCGGCGTAGCCGCCGCAGTTGACCACCACCCGGTCATGCCCGACACTCATCTCGAAGGCCAGCGGCGCGGCGTGGGCCAGTGTTCCCGGTGGCACCGGGCCCACATCGAAGAGCACCGCCGTTCGTCCCGCCGCGAGCCGCTGGAACCCGACATCCCGGCCATTGTCCCGGGGCCGCCCCTTCTGACCGGACCGGCCGATCACCGCATCGATCAGGCGGCGATCGTTCTCCTTGCCGCCGTGGAACTGGGCCAGCCCGCCGTCCCCCAGGCGATACGCGCGCAGCATCGGCACCATCCGGTCGATGGCGTCGGCTAGGGCCGGCGGTGGTTCACGCCGGGCCGCTTGCAGCGCCGTTCGGATGTCCAGGAGATCCCGGAGGATCGCCAGGTGCAGCGCCGGCGCCCGCTGCAGCTGACCGCCGTCGGGAAGGACCTGGCGCTCGGTCTCGTCCCTCAGGTAGCGTTCCGCGCGGGCGATGTCACCGGCACCGAGACAGAGGGCGGCGAATATCCTGGCTTTCGCCACCGTGAACGCCTCGGCCCGGCCGGATGCCTGCCCGGCCACCCGGGCGAGGTGGCGCGCCTGCACCGCGGACGCGCCCAGGAACCGCGGGGAGAACGAGGGGTTGGCGCCGGTCAGAAGGAAGTCCGCCGCGGTAAGCCAGGCGGCGAGGCGCCGGGCCAGGATCGCCGGCCGCCAGGCAGGGGCGTTCCAACGGCCGTAGTGGTCGATCCAGGCCTCGATCAGCGCTTGCGCCCGCAGTTGCGCCGCCTTGGAGCCGTTGGCGCGGAGATCGTCCAGCCAGCCATAGCCATGGAAGGCGGCGGCAGCGCTCGGCGAGGCGGCGATCGCCGGCCACGGCGGGTTGCCGAGGGGGATCCGCCGCCCCTGCAGGGCCAACGTGCCGTCCATAATCGCCTGCGCCTGAAGGCGGTCGTCGGGCCAGGAGATCGGCAACACCAGCCGCAAGTGATCGGGCGTGCGGCCGGCGAGGCTGAGCCGATAGGGCAGGGAGCGATACACGCCGCTTCGCACCGCGTCCCAGCCCTGAGCCAGCCATGACCAGGCTGCCGGCAGGGGAAGATCGACGGTCGCGGTGGTCATGTCGGGTCAGGCGGCTCGGCGATAGCGGCCCCGGCGTCTTCCATCAACAGGGCGGGCAGCCGACTTGGTACCAGCTTCCCCCCACGCCCGCAAGGTGACCCTGAGGATGGTCCCCGGCCGCCGTGGTCAGTCCTCCACCGGGCGGAGCCGGACGAGGGGCGCGCTCCGGTCATCGACCAGGACATAGACGAAGCCGTCGTCCGGTCCCACCGCGACATCCCGGATGCGCCAACCGGCATCGTCCAGCAGCCGTTCGGCGAACTCCACCTCGTGGCCATTCACGGTGAATCGGCCGAGGTAGCGGTGCGGGAGGTTGCCCATCAGCGCGTTGCCCCGCCATTCCGGGAAGGCGTCGCCGAAGTAGAAGGTGAAGCCCGAAGGGGGGAACCCCTCGGGATGGGTATGATCCCAGTGGTACACCGGGTTGACGGTATCGGGATTCTCCGGCGGTGTCGGCGCAAATTTGAGGCCGGTGCCGTAGCGGCGTCCATACGTGGCGATGGGCCAGCCATAGTTGCCGCCGGCCTGGATCACGTTGATCTCATCGCCGTTCTGCTCGCCGTGCTCGTTCTGCCAGATTTCGCCGGTCTCCGGGTGCACCGCCATGCCCTGGGAATTGCGGTGGCCGTAGGAGTAGATGGCATCCAGCACGTCCGGATCATCGACGAACGGGTTGTCGGCGGGGATGCTGCCGTCCGCCTCCAGCCGCAGGGTGGTGCCGATGTGGGTGCTGCGATCCTGGGAGTGGTGCTCCGGCCCGAAATTCTTGAAGTTCCGGTCGCCCACGGTGACGTAGAGCCGCTTGTCCGCATCGAACACGATGCGGGAGCCATAGTGTGCGGTGCTGTCGACATGCGGTTCGGCGATGAACAGCACGGTGAAATCGGTCAGGGCGGGCACCTCCGGATCAAGCCGGCCGCGGCCGACGTAGGTCGCGGTCAGCCCGGCTTCATTGCGGCCGGCCCAGGTGAGGTACACCCAGGGGTCCTCCGGGAAGTCCGGGTGCAGCGCCACGTCCAGGAGCCCGCCCTGGCCGCGAACATCCACCGGCGGCACGCCACCGACCTCCTGCACCGCGCCGGATTCGTAGTCGACCAGGTTGAGCCGGCCGGGCCGTTCGGTGATCAGCATGCGGGTCCCGTCCGGCAGGAACGCCATCCCCCAGGGATGTTCGAGCCCCTCCACCAGCCGTTCCACCCGGTAGTCGGACTCTGCGGTCTCGGCGGCGTTGGGTACCGGCCCGCAAGCGAGTACCGCCATGACCAGGGCGGCGGTCAGGGGCACGCTGAGGGCTCGGGGGACCGGCTTGGCGATGGTGATCATGGAGATGTTGATCATGGCCGCCTCCCTGAGGACATTCGGATCGGGCACGCCCGTCGGGGTCTGTGTCCGCGCGCATGATGCCTCAACCCGCCCCGGCCGGGAAGGTTCCAAGGGCGGTTGCGGGGCGCCGCGGGCTTAGGGCAGGTCGGCGAGTATATCCGCCGGGTCGTACACCACGCCGGCCTTGATCACCCGGTGGATGGCACGGGTGTTGCTGATGTCCTCAAGCGGGTCGGCATCGAGGATCACCAAGTCGGCGAGCTTGCCGGCCGCCACCGTGCCGAGGTCATCGCTCCGGCCGAGTGCGGCGGCACCGCCTTGGGTGGCGGCGATCAATGCCTCCATCGGGGTCAGGCCGGCACCGACCAACAACTCCAGTTCCCGGTGCAGCGCCGGGCCGTGCAGCGAGCCGATATTGCCGGCGCCGCTGCCGGCGGCGATGGTGATGCCGGCGTCCCTGGCGCGGATCAGGTTCTTCGCGGCGATGGGGTCGAGAGGACGCGGCTCCCGCGGCCTCACCCACGGCGGCACCAGTTCCGGAGGCAGAGACGCCAAGTCGTCGAGGGAGGCGAGGGCCTCGGGGTCGGCGACCCTGCGTTCCAGCTCGGTAAGCTGCAGGTGGTGCCCGAACACCTGGCGATGCCGCTCGTCCACCGCGAGACTGGTGATGTAGACGACGTTGCGGTCCATCATGTCCCGGGCGAGGGGGGGGTCCAGAACCTCGTCGGTGATGCCGTGCGCCAGCACCGCCACACCCGCCGCTGCAATTGTTGCGGCAACCTCCTGGCTGGCGACGTGGGCGCCGACCCTGATCCCGGCCGCCGCGCCGCTTTCGATCACCGCGCCGACCCAGGCGGCGACGGGCTCGGCCACCGGGCCGGCCTCCACCAGCCACAGCATCAGCAGGTCGGGCTGGTACGGCAGGACCCGAGCGACCGCCTGCACCGCCTGCTCGGGGGTGGCGATCGGCAGCAACGGCGGGTCATCGCCTTCGGTCAGTTCCGGCGGGGCGGCGGCGGCAAGCAGGGGGCCGGCGACCGCGACCCGGGGCGCCCGCGGGATGCGGGCCGCGAGGGCGCGCACGTCATAGGTCCAGAACGGCCCGCCCAGGTCGAGAACCGCGGTGACACCGCTCGCGATGAAGCGGGCAAAGGTTTCCGGCACCCGCTCTCGGGCCAGCAGCAGCTCTTCGTCGTAGGGCCGGACATGGCGGAGGTCGATCAGATCGGGCCGGCTGTACAGCCCGCCGGACTGGAAGAAATGGATGTGGGCGTCGATCAGGCCGGGGATCACCCACTTGCCGGCGCCGTCGATGACGGTGGCTTCCCCCGGCACCTGCATGTCGTCGGCCGACCCCAGCGCCGCGATCTCGGTGCCCTGGATGAGAATCGTGCTGTTGGGACGGACCGGCCCGCCGGTGCCGTCGATCACCGTGGCCCCGACGATGGCGAGCCAGCGGCCCGGGACCTGGGCCTGCGCCTCCCACCGCTCCGCCCCCGCGCCAAGGACCAGCGCCAGCACCACGCCCAGGGTTGCGGTGAGCCGCAGCAACAAGGCCACGAACGGAACCGGCAGCACGTCGACGAAGCCTCGTTGGCGAGGGTTGCCCTTGCTCCCACTCCTATCACGCCGGCTGCCGGCTGTCGTCATCGGCTTTCGCGGATCGGTTGTCGACCGCAGCCGGGGCGGCGGCATCGGCACGGCCCACCGGGCTCACGTCGGTGGACCACGGCGGCGACGGGGTGAACTTCTGGACCAGGAAGTCGACGAACGCCCGCACCTTGGGTGCCAGGTGCTGGCGGTGCGGATAGACCGCGTGGATCGGCACAGGCTCGCTCAGGTGGCAGTCGGTGAGCAGCGGCACCAGCCGCCCGGCCCTGATGTCCGCCCCCACCCGGAACTCGGAGATTCGAGCGATGCCGAGCCCTGCCCGGGTCATCTCGTACAGGGTCTCGCCGTTGTTGACCTCGGCATTGCCGCCGGCCCGGATGGCGATGACGCCGTTGGGCCCGGTGAATTGCCAGTCGTTCAGCCGGCTCTGTTCCCCGGTCCAGGCGAGGCAGTTGTGCCCGGCGAGATCGGCGGGGCCTTGGGGGGCGCCGTGCCGCTGGAGGTAGCCGGGTGCGGCCACCAGAATGCGGCGGGTCTCCGCCAGCAACCGGGACACCAGCCGGGATTCGAACCGGGCACCCATGCGGATGCCGAGATCGGCACCTTCCTCCACCAGGTCGACCACCCGGTCGGTGATGGTGAGCTGCACCTGCATCAGCGGGTTGCGCTCCAGGAATTCCGGCAGCAGCGGCACGACTTGGTAGGTGAAGAACGCGACCGCCGCATTGATCCGCAGGACCCCGCTGGCCAGCCCGCTGATCCGCGCCACCGCGTGCTCGGCCTCCTCGATGTCCTGGAGAATGCGGGCGCTGCGTTCATAGAACGCGTGCCCTTCCTCGGTCAGGCCGAGACTGCGGGTGGTGCGCTGGAACAGCCGGACACCCAGCCGGTCCTCGATCCGGCCCACCGCCTTGCTGACCGCCGACGGCGTCAGGCCGAGTTGGCGTGCCGCCGCGGAGAAGCCGCCGGCCTCCACCACGCGCACGAACACCATCATCTCGCCGGGCTTGTCCATCGACCTGATTGGTGAATTTCTGTCACAGGAGATTTTCCGGAAAGACGGATTATAGCGATCCAGGAAATGATGTAAATGGATGGTTGTGTTCTGCCCGCGTGGATTCGAGTGATTGGAGCGCAGAGATGGACGTCGGCGAGAAGTATCGGTGCCCTTCCCCGGAGGAGATGAATGCCATCTTGTGGCGGGTCCGCCAGGAGCGGAGCGCGGCGATGGCCCGCTTCCTGCGCCGCGTGGGGGCCGGGATCGTGCGTTGCGTCCGCGGCCTTCGCCATGCCGATGCCCGGGCCAAGGCAGCGTCGACCGCAACGCCGGGGCGCCTGCAGACCCGTTGACGCGCCTTCGGGCCGCCGCCGGCGAGGATGGAAATACCTGTCGCCGGTCCCGCTTCGGATGCCGTACCATCACCGGCCAGGTCGCTGGCGACCTCCGGGGTGGGACTCAGGGGCGGGAACCATGGGCGGTGATGGTGACGAGCGGTTGTTGGCGGACATCGGTGGCACCAGTGTCCGATTCGCGCTGCAGCGCCCGGGCGGGCGGCCGACCCGAATCGCGGTGCTGGAGACCGGTGACTATCCGGGCCTGACCGAGGCAGTAACCGCCTATGAGGACCGCTGCGGAGGCGTGCGGCCGCGTGGCGGGGCCTTTTGCGTCGCTTCCCCGGTCACCGGGGATGTGGTGAGCATGACCAATGCGCCTTGGGTCTTCTCAATCTCGGAGACCCGCCGGGCGCTCGGCCTGGATCGCCTCGCGGTGGTCAACGATTTCACCGCGGTGGCTCACGCTGTCCCTCACCTTCGGGCGGACGATCTGGTTCGGATCGGCGGCGGCGAGGTCGAGCCGCGTGCTGCCGTGGGCGTGCTCGGCCCGGGCACCGGGCTCGGCACCTCCGGTCTGATCCCGGCGGGGGCTGGGTGGACCGTGCTGGAAGCAGAAGGCGGCCATGTCACCATGGCCCCGGCGGATGAGCGCGAGGATGCGGTACTCGCGCAACTGCGCCGCCGATTCGGCCACGTGTCCGCGGAGCGGGTGGTCAGCGGTGACGGTCTGGTCAACCTCTATACCGCGCTGGCCGATATCGACGGCATCGAGCCCCGGCAGATCGCGCCCCATCAGGTCTCAGACGACGCGCTCGCCGGGCGTTGTCCCATCTGTGCCGAAGCGCTCTCAATGTTCTTTGCCATGCTGGGAACCCTGGCCGGCAATCTCGCGCTGATCCTGGGCAGCCACGGCGGCGTGTACCTCGCGGGCGGTATTCTGCCCCGGATGCCGGAGGCGCTGATCGCCTCGCAATTCCGTTCCCGCTTCGAGGCCAAGGGCCGGTTCCGGGACTATCTCGGCCGCATTCCCACCCTGCTCATCACCGCGGAGCTGCCGGCGTTCATCGGCCTTGCCGGCATCCTTGACCGGCAGGAGGGGTGATCGGGACGCGGCTTACGGTGAGCCGCGCGGCAGGGTAACGGTGACGGTCAGGCCACCGCTCGGGCCCGGATCCAGCGCCACCTCGCCGCCGTGGGCCCGCACCGCCGAGCGCACCACCGCGAGGCCGAGGCCCACGCCGCCGGTATCCCGACTGCGCGATCCCTCGATCCGGTAGAACGGCTCGAACACCCGCTCCCGTTCCTCGGGCGGGATGCCCGGTCCGTCGTCGGCCACCGCCACCGTGACCGTGTCCTCCGCTGCCATGGCGGTGACCCGGGCGCATCCGCCATAGGCGAGGGCGTTGCGGATGAGGTTGTCGAACGCGCGCCTCAGCGCGGTGGGCCGGCCGGTAAAGGCGACGTGGGCGGGACCGTCATAAGTTGCCGCCGCGCCGGCGTCGGCCGCGTCAGCGACCAGGGACTGCAGGAGTGCGGCGAGGTCCAGCGGCTTCGGCGATTCCCGCGCCGGGTCGTCCCGCGCGAACGACAGGGTGGCGGCGATCATCGTCTCCATCTCGGCCAAGTCCGACAGCATCTTGCGGCGCTGGTCCGGATCATCCATCAACTCGGCCCGCAGCCGCATGCGGGTGATGGGGGTGCGCAGATCGTGGGAGATGGCCGCCAGCATCTGCGTCCGGTCCCGCACGAAGCCCTGGAGCCGCCCCTGCATCTCGTTGAACGCGCAGGAGGCGAGGCGCACCTCCCGCGGTCCTTGTTCGGAGAGCGGTGGCGCGCCGATATCGAGACCAAGCCGTTGGGCCGCCGCGGCCAGTGTGGTCAGCGGCCGGCTGGCCCACCGTACCGCCCACACCGAGGCGCTCAGCGCGATCACCAGGGTGGCGGCGATGATCATGAAGAACTCGGTGGACCAGAACGGCCGGAGGTCGGCAAAGGCGGTGGCGAAGTTGAGCCAACTCCCGTCGCCGAGGGCGAGCGAGCCGGCCAGCACCCGAACCTCCACCCCGTCCGGCAGGGCGGCATGGGGCGCCGGTCGCGGCGTGGCGCCGCGGCCGAGGCGCTGGCCATGGGGCAGGGCGTCGGAAAGGCGCTCACCGGGCGCGAGAGGCCGGAGATGGATACGCAAGTGATCCGCCGGGATGTCCAGTGCTTCCCTGAGGGCCCGGTGCACCCGCCGCGCCTGCCACGACGGGTCGCTCTGCTCCAGCAGCGGCCGCGACGACCAGGCGAGGCGCATGCCTGGCACCCGCAACTCCCGCAGCAGTGCCGGCCGTTCCACTGCCGGGGTTTCGTCCAGCACTTGCGCCACCTGGACCACCCGCTCCGCCAGCACCCGGCCCCACGTGGTGCTGGCGAGATCGATGCGCTCGCCGGTGTAGACGGCGATGCCGATCAGGTTGGACAGCATCAGGCCGATCAGCACCACCAGAACGGCCCGCCCCACCAGGGTGTCCGGCCAGAGGTGCAACGGCCAAGGCAACGCGCGCGACATTTCAGAAGGGCTCCGAAGGTCAGAAGGGCTCCGAAGGGACCGGTTCCACTGCCGGTGTGAACATGTAGCCGCCACCGCGCACGGTCTTGATCAACCGCGGCTCGCGCGGGTCGTCATTCAGCTTGCGCCGCAGCCGGCTTACCTGGACGTCGATGGCGCGGTCGAACGGTTGCGCTTCCCGGCCGCGGGCCAGGTCCAGGAGCTGGTCGCGGCTCAGCACCCGTTGCGGATGGGTCACGAACGCGGCGAGCAGGCCGAACTCGCCGCCGCTCAGCGGCACCAACAAGCCCTCGGGGGACTTGAGCTCGTGTCGATCCAGGTCGAGCCGCCAGCCGGCGAAGCCGACAGTCCCGCCATCCGACTCCCGCCGCCCGCCGGCGAAGCCGCCGCCGGTACCGCCTGTACGGCGGAGCACCGCCTTGATCCGTGCTTCCAGTTCGCGCGGGTTGAACGGCTTGGCCAGGTAGTCGTCGGCCCCCATCTCCAGCCCAATGATCCGGTCGATGTCTTCGCCGCGGGCGGTGAGCATGACCACCGGCACGGATGATTCGGCCCGCAGCCAGCGGCATAGCGCGAGGCCGTCTTCGCCGGGCAGCATCAGGTCGAGCACCACCAGGTCGATGGCGTGCTCGGCCAGCATCTTCCGCATGGCGCGGCCTTCCGCCGCCGCCGACACGCGGAAGCCCTGCTTGACCAGGTAGCGGCCGAGCAGGTCGCGAATCTCCCGGTCGTCATCGACCACCAGGATGTGTGGTTGTCCGTCCATCGCTGAACACTACCAGGGACGTCGGGTTCGCCAACCGGAATCGACTAACGTCGCGTTGCGCCTGGGCCGGCCGCAACAGTCTGTTACAAAACTCCGCCGCTGCCGACATCGGTCGGTTACATGCCGGCGGTACTGTGGGGACCATCGGATCGGCGGGAAGCAAAGTTGCTCCCCACCCGAGCCACGAGGAGATGAACGATGACCCGCAAGACACTTCTGGCGACGACCGCCACCATCGCAGCGCTGGCGTTTGCCGCTGCGGACCTCGCGCCCGCCCTGGCCCAGGCCAAGGGATACGAGCGCGGCCCGGGCCCGCGCCAAGCCGAACGGGCGACGATGATGGTCGACCGGCTGTTCGACCGCTTCGACATCGACGGCGATGGCACTATCACCCGCGAAGAGTTCGAGGCCGTGCATGCCGAGCGGTTCGACGCAGCCGACAAGGACGGTGACGGCCAGATCACCCTTGAGGAATGGCTGGCCACCCGTCCCGGCACCGGCTGGCGCACCGACCGTGCCGAGGCGGTGTTCCACCGCCTGGACCAGGCCGGCGACGGCGTCATCACCCGCGAGGAGTTCGATGCCATGGCGTCATGGCGCTTCGATCAGCTGGATCTGGCAGGCGATGGCGTCGTCACCCGTGACGAAGCGACCGAGGCGATGGCCCAGATGCGCGGCCGCATGCAGGACAAGCGCGGCATGGGCCCCGGCCGAGGGATGATGGGCCCCGGCCCTACCCAGTGATCCCATCGTTGAGTACCTGACTACCTCCTACCCTCCTTCCCAACCCCTACCAACTCGCCGGCCGGTGGCAACACCGGCCGGCACTTTTCT
>REES01000066.1 GCA_007694935.1 Rhodospirillales bacterium
GTTTACAGCCCGTCCCCTTTAGCCGCTCGGGCACCCCTCCGGCACGCCGCTAGCGCCAGCGAACCGGCGGAACGAGGTTCGCAAATATGAACGTTTCGGTCACGATGTCAACGCCGCAGGTGTTCATCCAACGGCGGAACGTGGTCAGCCCTGTCGGCTTGCACCGACCACCCAATTTCGCAATAGCTACAGGCGCCCATGAGTAAACGCAAGCATCGGCATGGCGGTTCCCCGATCCGAAAGCCTGACCGCGAGGGCGCGACATGGCTGTTCGGCACGCACGCGGTGCTCGCCGCCATCGCCAACCCGGACCGGACCTGCCGGCGGCTGGTTGCCGTGCCGGTCGCAGCCGACACCCTGGCGGCGGCGGCCAAGACGGCGGCGCCGCCCCGCCCTGCCGTGGAGCTCCTGGACCCGCGAGGACTGGAAGCCCTGCTGCCGCCGGGGAGCGTGCACCAGGGTGTCGCCGTGCTGGCGGAGGCCTTGGCGCAACCTGGCCTTGACCAGCTGCTGCAGGATCTCGGTCCGGACACCGCCGCCCGGGTCATCGTGCTGGACCAGGCCAGCGATCCCCGCAACGTCGGCGCCGTTCTGCGCTCGGCCGCGGCGTTCGGCGCCGCGGCGATGATCGTTCAGGATCGGCACGCCCCGGCCGAGACAGGCACCCTCGCCAAGGCTGCCTCCGGCGCCCTGGAGGTGGTGCCCATGGTCGCGGTCACCAACATCGCGCGATCCCTCGAGCGCCTGAAGAATGCGGGCTTCTGGTGCCTCGGCCTTGCCGGCGATGCCGACCGCCCGCTGCCGGCCCTCGAGCCGATGCCGCGCCTCGCCCTGGTGATGGGGGCCGAAGGGCCCGGACTGCGTCGCCTGGTCCGGGAGACGTGTGACGTCCTTGCCCGCATCCCGATGCAATCGGGTGGTCCGGGCCGGGGTGTCGACAGTCTTAATGTCTCGGTCGCCGCCGCCATCGCCCTTTACGAACTCGCCAGGCACGATTTGGTCGCCCCAGCCGGGTTGAAGCCACCGGCAGCCGGCCACTAGGCCAGCAGGCCGACCTGCCGCATCGCCTGGCGCACCTTGTCCTTGCTGTCGTCGCTGATGTCGGACAGCGGCAGGCGGACTTCCGGAGAGCATCGGCCGAGCAGGCTCACCGCATACTTCACCGGAGCCGGGCTGGTCTCGCAGAACAGCGCGAGATGGAGCGGCATCAGCCGGTCATGGAGGCTCATGGCCGTGCCGACGTCGCCGTCCCGCCATGCCCGCTGCACCTCGGCCGCGAGGGCCGGAGCGACATTGGCGGTCACGGAAATGCAGCCGTGACCGCCGGCGGCCAGAAACGGCAGCGCCGTGCCGTCCTCGCCGGAGAGCTGGCAGAACTCCCTGTCGATGGCGAGGCGGGTGCGGATCGGCCGGGCCAGATCCTGGGTGGCATCCTTGACGCCGACGATGTTGGGCAGCCTGGCCAGCCGCGCCATGGTTTCCACGGTCATGTCGACGACGCAGCGACCCGGGATGTTGTAGACGACGATCGGGATCGCCACCGCCTCACCGATCGCCTTGAAGTGCTGATACAGGCCTTCCTGCGTCGGCTTGTTGTAGTAAGGGGTGACGACCAGGGCGGCGTCTGCGCCGGCATCTCTGGCGTGGCGGGTAAGATCGATCGCCTCGGCGGTGGCGTTGGAGCCGGTGCCGGCGATCACCGGCACCCGCTTCGCCACGTGGTCGATGCAGACCTCCACCACCCGTTTGTGCTCATCATGGCTGAGGGTCGGCGATTCGCCGGTGGTGCCGCATGGGACGATGGCGTCGGTGCCTTCCGCGATGTGCCAGTCGATCAGGGCGCGATAGGCCGCCTCGTCGAACCCGCCCTCCCGGAACGGCGTAATGAGTGCAACGATCGAGCCCCTGAACATGGTTTTCTCCGCCTCTCTGGCCCCTCGGAGCCGGGCACGATAACGCGGGGCGGCCGACTTGCAAACCTGCACGTTTCGCTAATCTTGAAGCGGCAAGCTGGGCCATTGTACCATCCGGGCGCAGCGGGCAGCGGGGGCGCCGCGGCGAAGGGCGGGTCACCGAACGCGGAGTTGATTCTGTGCGGCGTCATTGGTTGTGTCTTGCGCTGCTGGCCGCAGCGATCAGTTTGCTCATCTCCGGCCAAACCTCAGCGGCCTCACCGTCGCCGGCCGAAGCGAACCTGGGACGGGAGGCGTTCACCGCGGCCAACGCCGGCAACTGGGTGACCGCGCAGCGCACCATCGAGCGCGTCGGCCATCCCGTGGCGGGCAAGCTGCTGGTCTGGTACCGGGCAACACGCCCCAACAGCACCGCCTCTTTCGACGAGATCAGCCGCTTCATCGCCGACAACCCGGCTTGGCCAAACCAGCGGCTGCTACGCCAGCGTGCCGAGGAGGCGATGACCGCCGATCTGCCGCCCCGGCGCATCGTCGACTGGTTCCGCCGCTTCGAGCCGGTCACCACCGAGGGCCGGGTGCGCTACGCCCGTGCGCTCGCCGCGATCGGCGAGCGCGACGCCGCCGCGACCATGGCCCGGAGCGTCTGGACCGACGGCTGGTTCTCCGCCAACACCCAGGGCCGCTTTCTTGACGAATTCGGCGGCTTGCTCGGCGCCGCCGACCACCAGGCTCGGGTCGAGCACCTGGTTTGGCAGGGCCGCATCGACGAGGCCAACCGCGTGCTGTCCCGGGTGGATCCGGGGAGCCGGGCGCTCGCCACCGCACGCCTGCAACTCCGCCAGATGGCGCCCGGTGTCGACGGAGCGATCGGCCAAGTGCCTTTGCAACTGCAGCAGCATCCGGGCCTGATCTACGAACGGGCACGCTGGCGCCGCCTCAAGGACCGGGACGACGACGCCCGGGAGCTTCTCTTGCGTCATCCTTCGGAGACGGGTGATCCGGACCTTTGGTGGACGGAGCGGCACATATTGGCCCGCCGCTCCCTGGCCGATGGCCGCCACCAGGAGGCCTACCGGATCGCCAGCAACCATGGGAACGGCATCGGCACCTCGTATGCTGAGTCGCAGTGGATGTCCGGCTGGATCGCGCTCCGCTTTCTCAACGATCCACGAACCGCCCGGCGCCATTTCGAGACCATGCATTCAGGCGTTCACATGCCTATCAGCGTCGCCCGGGGTGCCTATTGGGCGGGACGGGCGGCGGAAGCGGAACGAGATGCCGCCGCTGCCGACCGCTGGTACCGGGCGGCCGCACAACATCCGTCGACATTCTACGGCCAGCTCGCCGCGGCCCGCATCACCCCGGATCGCCCGCTGCCTCTCGCGCCAGACCCGGTCCCGTCCGCTGCGGAACGTCGGGCCTTCGACTCCCATGAATTGACGGCCGCGGTGCACCTGCTGACCGGTTTCGGCCAGCGCGACCTCGCTGGCACCTTCCTGCTGCACTTGGCCACCATCGGCGACGGCCCGGCATGGCCAGTGATGGCCGCCGCCCTGGCCCAATCCAAGGGGCGCGCCGATCTCGGTGTGGCCATCTCCAGGCGGGTCACCCGCGATGGGACCTTCCTGCTGGAGCACGGTTATCCGACGCTGCCGGTGCCGACGGGGGTCAACGGCATAACCCACGGGCTGGAGAAGCCGCTGGTCCTTGCCATCATCCGCCAGGAAAGCGCCTATCAGGTGGATGCGGTCAGCCGCGCCGGCGCCCTCGGCCTGATGCAGCTCATGCCGGCCACCGCCCAGCAGGTGGCGCAACGAATGGCGCTGCCGTACTCGCCGCAGCGGCTGGTCACCGATCCCGACTACAACATGAATCTCGGCCAGTCGTACATGCGGTCGATGCTGGATCGGTTCGACGGGTCCTACGTGCTGTCGCTGGCGGCGTACAACGCCGGACCGGGACGTTCGGTCACTTGGCGCAGCCGCAACGGCTCGCCCAACGCCGGGGTTGACGCCGCGATCGACTGGATCGAACTGATCCCGTTCTCGGAGACCCGCAACTACGTGCAGCGCACACTGGAGCATCTCCAGGTCTATCGCGCCCGGGTCAACGGCGGCTCGCCGCCTCGGCTGCTGGAGGCCGACCTGCTTCGCTGACCGGGCGGGGCATGGGGTCACGGCATGGCTCGCGGCGGCCGGCTCAGCCTGACTGACCGGCCTTTTGCCGGGTTCAGGGCGCCTTAAGGGACGCCAGAGGTGACGGAGCGGCGGCGAGATGGGCGACGCAGCGCGGGACAGTGACATCGGGGCATGCGTGTTCGATGCCTATGGTACGCTGTTCGACGTCAATGCCGCCGCCGAACGCTGCCGGGACGCACTGGGTGACAAGGCCGACGCCCTGTCCGCCGTATGGCGGACCAAGCAGCTCGAGTACACTTGGCTTCGGAGCCTCCGCGGTGACTACGTGGATTTCTGGCACGTCACCGGCCACAGCCTGGACTACGCCTTGGCCGCCGTGGGCATCAAGGATGATGCCCTGCGGACGCGGCTGATGGAGCTATACTTCGTGCTGGACGCCTACGCCGACGTGCAGCCGACGCTGGAGCGCATCCGTGCTGCCGGCATGAGGACAGCCATCCTTTCGAACGGGTCGCCCAGCATGCTGATCGCGGCGGTCCGCCATGCCGGCCTGGAGCGGCTGATCAATGACCTGCTGTCGGTGGACGCGGTCGGCATCTACAAGCCCCACCCCAGCAGCTACCAGCTCGCGGTCGACCGACTGAAGCTGCCGGCGGAGCGCATCTGCTTCCTGTCGGCCAACCCGTGGGACGTGTCCGGCGCAGCGCTGTTCGGGTTCCGGGTGGTCTGGATCAACCGCTTCGGCCGCATGCCGGAACGGCTTCCCGGCACCCCGAAACACGAGATTCGCACGCTGGACGACCTGCCGCCGCTGCTGGGGCTCTAGAGCCGCACCCGGCGATGCCGCGGACTTGCCTCCCCGGCCGAGGTGGCTTGCGCTCCTTCCGGCTAGTTGGCGTCGGCAGCCTGCATGATCCGCCCGTCGGCACCGATGAACTTCATCGGATCACGCACCTCGCCGTCGACCAGCACTTCGTAGTGCAGATGCGGACCGGTCGCCCGGCCGCTGGCGCCCAGCAGGCCGATCACTTGGCCCGTGGTCACCTTTTCACCCACCCCGACGTCGATCCGCGCCAGGTGCGCATACTTGGTGGTGACCATCTCGTTGTGGCGGATCTCGATCAGCCGCCCGTAGTTGCGCTGCCAGCCGGCGAACACCACCTCCCCTGCCGCGGTGGCCAGCACCGGTGACCGGTTTGGCGCGTTGAGATCGACGCCCTGGTGAAAGGCCCAGCGACGGTTGAACGGATCGCGGCGCTTGCCGAACGGACTGCCGATCCGGTAGGAATCCAGCGGTGCCGCCAGCGGCAGGGTCTCGATCACCCCCCTCAGCATGTCCCAACGGATCAGGTTGTCGTCCGGCGCCACCCCGGGGCGGTTTTCGGCCGCCGCGGCGTGCGGCGGCGACAGGGCGACGAACGGGCCACCCAAACCCTCCTCCGGCGTTGAGGCCGCCAGCAGATCCTCGACATCGAGCCCGATGCTGGCGATGATCCGCTCCATCTCGACCACCTGCTGCGCGGCATGGGCGCTCATCCGCTCGAGGATGTCCCGCCGGGACGTCTCCAGCTGGGACAGCGCATTCTTGAACGCCTCGATGCGGCCCTGGATGCCCTGGATGCGCAACAGCAGCGCCCGCTCGCCGGGGCTGATGGTGCCCTCCTCGTAACCGATGCGATGCAGGCCGTCGGCATCCCGGCCAGCCTGCCCGGTCAGGCGCTTGACCTCCCGCTCGATCGCTGCGAGGTCCTGAAGTAGCTTCTGCTGTGTCTCCAGGACTTCGGCGTGATCGCGGCTGAGTTCCTCCAGCTTTTCCCGTGCGACAGTGGCTGCCGCCTTGCTGGCCTCCACCTCGGCTGCCAGCCGGGCGTTGCGGTCGATCAACCGGCGGACCGCCCGCCAGTCGTCGTCCAGCGACCGGATCGCCCCGTCAACCACTTCGGCATGGTATGCCACGCCGTCCAAAATCATCTGATAGGCTTGGCGTGTCGCTGCGATGTCGCGGGTGAAGGCACCAAGACCGGTCAATCCGGCCACGCTCACCGCCACCAGGAGGATGGCGGCGAGGGTGCCCGTCAGGACGCCGCGACGCGGGCGAAGACCCCCTTGCCGGGCGCTGTCACGGTCGGCCGATGACGTCGTGCTATTGATCGGTGGGTGACCGGCCGCGCTGCGTCCGGCTTCGATCGAGCTTCGATTCGTCGACGCCTGTTCTCGCATGCTTCACTCCGACAGCTGTTTCTCCAGTCATCGGCACCGCCCGTGGTCTCCGGACCAGGACGGTGAGACCCACGCCGGGTCCGGCGACAGCCCGGACGCGCGGCAAAGCGCCCCGTTTGGGGGATGCGCGAAGGTAACCCAGCAGCCACGTCACTAGAACTCTTGATCCCCCTGCTGCGCCCGCGGCCCCGCATTTCCGGATTACGGACGGTACGGGATGCCGCTACCATGCCGTCGTCGGTTCGACCAAAGGCGCAAACCCGACGGAGATGGCATGCGTTCTGTACCTGACAGCGTCTCGCTAAGCAACCCGGCAGCGCTGGTCGCCACCGGCTTCGGTATCGGCCTGCTGCCGCGGGCACCGGGGACGTGGGCATCGCTGGCCGCTCTGCCGTTCGGCTGGGCGATCGTGAGCCTGGTCGGCACCGCCGGTCTCGCGCTGGCGGTACTGGCGACATTCGCTGCGGGGTGGTGGGCGGCGGGGCAGGTCGCCCGCGACAGCGGCGATGCCGACCCCGGCCTCGTGGTGATCGACGAGGTTGTCGGACAGTGGATCGTGCTGCTGGCCGTGCCGCTCGACCCGCTGCTCTATGGTCTTGCCTTCCTTGCGTTTCGCCTGTTCGACATCGCCAAGCCGTTTCCGGTATCGTGGGCCGAGCGCCGGTTGGCCGGCGGCCTCGGCATCATGGCCGACGACGTGCTGGCCGCCGGCTATGCCGTGGCCTTGGTGCTGCTGGCACGGTGGCTGCTGGGATGACCGAGGAGAAGACCGGGATCCCCTCGCTGGCCGGCGCGCTTCTGGCGCGGTGCCGGGCGACCGGCCTCAGGCTTGCCACCGCCGAGTCGTGCACCGGCGGGATGATCGCCGCGGCCCTGACCGACGTCGCCGGATCGTCCGACGTTTTCGAGCGCGGCTTCGTCACCTATGCCAACGCCGCCAAGATCGACATGCTGGGGGTTGAGGCAGCGATGATCGCAGAATTCGGTGCGGTCAGCGAGCCGGTGGCACGGGCGATGTGCCAGGGCGCACTGAGCCGGGCACCGGTCGATCTGGCGGTCGCGGTTACCGGGATCGCCGGACCCGGCGGCGGCACCGAAGCCAAGCCGGTGGGATTGGTTCACCTGGCGGCCGGCCGCGCCGGCGGTGAGATCCGCCATCGCAGCGCGGTGTTCAGAGGCGGCCGTTCCGCGGTGCGAACCGGCGCCACGACCGCGGCGCTGGCCATGCTGCTGGCCCTGGCGGAAGGCGAGCCGTAGCCGACGTTCAGCCCTTGGACGGTGCGACCGTCTGCGCCGATGGCTGGGGGGGGCGCACCGTTCCGGGGCCGTACAACGCGACCGCCCGCTTCTCGAAGGCGCCGACCATGCGCTGCACCGCCTCGTTGAACAGGGTCTTGATCACCTTCTGCAGCAGCCGGGAGTGGAACTCGAAGTCCACATAGAAATCGATTACGCAGCCGCCTTCGCCATACGGCTCCAGCGACCAGTGATTATTGAGATAGCGGAACGGCCCTTCATAGTACTTGACGTCGATCCGGTCCGGACGCCTCAGCGTGACCTGGGAGGTGAAGCGCTCCCGGAAGAACTTGTAGCCGATCACCAGATCCGCCACCAGCATGTTGGGTTGCGGCCGCTGACGGATGCGCGCGGCAACGCACCAGGGGAGAAAATCCGGATAGCGCTCCACGTCAGCGACCAGATCGAAGATCTGCTGCGGGGAGTAAGGCACGACGCGGCGCTCGGCATGGGTGGGCATGATTCAGGGGACCCTCGGGTCAGCCGGCACGAGCGCCCGAAGGCGTGCCTGCCGCAACGATTCAAAATCCCGGTCTGCGTGATAGGAGGACCGCGTCAGCGGGCTCGAGGCGACCATCAGGAACCCCTTGGATTCACCGACCCGCTTATACTCGGCAAACTCTTCCGGTGTCACGAACCGGCTGATGGCGGCGTGCCGCGGGGTCGGCTGCAGGTACTGGCCGATGGTGAGGAAGTCGACCCGGGCCGAACGCAGGTCGTCCATCACCTGCAGAACCTCCAGCCGCTCCTCACCAAGTCCCACCATGATGCCGGACTTGGTGAAGGCGGCGGGATCGAGATCCTTGGCCCGGTCCAGCAGTCGCAGCGAATGGTAGTACCGCGCCCCTGGGCGAATGGTCGGATAGAGCCGCGGCACCGTCTCCAGATTGTGGTTGAACACGTCCGGGCCGGCCGCGATGACCGCTTCCAGGGCACCTTCCTTGTGGCGGAAGTCCGGGGTAAGAACCTCGATGGTGGTGCCGGGCGAAGCATCCCGGATCCGCCCGATGCAGCGGACGAACTGGGCTGCACCACCGTCGTCGAGATCGTCGCGATCCACCGAGGTGATCACCACGTGCTTGAGGCCCATGGTGGCCACTGTTACCGCCAAGTTTTCCGGCTCCATTGGATCGACGGCGCGAGGCCGCCCGGTGGCAACGTTGCAGAAGGCGCAAGCGCGGGTGCAGATGTCGCCGAGGATCATCACGGTGGCGTGCTTGCGCGACCAGCATTCGCCGATGTTGGGGCAGGCCGCTTCCTCGCAAACGGTGTGCAGGCTGTGCTCCCGCATCAGCCGCCGGGTCTCGCCGTAGCCGGCGGACGTCGGCGCCTTGACCCGGATCCAGTCTGGCTTGCGCGGCGACGGATTGACCGGCCGATGCGCCTTCTCCGGATGGCGCTGCGAGGGGTTTGAGGTCATGTCAACGATATTGCGCGATCGGCCTTCCCCTTCAAGGCGAACGTGGGGCGGGTGACCCGGTTCCTGGGGTATCGTGTGGCCCGCCACATCACCCGACCGAGACGAACCGGTCCTTCGCGGGGCTTGGGGCTGGCGCCGGTCGCGTCACGCCGGCGGAGGCGGCCCCGGCAGCCGAGCATCCAGGCGCACCAAGCCGGCGTCATCGCCGTCGATGCGGATCTGGGCCCCCAGTTCCTCCGCCAGGCGGGCCGCCATGTAGGCATGGACGTTGCGCGCCGTCAGATGCTCCGGCTTGACGTCCGGAGTCAACGCCATCCGCACCTCCGGCGGCAGGACCGCGCCCCGGCCCTCCGCAGCCAAGACACCATGCAACCCGCCCTCCCGTTCCGAGATCGCCACCCGAAGCACCCCGCCCCGGCCGACGGCATCGACCGCCACCAGGATCAGACACAGCAGCAACCGCATGGCACCGGCGGGCCGGGGGGCATTCAGATCGACCGCATCGGGCTCCTGGGCCTCCGGCCAGTCCAGACTGATGGAGCCCATGTCGAATAGTCCGCAAGCCAGCCTCCGAACTTCCGCAAGCGCCACCCCGGCCTCGGTTCCGCCCTGCAGCCCGAACGCCATCCGAAAGAAAGCCAAGAGCTTGGCAAGGCGGGCTCCGCTGGCGCCGATCAGGCTCAGGCACTCGGCATCCGCGGCACCTTCCTGCCCCGTCAGCTCGATTCCGGCGTTGACGGCAACGATCGGGCCGGCGAGGTCGTGGCAGAGGCGCGAGCACAGAAGCTGACCAACGCGGAGATCGACCAGCATGCGCAAGTCCCCTGAACAGCTCGGATCAATCGGGCGCCGAAACGCTACCATAAGCTGATCCGGGCCGCGACTCGACCGTGGGCGCCCCCGACCGGGATTACAGCGACTGATCGGCCGGCAATATGCGGTGCCGTTCAGCCTCGCCTTCGACCTCCGGCTGACCGGCCGCTCGGGAAGCGCGTGTTGCCGCGTCCAGCCAGCGCACCGCGTCCGCCGACGCCCCTTGGGCCGCCGCGCTGCGGCCGGCGCGCAGGTACAGCTGAGCGGCCGCCGCGTCGTTCCCCAGGGACTCCGCCGCCGCGGCGGCCGTGGCAAGGGCCCGGGCCATGCCGGCGTAATCGCGTTCCTCCCGCCTCAGGTCAGCCGCCGCGAGAGCGGCCGAGAACGCCGAACCGTGATCGCCGGCGAGGGTCGCCTGCCGGCCGCGCAACTCTTCCAGGTCGGCCACCGGGACCCCGGCCGTCCGATCTGCCAGAAACGCGATGGCTTGGGCCAGTCTCACGGTGTCACCATCGTCCGCCGCCACCAAGCCTTGGATGAACCGGGCCCGATCCGTCGTCGCGGCATCGGCAGCCACCGTCCCCACCAAGTGCGCCACGGCAGCGGCTTCCGTACGCTGCCCCAGCCGGTACAAGGCGGCCGCCTCCACCAACATGAGTTCCGGCAGCACGCTGCCGCCGCGGCGTTCCGCATCACCCCGGGCCGACCGGGCTGCCGCGAGGGCCGCTTCGGGGCGGCCAAGGCGCAACGCGATCACCGCAAGGTTGTAGCTGATGTCGGCAATGGCCGCCGCGTCGTCCCGGGCGTAGGCGTGAACCAGCGCGGACTCGGCAAGACGCGCGGCCTGATCGATCTGCCCTTGCTGGAACGCCGCCACCGCCACCCGCTGCGACCGGGCCAGGACCAGGTCCGGCGGTTCCGGTGACGGCGCACTGCCTCCGCACGCCGCGACCAGCAACGCGGACGCCGCGATGAACGATACGCGCAAGATCATGGCCGCACCTCGCCGGCCGGCAGGCGTATCACCTCAGCCTCCCCGGACCCGCCGCCGAACAGCCAGGACCGGCGCAGTTGTGCCAGCAGACGTTCCAGTTCGTAGGTGGTCTGCTGCGTCTGGATCAGAAGCGCCGGCAGGGCGGTGGTGGAGGCCCGCACGTCCTTTGCGATACCGGGGACGTCGGGACTGGTGCGCTCCAGATCCTGCATCACCGCCTGCGCCGATGCGAGGATGGCATCGGCACGAGCCAGCAGCTGAGGCAGGCGGCGGAGTTCGGCGCGAACGTCTTCTGCGGTTCCACTCAGCTCGGCGGTGACGGCGCGGACGTCTCCCAGGATGCCGCCGACCTGCTCCAGGCTCTCTTCCAGTCGGACGACCAAGCGCTCATCGGTGAGGAGTCGGCCGACAACGCCTTCCCCTTGGGCGATCCGGTCGGATGCGACGGCGACATTGGCAAGAGTGCGTTGCAGGCTGCTGTCCGGTTCCTGCATCTGCTCGGCGAAGGTGGCCAGCGCCTCGGCTGTGCGTTGCACGTCTTCAAGGATCGGGCGGACCATATCCTGCACCTCCTTGATCAGTTCGCTGACCGTGTCGGTGGCGGCGCGGTCGGCTTCGGCGCGGATCACCGCGTAGTCCCAGTCGAGCGGCGCGCCGTTGCCGCGGGTGATGTCCAGATAGGCTGCACCGGCGATGCCGAACTGCTTGCGTATGATCGCCCGGGAGTCGGTGCGCACGAACACCGCCATGCGCTCGTCCAGGACGACTTCGGCGTACAGGGTGTCATCGGGCGAGATGACGACCCGTTGCACCTCGCCGGCCCGGGTGCCGAGAATCTCCACCGCCGCACCCCGTGACAGCCCGAACGAGCCCTCCGCCGGCAGAACAACCCTGAGCGTGACTCCCGGTTGAAGCCAGTCGCGCAGAACACCAGCCTGCAACGCGGCGCCGATCAGCAGAAGCGCGGCGACGATGACCAAGGCGCCGACAGCCTCGTTGGCGTAGCGAAAGCGCCTTGCGGAAGCCATCATGGCGTCCTCATCATCGGTGACAACGCACCGCCAGCGAGCCGATACCGCGCCGACAGCGGCAACGAGGTATCCTGCCACAGCTCCGGATCGGCGGTGAACCACAGAACCGCGCCACCCCGGTCCCGGGCAACCCGGATGGTGTTGACCAGCGCAGCCAAGACGTCCCGCGGCAGGCCGCGCGACGACTGCTCCAGAATGATCAGGGACGGCCACGAAAGGAAGGCGCGCACCAGGGCAGCGCGCAGGAGGTCGCCTCCATCCAGGTCCTGCGGTGCGGACACGGGAAGCCCCGGCAACCCGAAACCGCGGGCAAGGTCAGCCGCGTCGCGGGCAAGCTCGCGCTCCGTCCGCCGAGTATGGTGAACGGGCCGCAACAACACGTTGTCCAGCACGCTGAGGTACGGCAGCCACGCTCCATCGGTCTGAAACAGCCGACCGATCCGCCCGCGCAACGCGTTGGCCTCATCGGCCGGCGCCAGCGCCCAGTTCCAGCGCAAGAAGAAAGCCGAGCCCTCCAGTAGATCAGCCAACCCGGAGCAGGCATCCGCGACGGCCAAACCCAGGTCGGCATCGGTACAGTTCACCAGCGCCAGATCGCCCGGCCCCAGGCTCAGGTCGATGGGCGTTGTGATCCCGTGCTCCCCCAGATCGATCCGAGCCTGCTGCAGCAACACGGTTGCCGCACCGGCCGCATCCACCCCGTCCGGCTCAGTCGGAGCCATGTCAGAACACCAAGCCCACCAGGCCGGAGACCAGCAGTATGGCCAGAATCGAATGCACAAATCCCGTGGGCACAAGGGTATTGACGTCGCGTGCGGCCGTCGGAGATGCCAGCGGCGCCATCGTCGAGACGATGCCGATGACCCCGCCGATCAGGGTGGACTTCAGGACCAGCACCACCGCATCGAGCGTGGCGAGATTGCCCAGGCTGTGGTCGAGAAACTGCCACAGGGAGAACGCCACGGCATCGAGGGCGCGTGCCAGCACAAACCCGGACAACAGGCTTACCGCGACGAAGATGATCGCGAGGCACACGGATGACAGCGCCAGCCCCACCACCCGGGGCACCACGAGCGTCAGGAACGGATCCACCCCCTGGGCGTCCAGCATATGATACGCCCCGCCCACACGGATCGCAGCCAGTTCCATGAGCACGGCCGAGCCGCTGCGGCCGATCAGGATGAGCCCCACCAACAACGGGCCAATGTCCCGCACGATCAGCGGCACCACGACGCGGCCAACTTGGTCGCGCTGACCCAAGATACCTTCCCAGTACAGCGCCTGGAACACCGCGGCAAACCCGACCAGGATGGCGACGACGACAATCGTCGCGAGGCTGCCGATCCCGGCAAGCTGCATGGTTCGCATGAACTCGCGACGAACCGGACGGCGCCAAGTCAGTGGGCGGCAGGCCTGGACCACCACACCGACGGCGACGCCGGCAAATGCGGCCAGCCATCGGCTTGCGGCGATGACCGCCTTGCCGAGGCCGACGAGACCGCGGTGCACCATATGCCGGGGTCGGTCGCCGGCGGCCGGGTCCCGGGCCACGCCGGCATCGCTGCCCGAGGTTGTCACGATCGCCTCGACAGCACGTAAATCGGCGTCTCCCCCAGACCTTCGATGTAGAACGCGCCCCGCGCCCGGAACACGAACTGGTTTCGCAGCGTCACGAAGGTGGCGTGGGAGACCACGGTTGAGCCGTGGGTCGCGGCCATGACCAGGTCCCCGGCCAGTTGGACCGGTCCGCCCCAGAGGTTGAACAGTCGGTCATCCGCATCCAGGTCGGCACCGAACGCGGTGCCGGTGTCCATGGCGAAACGATCGTCCGGCGGCAGCGTCACCGCTGTCGACACTTTTGCGCAGGCATCCCGCAACGCCAGGGCGAGGTCGGCCAAGCTGCCCGCCGCACCGCCCTCGGCGCCATCCGAACCATCGACATCGAAGCCGGCAGCGATCATCCGGGTCCCGGCCACTTTCAGGTAGGGTACATTCAGGCGCCGTGCTTCCGCCTGCGCGACCCGGCTAAGGTGTTGCAGCACGGTCGATCCGAGGCCGTCGTCGATGCGCTGGGCCAGCGCAGCGGCGCTGCCGAACTGGGCGACCAGAACGGTGACGGCGCGGACGGCCAGCACGGCGCCGTCCTGGTCTTCCGCCTGTTTCTGGACCTGCGCGTCCCGCACACGGCGCCGGTCCAGCAGCAGCGCCGTCTCCCGCATCGCCTCGGGCGAAGCCAAGGGGCCCGCCACGGCATCAACGGCCGAGCCGCTCGACTCACCGGCGGCACCGGTGGCTTGCAGCGCTTCGGATGCCGGCACGGACCGGGGCAGGCGGCCCCAACGGGGTGCCAGCAGGCCGGCGACAGCCTCGATAAACAACAGGGCGCCTCCCACGCCGCTGCCGGCGTCGGCTCGATCCTCGATCAAGAAAGCCCCCGCGAGTTCGCCCGAGCGCACGATCGGGACCGCCAGGAACGACCGGATACCGAACTTGCCGAGATACGGGCGGACCAGCTCGCGGGTCCGGTCATCGCGCGCCACATCCGGGACGTCGACGCTTTGCCCCTGTTCCAGTGCGTCCAGCAGGGCGGCAAGGTGCCGTCGGGACAGTACGGTATCGGCAGTGTGCCCATGATACTGTCGGTCGTAGTTGTCTTTGAGCACCAACGTTTCGTCCTCGGCCACCCATCGCCACAAGCCGACCCGGCGGGCTCCAACGGCGTTGGCAACTGTTTCGGTGATACGCGCCGCCGCCGATTCGGCATCGACGTCCCAGTCCCCAATCGCCACTGCGATATCGGCGAAGGCTTGGCTGTGCCGCTCCAGCGTCTCTTGGCGCTGGCGCAGGAACGCCGCATTGCGGTCGGCGCGGAGCCCCTGCCGGACCAGGGCTACAGCCAGGACCAGGGTCAGGGCGACCACTCCAGCCGACATCATGGCCGTTTCGCGCGTATTGCGGGCCACGAAGCCAATGATGTCCGTTTCCGGCACGACCACCAGGACCCACCAATCCTCAATACCCCCGACTTGCAGGGCCGAAACCATCATGATGTGGTTGTCGCCGCCAATCTCGATTTCGTGCCGCCCGTAGCGGTCGATGCGAAACTGATTGAAGGCGCGGGTAAGCACAGGATCGCCGAGATCGTCCAGACGCGCCGGCACCGGCTGTCCCGCCGTGTCCTTCAGCATGCGGGCGGGGTCCGGAAAGGCCACCAGCAACCCCTCGCCCTGCACGATCATGACCTCGCCACGTGCGCCGACGTCCAGGCCCGCAAGGAAGTGGCTCACGTCCTCGAGGGTGATGTCGATGCCGAAGACGGTCCGGAGCGATCCGTCCTCGGCAAACACCGGGACTGAGACGGTGATACCCGGCTGGCGACTGGCGAAGAAGACGTAGACATCGGACCAATGGAGACCGCGGGCGGCCACTGCACCCTGGAACCAGGGACGGATGGTGGGGTCAAAGCCGTCGTCGGGATCGTCCCCCAATTGGACGACGGCACCATCCACGTCCCGGTAGATCCGGAAGGCGCGACGAGTCCCGTTTGAGTGCTCGATCACCCGCGTGTGCACGGCGCCATCGGGCTGCTTGTAGTAGATCAGAACGTCGCCATCCGGTCCGGCAACGATGAAGTTGAGCAGTTGCCGATACTGCCGCAGCAGCAGAAGCGCCAGCCGATCGGTCTCCGCCCGACCGGCACCGATGGGGTCCGGGTCCAGCAGTTCCCCGGCCAAAAAAACGCCTGCGGCGGCCGGGCTCAGGAACTGGCTCACCTCGGTGCCGATGCGATGATTGAGGCCGTCCAGCACCTCCTCCAACAGGTTCAGCGCGTCGCGCCGGTTGCTGCCGTAGGACTGAACGATCACCGCAATCAGGCCGCCGACCACCAGCACGGCGCAGGCAAGCGGCAGCACGATCCCGAACAACCGCCGTCGCCGGAGGCGCCGTGCCGCCGCCAGATCCGTGCCGAGATCAACGAGTTCCGTTGCCTGCACGGCGGTCTCCTCCGGGCGGCACGGCCCCTTGACCGGCCTGCCCCAGTAGTTTCGGCGGTATCATATCCGGCGCCATAACGCCGCTCCAGCGCGGTGCGACGCCGGCTTGGAACCGGCGCCCGTCGTCGCGACGCGTCTCAGGTCACCCAGACCGGGCCACTGCGAGCCTTGAGCTACGCAGCACAACATCCCGATGACCGCCAAGTTCGTTGTCGACAATCTGTTCAAGATCTTCGGGCCGAACCCGGATGAAGCCATGCGGCTGATGAAAAAAGCGGGCCCAGACAAAGACGAAATCTATGCCCGCACCGGCAGCACCGTCGGCATGCGGGACCCCAGTTTCACCGCACGTACCGGCGACGGGTTCAGCCCCGGCACTCTGTATAGACCCCAAAGGCAGCCTGGGCGGTGCCGAGCGCGTGCATGTCATTGCCCGCAAAGGGTTTGGCCAAGACCATCCGGAGGTGTTGGGTTTCCTCGCCCGCCTGCACCTGCCGCTGGACGAGCTTCAGGAAGCGATGTACGAGGCGACCCAGACTTCCTACGAGGAGGCCGCCGCCGCCTATATCGAGAACAACCCGGCCCGCATCGAGTACTGGGTCAGCGGCGAAATCCAGTAACGGCGTCCGCGCCAGCGATCGGATCGCCCGGGGCTGGCTCCTGGGCGGCCGGTCCGTTATCCCCTGGACCGGCTGCCACCGTGTCCGCCCGGGCCCGGTCGAGCCCACCCCGCACCGCCTCTACGGTCAGCAGTTCGGGCAGCGCTGCGCCGTCCGGCAGAGCAGGTCCGAATACCGCATCAAACGGAATGCCATAGCGGCCGAAGCGGGCGAGAAACCGGGCAATATCGTCGTTCGGCCGGGTCCAGTCGCCACGCATGGCAACCACCTCGTCCTGTGCCAGCCACGCCCGCACGTCCCGGCTGTTCAGCACCAGCGTCTCATTGACCTTGCAGGTGATGCACCAGTCGGCGGTGACGTTGACGTAGACCACTTGCCCGGCGGCAACATGGGCGGCGATCGCCGCCTCGTCCAGCGGCTGCCAGGCGGCATCGGCCGCGGCGGCGGCGTCACTTGCGAACCGGGCCGGGACCAGGAAGGCGACCGCCGCGAGACCGATCGCGGCCGCGGCCGCGCCGCGCCGGCCCCAGGGACGCCCCATCCGCGTTGCACCACCGACGGCAAGTACGGCAGCCGCAGCCACCAGTCCGACCACCGCCGCGGCAACCACGCCAACCTGGGCCGCCAGCACCGAAAGCAGCCATACCGCCGTGCCGGCCAGGGCAAAGCCGAGCACCCGGCGCAGTATGATCATCCACCGTCCCGGCCGCGGCAGGCTGGTGGCCAGGCGCGGAAACGCCGCCACGGCCAGGTAGGGCAGCGCCAAGCCGATCCCGACCGCGGTGAGCACGGCGAAGATCTCGAACGTCCCTTGCGCCAGCGCAAAGCCGACGGCCGTACCGAGAAACGGCGCCGAGCAGGGCGTCGCCAGCAGCGTCGCCAAAGCGCCGGTGAGAAAATGGCCGCCGAGGCCCTGTCCATGTCCCAGTCGGGCTCCGGCATCGGCGATGGCGCCCGGCAGACGCACCGCGAACACCCCCCACAGGTTGCCGGCGAACAGGCTCACCACCAGGGTCATGGTGATCAGGAACCACGGCTGCTGGAACTGGATGCCCCAGCCGATCACCGCGCCGCCGGCCTTCAGCGCGGCCAGAGCCCCGGCCAGCACCAGGAACGAGAACACGATCCCCGCCGCGGCAGCAAGGAAACCGAGGCGCACCGGGCGCGCCGGCCCGCCGCCGTGGCCCACCACCGACAGGAGCTTGATCGACAGAACCGGCAGCACGCACGGCATCAGGTTGAGGATCAGGCCGCCGACCACGGCGAGGCCCAGTACGGCGATCCACGACAGCGGCAGGGTTGTCCCGGTGGCGAGGCCGCCGACCTCCGCCTCTGCCACGGTGAACCGACCCTCCATGGCCCGTTCGCCGTCCACCAGGGTGACCGTGACCGCAGCCCCGGCGAGGGACGGCGCCACCGCACCGGCCTCGCCGGCCGGGATGGTGAAGACGGCACCATGCCCGTCATCGGTCAAGCGCACCCGAGGTTTGGCGAAGATCGGCTGATCCGGGCTTTCGATGAACACGTCGGGCTCGCCGAACGGCGCCCCGGTGGAGCCGGCGCGGACCACCAGGGCCGCCCCCTCACGCTCCCGGCCAAAGGCGATCGAGTCGATGGTGAGGCCGACGTCGTCGCCGGATCCCGGGACGCGGTTCTGATAGCGCCCGATCAGGTGGGCGAACGCGCTCGGCGCCGCGGGCCCGGGCGGCACCGTCAGCGACAGCTCCGCCGTCTGAGGGATGCAGATATCCTCGCAAATGAGGTAGTGGACGGTCGCCCGCACGGACATCGGAGCGTCCGGGCGTGCAGGACGCGCGGTCACCGGCAGCACCACCTCGCCCTCGTAACCCAGGGTTTCCAGTCCGAGCAGGGTGTATCGTCGCGGCGCCGGCCAAGCGAACTCCGCCGCCGCAAGATTTTCCGACGCCGACCAGTCGGCATCGGCCGGCAGGCCGGCGTCACCGGGTGAGCGCCAGTAGGTCTTCCAGCCATCGGCCAGGCGGATGTGCAGGCCGAGCGGCACGCGATCGCCGTCCCCCAGCGCCGTGGTCGCCGCCACCAGCCGGACCGCCGAATAGTCCAGGTGAACCCACTCCGACGCGGCCGGATCAGACGTTGCGGCACGCGCCGGCAGAGTGCCGACCGCGAGCGCAATGCCCACAGCCACAAGCAGCCAAGCCGCAATCCACCGGCCGAGGATCATCCCTTGACCATCCCTCACCCCCGTCGCCAGAAACCCTGCAAGCCGACGTCTGGCAAGCCTCATGAGGACGGAACGACGCCCGCAGGCCTCGCCGGCACCGTCAGTGATATAGGGCGCCCCCGACGTTGGGCGAACCCACTCACGGCAAGGTGAGCGGGCGAGGGGTGCTTTCATACCCGGGGCGCCTGTGGCACAATCCTGTCAAGTGCAGCAAGGAAAACCCATTGCCGATGGACCTGGGGTGACGATGACCGTCAAGGCAAACGCCGCCGAGGGCTCGCTGGCCGGGCAGCTTCTCATCGCCATGCCGGGGATGCCCGATCCCCGGTTCGAAAAGACCGTGGTCTACATGTGCGCCCACTCCAACGACGGCGCGATGGGACTGGTGATCAACCGGGCGCTCGAGGCGATCACCTTTCCCGCGCTTCTGGAGCAACTGGGGATCGAACCGGCAACGCCGGAGGTCGAGCGGATCCGGGTGTTGTCCGGCGGACCGGTGGAGACCGGTCGTGGCTTCGTCCTGCACTCCCGGGACTATCGGCGGGAGAGCACGGTGATGGTCGGGCGCGGTGTTGCCCTCACTGCCACCATTGATATTCTTCGATCGATCGCCGATGGCAGCGGACCACGCCGCCACGTCATGGCCCTCGGCTATGCCGGGTGGGGGCCCGGGCAGCTCGACTCGGAAATCCGCGCCAATGGCTGGCTGAATGTGGAGGCGGACGACGACCTGGTGTTCGATGCCGACATCGCCAGCAAATGGGACCGGGCGATGGCCAAGATCGGTATCGACCCGCGCATGCTTTCGGATACCGCCGGCAACGCCTGACGCCGCTGGCCCGCCCCGGACCACACCGCCTTCGGGAGGCGCTACGGCCGCAGTCGCGCCGCGATGTCATCAAGGCGATGCAACCCGGCGAGCGGCCCGATGGCGGTGAGCGTCGGCGGACGCGACAACAGCCGGTGGATCACCCGGATCACCGCCTCCCGGTCCACCGTGGCGATGTGGTCGACGATCTCGTTCAGCGGCAACGGCCGGCCGAACACCAAAAGCTGGCGTGCCAGCTGCTCGCAGCGGGCCGAGGGGCTTTCCAACGCCATCAGCATGCCGGCCTTGAGCTGGGCACGGCTCCGCGCCACCTCCGCGTCGGTGAGGTCGGCGGTGAGCCTCACCGTCTCCTCGCAGATCAGCGGCACCACCTCGGCGACCTCGTCAGCGCCGGTGCCGGCATAGATGCCGATGAGGCCGTCGTCCAGGTACGAGGTGGGAAAGGTGTAGATGTTGTAGACAAGCCCGCGCTTCTCCCGCACTTCCTGAAACAGCCGCGACGACATGCCGCCGCCCAGCAGCGTCGCCATCACCGACAGCGGATAGAAGTCCGGGTCGGTGAAGCACACCCCTTCCCATCCCAGGATCACATGCACCTGCTCCAGGTCACGGTCGTCGCGGCAGTCGCCGCCGGTGTAGCGGGCCGGCTGACGAACCGGAGCCTCGCCCGCCGGCAGGTCGCCCAGTCGGCTCGCCACCAGGTCCACCAGGCGGTCGTGATCGATGCGACCGGCGCCCACCACGATCATGCGGGACGCGCAGTAGTGCCGGTCACGGTACTGTACAAGGACGTCCCGCGGCAGGGCGCGGATGCCATCGACGCTGCCGAGCACGGACCGGCCGAGCGGCTGATCGGGGAACGCCGTCTCCTGAAACCGGTCGAACACGATGTCATCGGGCGTATCGAATGCTTGCAGGATCTCCTGCACCACCACCGACCGCTCACGGTCGACCTCGATCGGGTCGAGGGTGGCGTTGCGGACGATATCGGCGAGGATGTCCACCGCCAGCACCACGTCCTCCTTCAGGACCTTGGCGTAATAGGCGGTATACTCCCGTGAGGTGTGGGCATTGAGATGGCCGCCCACGGCCTCGATCTCCTCGGCAATGGCGCGGGCATCCCGCTCCGGCGTTCCCTTGAACACCAGGTGTTCCAGGAAATGCGAAGCGCCGTGGGTGGCGGCGTCCTCATCCCGGGCGCCGACATCGATCCAGATCCCGATCGCAGCGCTCTCCACCGTTTCCATCGGATCGGTCGCCACCCTGAGGCCGTTGGCAAGGGTCGTCACCCGGATCATTGAACTCATCCATCGATCCTCCGGTCGGCGAGTGTCCCGGCGATGAACCGTTCCACCGCGTGCAGGTCCGCCGGCAGGCGCGTGAACCGCTCCGGCCGGTCGAACAGGTCGGCGAGCCGCGGCGGCAACGCCGGGCGGATGCCGGTGGCGGCTTCCACCGCATCGGGGAACTTGGCGGGATGGGCGGTGGCCAGGGCCACAACCGGAACCCCGGCCGAGCGCTCGACCCGGCGGGCGGCCGCGACGCCGATGGCCGAATGGGGATCGATCAGTTCCCCGGTTGCCTCGTAAACGTGGCGCATTGCGGCCTTGGTCTCCTCGTCATCAAAGCGGGCGGCGGTAAACAGGGCGCGGGCCCGCTTCAGGCGGGGGGAGTCGACGGCGAACCCGCCGGAATCGCGGAAGGCCGCCATCAGCGCGGTGACCGCCGCGCCGTCGTGGTCATACAGATCGAACAGCAGCCGTTCGAAGTTGCTGGAGACCTGGATGTCCATGCTCGGACTGAGAGTCGGATGGACAGGGCCGATCTCCATCCGGCCCGAAGCGAAAAACCGGGTCAGAATATCGTTGCGATTGGATCCGACGATCAGGCGGGCCACCGGCATGCCGAGGCGCCAAGCCACGTATCCGGCGAACACGTTGCCGAAGTTGCCGGTGGGCACTGCGAAGGCGATGCGGCGTTCGGGGGCGGCGAGCAGGCGCGCCGCATGGACGTAGTAGCCGACCTGGGCCACGATGCGGGCCCAGTTGATCGAGTTGACCGCCCCCAGGCGATAGCGGTCCCGGAACGGCGCGTCGTTGAACAGCGCCTTCACCAGGTTCTGGCAATCGTCGAAGGTTCCGTCGATGGCGATGTTTTGGACGTTGGCGGCGTCGACGGTGGTCATCTGCCGGCGCTGCACTTCGGACACGCGGCCCTGCGGATGCAGCATGAAGACGTCGATGGCGTCGCGGTCCCGGCATGCCTCGATCGCCGCCGACCCGGTATCACCGGAGGTGGCGCCGACGATGGTGATGCGCCGCCGGCGCCGGCCGAGGATGCGGTCGAACAGCCGCCCCAGCACCTGCAGCGCGTAGTCCTTGAAGGCCAGGGTGGGCCCGTGGAACAGTTCCAGCAAGTAAAGGTCGTCGCCCAGCGGCTTGAGCGGGGCAATGTCCGGGTGGTCGAAACCGCGGTAGGCGTCGCGGGCGATCTCGGCGAGTTCCGCTTCGCTCACCGCCGGCACCGCGAACGCCGCCATCACCCGGGCGACGAGGGCCGGGTAGGGCAGGTCGGCCAGGAGCCGCAGGGCATCCTCGGACAGTCTGGGCCAGCGCGCCGGGACATAAAGCCCGCCATCGGGCGCCAGCCCCGCCAGGACGGCATCGTCGAAAGCAAGCGGCGGTGCGCCGCCGCGCGTGCTGACGTAGTCCACCGGATGTCCTTTCGCTCTGCCCGATCCGCCCCGACACCATTGCCGGCCGGCCGGCCGGGCCTTCGGGAGCCGGGGCGAACAAAGCGCACCGTTCGGCCGGCGTCAACGCCGGCGGCGATGACGATGGGACAGGCCCATCGGGCTCCTCCTCACCGTCCGGGTCCGCCCCTCAGGCAAGGGCTTTGTCCGCGGCCGGCCGCCGCCGCGAGAGTTGCAGCGCGGCGACGAAGCGCCTAACATGCGGCTCCGCGCGTGCCGCACCGCACCGGCCCGGCTCAGACCGGGGGCACCAACGTCAATCGCCGGCCGGTGGGAGGGGTCGGCACGATTCGGCTGGGGCAGAGGCCACGTCGGGGGATCGCAGCGACATGGTGTTTCTCCGCCAAACCCGTCAGCCCAGTATCACCATTCGTTTTTTTAAGGTCAAATCACACCAAGGGAGAGAGACATGGCGCAACCGTCAGACCCCGTAGTCATCGTCGGCGCAGCTCGCACGCCGATGGGCAGCATGCTCGGCGATTTCAAGGCTATCACCGCCACCCACCTGGGCGGCGCCGCGATCAAGGCGGCCCTTGACCGGGCGAAGCTGTCCCCCGACGACGTCGGCGAAGTGATCATGGGCTGCTGCCTGATGGCTGGGCTGAAGCAGGCCCCGGCCCGCCAGGCCGGCCACTTCGCCGGAATCCCCTGGCACGTCGGCGCCACCACTCTCACCAAGATGTGCGGCTCGGCGATGAAGGCGGCGATGTTCGGCCATGACAACATCCTGGTCGGTTCCCACGACATCGTCGTCGCCGGCGGCATGGAGAGCATGTCCAACGCGCCGTACATGGTGCTGAAGGGCCGGACGGGCTATCGCCTCGGCCACGGCGACACCATCAAGGACCACATGTTCTACGACGGCCTCGAGGATGCCTACGAGGAAGGGCGGGCAATGGGCACCTTCGCCGAAGACTGCGCGGAGATGTACCAGTTCACCCGGGAATCCCAGGACGCATTCGCCATCGAATCCGTCAACCGCGCCCAGAAGGCCAACAATGACGGCACCTTCGACGCAGAGATCGCGCCGGTACTGGTGAAGGAGCGCAAGGGCGACCGGCTGGTGAACAAGGACCAGGCCCCCTTCGAGCTCAGCGTCGACAAGATCCCGACGCTCCGGCCGGCCTTCCGCAAGAACGGCACGGTCACCCCGGCGACCTCCAGCAAGATCTCCGACGGCGCCTCGGCGCTGGTGCTGATGCGGCGTTCCGAAGCGGAGAAGCGGGGGATCAAGCCGCTCGCCGCGATCATCGCCCACTCAACCCACGCCCAGGAACCGAACCTGTTCACCACCGCGCCGGTCGGCGCCATCCGCAAGGTGCTGCAGAAGGCCGGCTGGACCAACAAGGACGTGGATCTGTGGGAGGTCAACGAGGCATTCGCCGTGGTCACCATGGCGGCGATGCGGGACATCGACATCCCCCACGACAAGGTCAACGTCCATGGCGGTGCCTGTGCGCTCGGCCATCCGATCGGCGCGTCCGGCGCGCGGATCATCGTCACCCTGCTGAATGCCCTGGAGAAGCACGGTCAGAAGACCGGCGTCGCCGGCCTCTGCATCGGTGGCGGCGAGGCCACTGCCGTCGCCATCGAGCGGCTGACCTGATCACAGCGTTGTCAGGGGGCTCGGGCCTTGCCCGGGCTCCTTGAGCGCGTTGCCGGCCCTGCCGGCGGCACCGGCCGCCGGCCCGGGGCTGGCTCGATATGCAACCGAAAATGCGACCGATCCACCCGCTCAGGGGAAGACAAGGGGAAACGTTATGGACGTGAAGGGACTTGCGGCAATCATCACCGGCGGCGGCTCCGGTCTCGGAGAGGCGGCGGGACGGGCACTGGCGGCGGCCGGTGCCAAGGTCGCGGTGTTCGACATGGCGGAAGATGCCGCCAACCGGGTCGCGAAGGACATCGGCGGCGTCGCCTGCATCTGCGACGTGGCTGACGAAGCCTCTACTCAGGCCGCCATCGCCAAGGCTAGGGAAGCCCATGGCGTCGCCCGTATCGTGGTCCAGTGCGCCGGCATCGCCCCACCGATCAAGATCGTCGGGAAGAAGGGTCCGCACCCGCTCGATCAGTACAACAGAGTGGTGCAGGTCAACCTGGTCGGCACCTTCAATATGATGCGGCTGACGGCTGCGAACATGCTTGAAGCAGAACCGCTGGGCACCGGTGAGCGCGGGGTGATCATCAACACCGCCTCCATCGCCGCATTCGAGGGGCAGGTGGGCCAAGCGGCCTACGCCTCGTCCAAGGGCGGCGTGATCGCACTGACCCTGCCGGCAGCCCGGGAATTCGCCAAGACCGGCGTGCGTGTGGTGTGCATCGCACCCGGCATCTTCGGCACGCCGATGATGGCCGGCCTCCCGGCCGAGGTGCAGAAGTCCCTGGCGGCGACGGTACCGTTCCCGTCGCGTCTCGGCGATCCCAGCGAGTACGCCAAGCTGGTCATGCACATCTGCGACAACGCCTACCTCAACGGCGACGTGATCCGCGTCGACGGTGCGCTGCGCATGGGCTGATGCGCTGCCGCGCACTGGCCTTCCCGCGTGAAGGTCACTGAAGGGTCAAGCCACGGCGGCTCCTTCGGGAGCCGCCGTCTTCGTTCATGGGGCGCGAACCAAGCCGGCAGGTTCCGGGCTCAAGTCAGCTTGGCGAGGGCGGCGGTGACCGCTTCGCCCATCACCCGGGTGGAAACCCGCGCCTTGCCCTCTTCCATGATGTCCGCAGTGCGCAAGCCGCCATCGAGCACGCTCGCCACCGCGACCTCCAGCAGATCCGCCTCCGCGGTCAAGGCAAACGAGTAGCGGAGGCACATGGCGAAGCTCAACAACATGGCGAGCGGGTTGGCGAGCCCCTTGCCGGCAATATCCGGGGCACTGCCGTGCACCGGCTCATAAAGCGCCCGGCGGCGCCCGGAAGATGGATCAACAGCACCCAGCGACGCTGATGGCAGCATGCCGAGGGAGCCGGTCAGCATCGCCGCCTCATCGGACAGGATGTCGCCGAACAGGTTGTCGGTGACGATGACATCGAACTGCGACGGGTTGCGCACCAGCTGCATGGCGCAGTTGTCGGCATACATGTGGGTGAGGTTGACCTCCGGGAACGCCTGATCACGCAGGCGCTGAACTTCCTCGCGCCACAGTACGCCGCTCTCCATCACATTGGCCTTGTCTACCGAGCACACCTGCCCCCGCCGGCGGCCGGCCAGCTCGAACGCCACCCGGGCCACCCTCCGGATCTCTTCGGTGGTGTAGACCTGGGTATTGACGCCGCGACGGCTGCCGTCGGGCAGCGTTTCGATGCCCTTGGGCTCGCCGAAGTAGACGCCGCCGGTGAGTTCCCGCACGATCAGGATATCCAGGCCGGCCACCACCTCCGGCTTCAAGGTGGAGGCGCCGACCAGGGCCGGGAATACCATCGCCGGGCGCAGGTTCGCGAACAGCGCCATCTCCTTGCGGAGCCGAAGCAGGCCACGCTCGGGTTTCCGCTCGAACGGCAGGTCGTCCCACTTCGGCCCCCCCACCGCACCCAGCAGCACCGCGTCGGCCGCCAAGGCTTGCTTCATCGTCGCGTCGGTCAGCGGTTCGCCATGGGCGTCGATGGCGGCCCCGCCCACCAACCCGTCGCCGATGACGAAGTCGAGCCCGCGGCGGCGGCCCAGCCAGTCGATCACCCGACGGACCTCCGCCATCACCTCCGGCCCGATACCGTCCCCCGGCAGCAGCAACAATGACCTGGTCTCGGGCATGGGTCCGGCTCGCCTCCTCAAGGCAGGGTATGGGGGAACGTCGACGTCAGCGGTAGAGCCAGGGCAGTTCGGCCCGCTGCTCAGTCTCGAACGCGTCGATGCGGTCAGCCTTGGCGAGGGTCAGCGCGATGTCGTCGAGGCCGTTCAGCAGGCAATGCTTGCTGAACGGATCAACCTCGAACCGCAGCGTCCGCCCGGTGGGGCTGACGACCGTCTGATCCGCCAAGTCGATGGTCATGCGGGCGTTGGCGCCCTGCTGCGCCTCCTGCATCAGCCGTTTCACCTCATCCACGGGCAGAACGATGGGCAGGATGCCGTTCTTGAGACAGTTGTTGAAAAAGATGTCGGCGAAACCGGGGGCGATGACGGCACGGATGCCGAAGTCCAGCAGCGCCCAGGGCGCATGCTCCCGGGACGACCCGCAGCCGAAGTTCTCCCCGGTGATCAGGATGCTGGCGTTCCGCCACGGCGCCCGGTTGAGCACGAAGTCCGGGTTCTCGTTCCCGGCGTCGTCGTAGCGCAGGTCGAAGAACAGGCTTTGGCCCAGCCCGGTCCGCTTGATGGTTTTCAGAAACTGCTTGGGGATGATCATGTCGGTATCGACGTTGATCATCGGCAGTGGCGCGGCGATCCCGGTCAGGGTGGTGAATGGCTGCATGGCGGTGGCCGGTCGGTTCAGCTCAGGTCGCGGACGTCGGTGAGCCGCCCGGTCACCGCCGCGGCGGCGACCATGGCCGGGCTCATCAGGTGGGTGCGGCCACCCTTGCCCTGGCGTCCCTCGAAGTTGCGGTTGGAGGTTGAGGCACAGCGTTCCCCGGGCGCCAAACGGTCGGCGTTCATCGCGAGACACATGGAACAGCCCGGTTCCCGCCATTCGAAGCCGGCCTCCCGGAAGATGCGGTCAAGCCCTTCCGCCTCCGCCGCCTGTTTCACGAGGCCCGAGCCCGGCACCACCATGGCGGCGACGTGATCGGCGACGCGCCGGCCCTGCACCACCGCGGCGGCGGCCCGCAGGTCCTCGATCCGGCCGTTGGTGCAGGAGCCAATGAAGGCACGATCGATCCGGATGTCCTGCATCGGCGTCCCCGGCTTGAGCCCCATGTAGGTGAGCGCCCGGCGCATCGCCTGCGCCTTGCCGTCGTCGCGAGCGGCCGCCGGATCGGGCACGGCACCGGTGATCGGCACCACGTCCTCCGGGCTGGTCCCCCAGGTGACCTGCGGCGGCACGGTGGCGGCATCCAGCACGACCTCTCGGTCGTAGCGGGCGCCCGGATCGGACGGCAGGGTCCGCCAGTACGCCACCGCGGCGTCCCAGCGGTCGGCGCCGGGCGCCAGCGGCCGCCCCTTCAGGTAAGCGAACGTGGTTTCGTCCGGGGCAATCAGGCCGGCCCTTGCCCCCGCCTCGATGGACATGTTGCAGACCGTCATCCGCCCTTCCATGCTGAGGTTGCGGATGGCCGCCCCGGCGTACTCGATCACGTGGCCGTTGCCCCCGGCGGTACCGACGGTGCCGATCACCGCCAGGATCAGGTCCTTGGCGGTCACGCCGGGCCCCACATCCCCGTCCACGGTGATGCGCATGTTGTGGGCCGGGCGCTGCAGCAGTGTCTGGGTGGCGAGGACGTGCTCCACCTCCGAGGTGCCGATGCCGAAGGCCAGCGCCCCGAAGGCGCCGTGGGTGGCCGTGTGGGAATCGCCGCAGACGATGGTCATGCCCGGCTGGGTCAGCCCCTGTTCCGGGCCGATGATGTGGACGATGCCCTGCCGCCGGTCGGACATGGCAAAGAATTCGATGCCGAACGCCCGGCAATTGTCGGCCAGGGTCTCGATCTGGATGCGGGACTCCTCATCGGGGATGCCGAGGGAGCGGTCGGTGGTGGGGACGTTGTGGTCGGCCACGGCCAGGCAGGCCTCCGGCCGCCGCACGCTGCGCCCGCTGAGGCGGAGGCCCTCGAAGGCCTGGGGGCTGGTGACCTCATGGACCAAGTGCCGGTCGATGTAGATCAGGCAGGTGCCATCGTCCTGGACGTCGACCAGATGGCGGGCCCAGATCTTGTCGAACAGGGTCTTGGCTGCGGTCGTCCTGGGCGCTGTCATGGTATCCGGCATGGCGTTCGGGCATCCCTCCCCGTTGCGGGGACCTGTCGGGCTACTCGGCACCGGCCTCGGCAGCCGCGGGCTGCCGCTCGGCCGCGGCTCGCTTCGCGGCATCGCGTTCCCGGGCGGCGACCTGCTTCTCCTCGGCCACCACCTTGGCGGTGAAGCCGTCGGTCTTCTCGGCGATGCGGGCCCGCTTGCCGCGCCGGCCGCGCAGATAATAGAGCTTGGCACGACGAACGTCGCCGCGGCGCACCACCTCGATCTCGGCAATCACCGGCGAGTACAGCGGGAACACCCGCTCCACCCCCTCCCCGTACGAGATCTTGCGGAGGGTGAAGGAGGAGCCGAGCCGGCTGTTGCGACGGGCGATGCACACCCCCTCGAACGCCTGCAGCCGCTCCCGTGTCCCCTCCACCACCTTGACCTTCACCCGCACCGTATCGCCGGGCGCGAACCACGGCACCGGCCGGGCTGCCGTGAGGCGTTGGATCTGCTCCTGCTCAAGCTGCTCGATGATGTTCATGACCCATTGTCCTTCGCCACCTGACGGCGCCGCCGCCGGCGCCGCCCGTTCTCAACAGTCCTAACCGTCGTCTACCGCCGTGCCTTCCCGGGCGTAGCGTACCCACAGGTCGGGCCGCCGTTCCCGAGTGATCCGCTCCGCCTCGGCCAGGCGCCAAGCCTCTACCCGGCCATGGTGGCCGGAAGCCAGCACCTCGGGCACGGCACGGCCGCACCATACCCGCGGGCGGGTGTACTGCGGATGCTCGAGAAGGCCGCGCTCGAAACTCTCCACCGCCAGCGATGCCGGCTCGCCGAGCACCCCCGGCAGCAACCGCACGCAGGCATCGATCAGCACCAGCGCCGCCGGCTCGCCGCCCGACAGGACGAAATCCCCGAGGCTGAGCTCCAGCGGCTGCCACACCTCCAATACCCGCTCGTCGATCCCTTCGTAGCGGCCGCAAAGCACGCTCAACCCGGGACCGGCGGCCAGCGCCCGCACCCGCTCCTGATCGAGCGGCCGACCGCGCGGCGTCAGATGGATGAGAGGCAGCCGGGGCTCCGTGCCGGCCGCAGCCGCCAGCGCGGCATCGACCACATCCGGTCGCATCACCATGCCGGGACCGCCGCCGAACGGCGTATCGTCGACGCTGCGGTGTTTATCGCCTGCGAACGCCCGGATGTCCACCGTTTCCAAGCGCCAGTCACCGCGCTGCAGCGCCTGGCCCGCGAGGGAATGGGCAAGCGGGCCCGGAAACATCTCCGGGAACAGGGTCAGCACCCGAGCGGTCCAGGGCGCCCGCGTCATCGCCCCGTCCCCCCGACCGGAGCCGGCTCCGGACCCGGCCCGCTCACCGCGTCCTCGTCCAGCAGGCCCGCGACCGGCGCCACCACGATGCGGCCGGCAGCCACGTCCACCACCGGCACCGCATCGACAGTGAACGGGATGACCACGGTGCGACCGTCCTTCCGGGTGATCTCCAGCAGGTCACCCGCGCCGAAATCGTGCACCGCCGTGACCGTACCCAAGAGCACCGTGTCCTCGCCACCGCCCAGTTCCGCGCTCAGACCGATCAGGTCGACATGGTAGAACGTGTCGTCCTCGGCCTCAGGCAATGCCGCCCGCGGCACGTAAAGCCGACGGTGCCCCAAGGCTTCGGCCTGGTTGCGGTCGCCGATGCCTTCGGCGTGGACGATCAGCCGGTCACGGCTCCGCCCGACCACCGTAAGCCGGAGCGGATGATTGCCCGAGGCATCAAACAGCGGGCCATAGGCGGCGATATCCTCCGGGACGGCGGTGAAGCTGCGTACCCGAAGCTGGCCGCGGATGCCGTGGGCACCGGTCACCACGCCGAGACACACCATGCCATTGCCGCCGGGAATCATGCAGATACGCCCTCCCCGCCGCCATACCGAAGGTCAGCCGGCCGCCGGCGCGTCGGCGTCACCCGCGGCGGGCGCCGCCGCGGCCGCCTTGGCCTTTTCCGCCGCTTCCTTGAGTCGCTCCTGGGCCTTGGCCTTGGGCTCCGGCTTCTTGGTCTGCTGCGGGCGCGGCGGCAGCACCATCATGCCGGCCGCGGCGAAGAAGCGGGCGCAGCGGTCGCTGGGGATGGCGCCGCTGTCGAGCCAGTGGCGGATGCGATCCTGGTTCAGGGTCACCCGCTCGGGGTGATCCTGGGCCACCATCGGATTGTAGGTGCCGAGGCGCTCGATGAAGCGGCCATCCCGGGGGCTCCGGGAATCGGTGACCACGATGCGGTAGAACGGGCGCTTCTTGGCGCCGCCTCGGGAGAGCCGGATACGCACGGACATGGGGGTCTGGGGTCCTTTCGATCGGGTTGGGAGGATCGTCTCGGCGGGTGGCGGCGGGTCTCAACGGGGCGGGGGCAGCAGGCCCGGGGGCAGGCCGCCGCCACCCATCAATCCCTTGCGGCCGAGCTTGCCCACCTGCTTCATCATCTTGCCCATCTGCTGGTGCTGCTTGAGCAGGCGGTTGACATCCTGCACCGAGGTGCCGGAGCCGGCGGCGATGCGGCGTCGGCGTGATGCGTTCAACAGCTTGGGATTGCGCCGCTCCGCGACCGTCATCGCCTGGATGATCGCCTGCTGACGGGCGACCACGCGGTCGTCGACCTCGGCATCGGCGAGCTGGGCCTTGAGCTTGCCGATACCGGGGATCATGCCGAGCAAACCCTTGATGTCGCCGATCTTGCGGATCTGGCGGAACTGCTCCGCCATGTCCTCCAGGGTGAACTCGCCCTTGACGAGGCGGCGGGCCAGCTTCTCGGCGTCCTCCCGCTCGATCACCTCGGCCGCCTTCTCGACCAGGCCGACCACGTCGCCCATGCCGAGAATGCGGCCGGCAACCCGATCCGGCTGGAACGCCTCCATGGCATCCAGCTTCTCGCCGATACCGACCAGCTTGATCGGCCGGCCGGTCACCGCACGCATGGAGAGGGCGGCACCGCCGCGGGCATCGCCATCCATGCGGGTGAGCACGATGCCGGTGATCCCCACCTTGTCATGGAACTCGGAGGCCAGGGTCACCGCGTCCTGGCCGGTCAGCGCATCCGCCACCAGCAGCGTCTCCGCCGGCCGGGTGGCCTGCTTCACCGCGGCCACCTCCCCCATCATCTCGGCATCGATGTGCAGGCGGCCGGCGGTATCCAGAATCACCACGTCGTAGCCTTCCCGCCGCGCGGTATCCATGGCGCGCGCCGCAATGGCGACCGGCATCTCCCCCGGCACGATCGGCAGCGTGGCCGTCGCGGACTGCTCACCCAGCACGGTGAGCTGGTGCTGGGCGGCCGGGCGGTACACGTCCAGCGACGCCAACAGCACCCGCTTCTTTTCCCGCTTGGCGAGGCGAAGCGCGATCTTGGCGCAGGTCGTGGTTTTGCCCGAACCCTGCAGGCCGACCACCAGCACGGCGACCGGCGGGCTGCCGCCGAGGCTGAGGCCACTGCCTTCCTGCGGCTTGCCAGCAGCCGGCGTCTCGCCCTCGCCGGTGAGCATCTCCACCAGCGCATCGTGGACGATCTTCACCACCATCTGGCCGGGAGTGACGCTCCGCAGCACCTCCCGGCCGACGGCCCGCTCCCGCACCATGGCGACGAAGCTCTTGACCACGGGCAGCGCCACATCGGCCTCGAGCAAGGCGATGCGGACCTCGCGCAGCGCCTCGGTCACGTGCGCCTCGTTGAGGGCACCACGCTTCTTCAGGCGGTCAAAGATCTCCGACAGACGGCCGCTCAGGCTTTCAAACACCGGCGCTCGGCTCCCAAGACGAAGGGGTGTGTCACCAACAGATAACGCGCCAGTGCGCGACACTCGCGGGCTGGCGCGGGCGCCCATCGGGCGCCAAAGGCCCGGGGAAGGTAGGCGCGCCGACCCGCCGCCGTCAAGGCTTTGCGGCGGCACGCAGGCGCCCTGCGCCGGCCGGCCGATTAAGCCAATCGTAGCACCTGACACGACACAATAACGGCATGAGCCCATGCCGACACCCCGGATCCGGGCCGGCCCACCGCCGATGACCGATCCCACCACCGGCGGAGCGGCGAGCGATCCCATCGATGCCCGGGTGGCCCGCCGGCTCCGGCAGCGGCGGCGGTCGCTCGGGATCAACACCCGGCTGCTGGACATGCTTATCGGCGAGCAGCCGGGGACGGTTGACCGGTTCGAAACCGGGCAGCGCCGCATCGGCGCCGCCCACCTGTACCGGCTGAGCCAGGTTCTCCAGACCGATGTCGGCTCCTTCTTCGAGGAGGACGGGATCACCGGGGACGACAAGGGAGGGGACGGCGCGGCGGGTCCCCGTTCGCCGGACGATCCTGCCTTCGCGGGTGACGGGGCGCCGCGGCTGTTCTCGGAAGCCAAGCGCCTGGCCGAGGAATTCGCCCGGGTCACCGACCCGGAGGTGCGCGCCACCGTGCTGGCGCTGATCAAGACCATCTCGGAGACGCAGCGGCGCTGAGCTAACCCCGGACCGGCCGGTGCGGCGGCGGTTGAGGCGGCTGCAGCTTGCCGGCTATGCTGGCGCTTGGGGGAATGCCTGGGGCTGAGCAACACTGTCGCAACCGTGCGACGGACCGGGAGCCGCCCATGCGCAACGACCGCCAACCGGACCGCCCTCCCCTCACCACCGGCGCCGGCTGGCACCGGCGACGGCGCGGCTTGGCACCGTGGCTGCTGATCGGTCTCTACGTCGTCATCGGCCTCGCCCCGCTGGCGATCACGTGGCTCCGGGGCCACCCGCGCCAGGGCTTGGCCCACGACCTCTCTTCCGGGCTGGTCATGGTGGGGTTTGCCATGATGCTGATGCAGTTCTTGCTGTCCGGCCGGTTCCGGGACATCACCGGCCGGGTGGGGGCCGACATCACCATCCTGTTCCACCAGTTGATCGCCTGGACCATCCTCGCGTTCGTGCTGCTGCATCCGTTCCTTTATGCCGTCCCCGGCCTGTGGCCCGACCCGGCCCAGGCTGTCGCCACCTTGCGGGGGATGTTCGGTTCCGACGCGCTCCGCAGCGGCGGCATCGCCTGGTGGCTGCTGATCCTGCTGGTGCCCATGGCGATGTGGCGGGACCGGCTGCCGATCCGGTACGAGATCTGGCGGCTCAGTCATGGCCTCGGCGCCGCGGTGATCGCCTTGGCCGGCCTGCATCACACCCTCACCGTCGGCACCTACAGTGCCGATCCGTGGCTGGCCGGCTTCTGGGTGGTACTGGCCGGTCTCGCGGTCGCATCCCTGGTCCACGTCTATGTCCTGAAGCCGCTCCGCCAGTTTCGTCATCCCTACCGGCTGGTGTCCAACCGCGAGGTCGCCGACCGGATTTGGGAGATCCAGGTCGAGGCGGAACGACGCCCGGCGATCAACTTCGCCGCCGGCCAGTTCATCTGGCTCAACCTGGGGCATTCACCATTCCGCTTGGTGGAGCATCCGTTCTCGCTGAGCTCCACACCGGCGGACCGGCCGCGCCTCGCCGTCACCGTGCGGGAGAGCGGCGATTTCACCAACCGGATAGGCGAGATCCCGGTGGGTACCCGGGCCTATGTGGATGGACCCTACGGCACCTTCACATTGGCCCGGCGGCGGGCGTCGGGCCTCGCGTTTTTCGCCGGCGGCGTCGGCCTCGGCCCGATCATCGGCCTGCTCAGGGAACTGGTGCAGGAGCAGTACCGGGGACCGGTGCATCTTCTATACGGCAATCGCGTGGAGACCCAGATCCTCTACCGGGATGAGTTGGAAGCCATGGGAAAGACCCTGGACTTCCGGCTCCAGCTGATCCTGTCCGAACCGCCCGAGGGTTGGCGCGGGCCGGCGGGTGAGTTGACCCCGGAGGTGATCGACGCCTGCCTGGACGGGCGGTTCCCCAAGGACTGGCTCTACTTCGTGTGCGGGCCGGTGCCGATGATGGAGAGTGTCGAGGCAACGCTGCTAGCCCGCGGTGTACCGGCACGAAGGATCGTTTCGGAACGTTTCAAGTATAGTTGAGAGAAAAGGATCCGGCGATATGCGCCACGTCTACGTGTTCCACCTGCTGTGGGCCCTGACCGTGTTGTATGCCTTAGCCGCACTGCTGTTCGCGCTCAGGCCGGCGTGAGGGTGGCGGCGCGCCAACTCAGGCGGCGACTTGCGGCCGGCGGAGGGCGGCGGCGAGGGTGAGGCTGCAGAGCCCCAGGCTCAGCAGCGCCAGCGCGGCCGGCTCCGGCACGGCGACGGTGCCGTAGGCGACATCGTCGAACACCACCACGCGAGGCCCCGCACCCACCGTCACGCGGTCGAACAGACCGTCAAAGGCGATGGCGCCGAGAAAAGTGGGGATGTTCACAGAGGTGAACTGAGCAAACCCTCCGCGATTGTCGCCACCCAAAAAGACATCGAAAGAAATAACGATGATCTCATTGGGAAACTGGTCAGGATCGAAATCCGGATCCAGGTTCGGCCCGAAGGTCATGTCGACGCCGAAGGCGTTGATCGGCGAGGTCACCGGGAAGTCGAAAACGCCATGAGCGCTCGCGCTGACGTCGCCGTAAAAGGCGGCGAAGCTGCCATGGGTGATCGCGTTGCCGACACCGAGAGCAGTGGCCTCACCCTGACCCAGCCGAACGATGAGGTTTTCCGCACCTCCCTTCTCGCCGAGGGTGAAGGCCCCGAAATCGACCGTGGCTGCCGACGTGAACGGCGCCTCGAAGCTCTCCCGGTCGAGGGCGGCGCCGGCCGCCGCCTCGAAGCTGGCGCGATCGGTGAAGAACTCGATCATGCCGGCCTTGGCGGACGTGGCAGCGGCACAGGCTGCGATAATGATGGCGGCGGCGATGGGTCGAGCCAGCATGGCAGCAGTTCCGCAAGTCTGGGGTTGTTGACCGGAAAACCACATGCAATCGTCATGCTAGAATTTGAAGCGACCTTTTTCAATGGGTTGGCGGCGGGGGCACGGGACAAGTGTAAAGTCTCCCGACACCCGGAACAGGGCCCGGCCGACCCCCATACGGGCGCATCGGGCGTCGACTCGATCTGATATATTCTTTTTTTCAATCGGTTAGAGAAGTGCCCGCCTGTCGATCCGGGCATCGCCGCCCCTTTGGTACTGTCGGGATTTTTTACACTCCCGCATCCGCCGGATCCTGGGCGCGCCGCCGGCGGCGCCGGAACGTCCTCGCCACGGCGCCCGCCACGCACCGCCAAGGTGTTGACAACACGGGGTTTCCGACATCAGACCCTGACCCGCGCGCAGGTCGCCCGCGACCGCGACGGGGCCAGTTCCGACCGTCGGAACTCTTTACACCGCCATCCGGACCACCGGTTCCGCTCGGCGGTCGGGCTTGAACCGGCCGGAACTCCGGCTTGCAGTTCGCCCGGTCCGTGCCGATGATGACACCAGTCAACAGCCGGCACGCAACGAGCGGCAGGAACCGACAACGCCGACGGCGGGAGGCAGCAGCCCATGAATCTCGAAAAGGTGGTGTTCGGGTTCTTCCTGATCCTGGCGCTCACCCTGAACGTCGGCTTCGTCATCGGCGACATCGATAATCCGGCACACCACCCGGTCGCCGAGTTCTTCTTCGTGGTCGTGGTCAACATTATCGCCACCATCCTGAAGCTCGGCGACCGCAGCCAGATCGGTGCGCTGCTGCTCGCCACCAGCCTGGTGGCGGTGCTCCAGCTGGTCGTCGCCGCGGTCATCTGGACCCATGCGGTCCACGTCTCGGAGCATGGCATGACCCCCGATACCATGGTCGACATCGTGTCGCTGGCCTCCGGGGCCCTGGTCGCCAACATCGTCTCGGTCACAGTGCTGGTAGCCGAGACGCTGATGATGCGGCGGTAGGGCGCCCGCCAGAGGAGCCCCTGGATGGCCGGCACCACAGGATCCCAGCGCGTCCCGTTCCTGGTGCTGCGGTTCATGCGCCGGCCGATCCTGCTGCTGACCATGGTGTACGCCACCTCGATGATCGGCTGGGCGGTCATCCCCGGCCCCGAGCAGCGGCCGGATCCCATGGGATTCTTCCACAGCTTCTATTTCCTTACCTACACCGCCACCACCACCGGCTTCGGCGAACTCCCCCACGGTTTCAGCGAGGCGCAGCGGATGTGGGCGATCGTGTCGCTGTACGCCGGGGTGGTCGCCTGGCTGTATGCCCTCGGCGCCATCATCCGGCTGATCCAGAACCGGCACTTCCAAGCGGCGCTGGCCGAGCGGCGGTTTGCCCGGGACGTCCGGCGGCTGGCCGAGCCGTTCGTCATCGTCTGCGGCTTCGGCAACCGCGGCAGCCTCCTGGTGCGGGGGCTCAGCGATGCCGGCCTCGCCGCGGTGATCATCGACCGCGATCCGGACCGGATCAACGCCGTGCACCTGCGCGACTACCGCATCCCGACACCGGCCCTGGTCAGCGACGCCCGGGTCCCCGACCGGCTGGCGGAAGCGGGCCTGCTGCGGTCCAACTGTCGGGCGGTGGTGGCGCTGACCGACAACGAGGAGGTCAACGCCAAGGTCGCGGTGACAGCCTGCCTGCTCAACCCCGAAGCCCGGGTGGTGGCGCAACTCACCCGGGATGTCCACGAGGAAACCCTCGCCACCCTCGGCGCCGACATCCACCTGATCGATCCCTTCCATACCTTTGCCCGCCACCTCGCCGCCACCATCCGCAATCCGGCGGTCCATATGCTCTACGAATGGCTGGTGGGCGCGCCCAACGCCAACCTCGCCATGTACGCCGACGTGCCGCGGGGAAACTGGATCGTCTGCGGCTTCGGCCGAATGGGTCACGCCATGCAGGATGCGTTCGAACGGCTCGGCATCCCTGTCGTCGTCGTCGACCCGAACATCGCGCCAGACCAGGCCGGCCCCAAGGTGATCGCCGGCCATGCAAGCCAGCGCACCCTCAAGGCAGCGGGCATCGACCGGGCCGCCGGGATCGTCGCCGGGACCAATAGCGACGCCGACAACCTCAGCATCGTCCTCAACGCCCGCGCCCTCAATCCCGGCATCTTCGTGATCGTCCGCCAGAACCGCCACCGCAACCGTGCCCTGTTCGATGCCGCTGCGGCCGATCTCATCATGCAGCCAACCCTGGTGAGCGCCAGGCGGGTGCTGTTCCTGCTGATCGCCCCCTTGCTGAAGACCTTCTTCGAGCAGGTGCGCGAAAGCCAGGTGCAGGCGCGGGACGCCTTCCTGATGGACGTGATCACCCAACTCCACGACGTGGTCGGCGGCGACGTCCGCCCGCGACTGTGGACCATGCGGATCGGCGACGAAACCCCGGCGGCCTTGGCCCGGCTGCGGGCTGAGGGATGCCGCATCACCTTGGCCGACGTGCTCCGCGATCCGGCGGCGCGCGACCGGCGCCTGCCGTGCGTACCGCTGGTGCTGCGCGCCGGAGACGGCTGGCGGGAGGTAATGCCGCCGCTGAGCCATGTGCTGTCAGCCGGCGATCAGGTGCTGCTCTGTGGACAGGAGCACGTGCCGCATGTGCTTCAGGCCACGCTGGAGAACGACTACACGCTCCGCTACCTGATGACCGGGATCGACGCACCGAGGGGCTGGGTGATGCAGTGGCTGCTGCGCCGGTTCCCCCGGCTGCAGCCGGCCGCCGCCCCCTGACGGTCCGCGGTCGCCGTCGTGTGCGGCCGGGGAGCGCCCTAAAGCGCCCCGGCCGTCTGGAGGGCGCGGCGAACCTCCGCCCGACCCTGATCGCCGAGGGGTGCCTGCGGCGGCACCGGCGCCCCCACCGGGAATCCCAGCAACTCCAGCCCGCCCTTGACGCAGGCGGCCAGGGCGTAGCGCTGGAATGCCTCGTTCAGCGGCCAGAGCCGGCGCTGCAGCGCGATGGCCTGGTCCCAGCGGCCGGCCGCCGCATGGTCGTAGAGTTCGACGCTGGCCGCCGGCACCAGGCAGGCCGGGCCCGCCATCCAGCCGACCCCGCCGATCAGCATGACCGCCGCCGGGATGTGGGAGGAAGCGGCGAAAACGCTCAACCGCCCCTCCACCGCCTGGATGATTGACAGCAGCCGGCCGGTGTTGAACGAGGCGTCCTTGATGTAGAGGATGTTGGGCACCTCGGCGAGGCGGGCGATGGCGGGCACGGTGAGGTCGGCCCGCTGGAAGCTGGGATTGGTGTAGATCACCACCGGCAGGGATACGGATTCGGCCACCGCGGTGAAGTAGGCCACCACCCCGTCCTCGGACACCGGAAAGTAGGCCTCCAGGATGGCGACGATGCCGTCGACCCCCATCGCCGCGAACGCCCTTGCCTGCCGGCAGGCTTCCGCCGTCGAGGTCGCCGCCACTCCGGCGATCACCGGCACCCGGCCGGCCGCCGCCTCCAGGGTGACCTCGACCACCCGCTGCTTCTGGTCCCAGGTGAGGTAGGCGAATTCCCCGGTGCTGCCGAGCGCGGTCAGGCCATGCACACCGGCCGCGATCACGTGATCGACGAGGCGGCGGAGGGGCTCCGCCATCACCGCGCCGTCGGTATCGACCGGGGACACCAAGTATGGAAAGACCCCCCGGAAACCGTCCTGGGTCATGTCGCCTCCCTCGGCGCCGCCGGGCGGCTTGCTACCATGGCACGTCGGTGCCGTCGTAGTTGAGGAAACGCCCGCTGTCCTCGAAGCTCAGCCCGGCGATCACGTCGCGCATGCCGGCGACGCTCTCGAACGCATCCAGCTCGGCACCGGGGCCGCCCATGTCGGTCCGCACCCAGCCGGGGTTGAGCAGCACGACGGCAATCCTCTGGTCGCGGAGGTCGATGGCGAGGCTTCGCATCACCGCGTTGAGCGCCGCCTTGGAGGACCGGTACAGATACGCACCGCCCGAGGTGTTATCGGTGATGCTGCCCATCTTGCTGGTGGTGGTGACGATCATCTTGTGGTTGCCGCGCCGCACGTGGTCGAGGAACACCGCCGAGACCTTGAGCGGCGCCATGGTGTTGACGCGCAGCACCTCGGCCCAGGCGGCGTAATCCACCGAATCGTGGCGGACCAGCCGCGGCCCGTAGACCCCGGCGTTGTTGATCAGCAGGTCGATGGGCACCTCCCGGAGCCGGCGCCCCAGGGCCTCCACCCGGGCGAAATCGGTCACGTCGAGCGGATGGACCTCGATCTGCCCCTCCACCGCGTGGAGGGCATCGGCGGTCTCCGGCCGGCGGCAGGTGGCCACGACCCTCCAGCCCTCGGCCGCATACTGCTTGGCGAATTCCAGCCCGAGCCCGCGGCCGGCGCCGGTGATCAGGCAGGTTGGCATGACGGCGTTCCCCCTTCCCCAGGCCATCGTGACCGCGCGGGCGCCCCCTCACCATCGCGCGCGCACCCGATGCATAGGCGATATCGGCGGGAAAGGGAACGCCAACCGTAGAAACAAGGCGAATCAAACGGCACGGCCCGCCCATCGGCAGCGCCGCGGTGCCAAGGCCGGCCGAAGTCAGGTAAGGGCGCCGATGACGGCGACGGTGGAGCGTTCGATCAGCTTCTCCAGCAGGACCACGGCAACCGTCTTGGCCGCAGTCTCGACCAGCTGGTTGGCCACACCGTCGGACGCACCGGCAGCCGGCGCTGTGCCGGTTGCTGCGATGTCGTGAGCGGCGTAGCCATGGCCGCGGAGGACACCGACGAGGTCCTGGTGCCCGATCCGCGCCGGGTCGTAGCGGAGGGTGATGCTGCCGGTCAGGGCGCTGGCCTCGGCCGCGATGACGCCGTCGATGGCGGACAGGCACCGCCGGGCGGTCTCTGCCGCTTCCGGCCGGCGCTTGATCGCGGGGGTCCGTATGCGAAGCCGACCCGGTACATGATGCACGTAGCGACTCATGGGCGGGCTCTTGTTCGACCGATAGGTCTGGTGAACGGGAGCCCGCAAGCTACCGCATCCGCGTGACAACCCGGTTACGGCTGCATGACTCTTTCGTGACACGCGACAGTGGCGGTGGCAATGGCCTCCGGCATGCCGCAGGTCACGATGGCGCCGAAGGGGCGCTACGCCCCCGCCGACTGACGCGGCTTGGGCAGAACCGCCCCCACCACGTCCTTGAGCCCTTCGGCAACCCCGATCAGGAACTCCCGCACGGTGGCCACCGCCGCGGTGCCGATGCTGCCGGCGGCCTCCATCGCGCCCTGGGTCGCCGCCTTGGCAAGCTGGGCGACGTTGCCGCCGGTTTCCCGGCCAGCATCGACCACGCCGTCCACCGCCCGCTTGGCGACCAAGCCCACGTCCGCGCCGACGCGGCCCGCGGCCAGCACGGCGGCACTGGCGGTCTCCGAGGCCGCCCTGACCACGTCGCCGCCCACATCGGCGACGCCGAGGACCACGCCCTTGGCCACCGCCCGGACGGCACTGACCAAGCCGCCGCCGACCTCCTCGGCCGCGCTGATGGCCCCGTTCACCACGTCGCGGCTGACCGTCACCGTTTCGTTGGCAACCGAACCGGTGGCGCGGAGCGCGTTGGCGACGGTATTGCGCACCAGGTTGACAATCTCCGTCTCGATCTCGTCGATGCCGCGGAGGCTCTGGACGATCCCGTCCTTCACCGTTGTCCCGGCAGTGCCGAGGGCTTGCCGCGCCCCGGCGCCGGCCGATGCCAGCGAGCCCGCCGCCACCGTCCCGGTCTCTTCGTGTTCGGTCATCATGGTCATTCTCCTCCGTCTCGGTGCGCCGGTCCGACTGGCGGGGACCACCGCGCCCGGCGCCCCCCGGCGCCCTTGCATTGGTGCCGCCCCCCGAGCCGGGTCACGCCTCCGGCGATGGGGTAATGGGCTGGCTGCGGGCCTGGCGCATGGCCGAGACCCCGGCCCAGATCAGGGTGGTGGCCGGGCCCATGTAGTTGCCGCGGGCGAGCTGCACCACCGCCAAGCCGATGAACACCAGCGAGGTGGCGGACCACAGGTCGAGGGTGCCGCCGGCGATCACCCGCAGCCGGTCGTCCACGTCGGCCAGCTCCCGACGGATGCGCCCGGCGATGGGAACCGTCGGCGCCGGCCCCGTCGGCAGGACGAACAGTCCCTTCCCCTCGGCAAATCGCCCCAGCGCCGCGACATCGGCCCGGTGCTCCACCAGCACGCTGGCGGTGAGCGGGTTGACGTAAACCCGGCGCACCGCCGGCCACTGCGACAGCCCCTCCAGCAACGCCGCGAAATAGCGCGCGTCCCGGCGGCGTGCCGGCACCTTCAGCCGGGTGCGGCCGGGCATGGCATGGCTGACGTGCGCTTGCGGGGCAGATGAAGGCGTGGTCATGGCCCGATCCTCAGCGCACCGTCTCCGCCGCGTCGCCGGCGGTTTCCGCCACCGCCTCCGCCGCCGCCTGAACGTGCTCCGCCGCGGCTTCCGCCACCATCTCCGCCCGGGCCTCGGCGTAGATGTCTTCCGCCACCTCGCCCAGCTCGGCCAGCGTCTCCCGGCCGCGGACATAGGCCAGCATGCCGCCCTTGATCACCGCCTTGGCCACCGGCTTGGCGGCCCGGGCCACCGCCGGCAGGACCGTCGGCGCCAGCACGGCGGCACCGATGCCGGCGGCGAGGCCGGTGACCACGTTGCGGCTCAGCAGATCGTCCCAGAGAGCCATCGGTTCACATCCCTTCCGTTCCGGAGCCGGCACGCGCCGGGTTGCGCCCCGGCGGCACCAGCGCAATCAACCTTGATTTATGTGACATTCTAGCATCGGACCAGTGCCGGGTGAAGGCAAACAACCCTGAGCATAACAAAGGCCAGCGATGCTTAACTTACAGGATAAACCGCCTGGTTGGCAGGCCGCCGCGGACAGCCGCCGCCCGCCCCCTCAGGACCATTCTCAAGCCACCGTCGGACGAAAGTTGGCCACCGTCAAAGCCGGCGACAATCTCCTTGCCCTGACGGGTCACAAACCGGACAGCAGCAGGGCAGGACTAACCATGGCGGGTGCGCACTCCGGAACCGGTGTGGACGGGCGTCGGCATCTCAGTCCTGCGCGATTCCAACGGATTACGCGACAGCCGCCAATCCCCACGCATGATCCGGGCTGACTGACCCACGTGAGGGCTACACGTTGAAGCGGAACAGCAGGATGTCGCCGTCCTGGACGACGTAGTCGCGGCCTTCCGACCGGCAGCGTCCGGCGTCGCGGGCCGGCTGCTCGCCACCGAGAGCGATGAAGTCGTCGTAGGCGATGGTTTCGGCGCGGATGAAGCCCCGTTCGAAATCGGTGTGGATCGTACCGGCCGCCGCCGGCGCCCGGGTGCCCCGCCTGACCGTCCAGGCCCGGGTTTCCTTTGGCCCGGCGGTGAAGAAGGTGATGAGATCCAGCAAGTGATAGCCGGCCCGCACCAGCCGGGCCAGCCCGGTCTCGGCAAGCCCGAGCGCCTCCAGGAATGCCGCCCTGTCCGCCTCGTCGTCCATCTCCGCCACCTCGGCCTCGATGCGAGCGGATATGGTCACCGCCCCCGCCTCGGCAGCCCGGTCCGCCACCCGGGCAGACCAGGCGTTGCCGCCGGCGGCAGCGGCCTCCTCGACGTTGCAGACGAACAGCACCGGCTTGGCGCTCAGAAGCTGGAGATGGCGGAACGCCTTCTCCTCCTCCTCCCCGACCGCCACCATGCGGGCCGGCTGCCCCTCCCGGAGCGCCACCAGCACCCGATCCACCAGCGCCGCCTGCTCCCTGGCCTCCCGTTCGCCACCGCGGGCACGCTTCACCAGACCGGCAGCGCGGCGCTCCAGGCTCTCCAGGTCGGCCAGCAGCAACTCGGTCTCGACGATCTCGGCATCGCGGAGCGGATCCACCGAGCCGGCAACGTGGGTCACGTTATCGTCCTCGAAGCAGCGCAGCACATGGACGATGGCGTCCACCTCCCGGATGTTGGCGAGGAACCGGTTGCCGAGCCCTTCACCGCGGCTCGCCCCTTGGACCAGTCCGGCGATGTCGACGAACTCCAACTGCGTCGGCGTCACCTTGGTGGACTTGGCGATGGCGGCGATGCGGTGCAGCCGCTCGTCGGGCACGGCAACCCTGCCGACGTTGGGTTCGATGGTGGTGAACGGGAAGTTGGCGGATTCCGCCGCAGCGGTGGCGGTCAGCGCATTGAACAGCGACGACTTGCCGACATTGGGCAGGCCGACGATACCGCAGTTGAAGCCCATCAGCCGGCCCCGTCCTTGCCGCTGTCGCCCGCCGCCGAGCGCTCGGCACGCGGCGGTTTCGGCGGTTGCAGAGCCATCGCCACCTTGCTCATGAAGGTCCCCGCATCCCCCGCCACCAAGTCTGGGAACCGCTCGGCGATCGCCTCCAGCAGCGGATCCAGCCAAGCTGCATCGGCCTTGGCAAAGTCCTTGAGGACGTGACCGAGCACCTGCTCCCGGTCGCCGGGATGACCGATGCCGAGACGCACCCGGCGGTAGTCCGGGCCGATGACCGCATGCAGGCTGCGGAGCCCGTTGTGGCCGGCATGCCCCCCACCCTGCTTGACCCGAAGCCTGCCTTCGGCGAGGTCGAGTTCGTCATGGAAGACCAGGACATCGGTGGTCGGTACCTTGAAGTAGCGGGCAGCCTGGCCGACCGCGTCGCCGGAGCGGTTCATGAAAGTCATCGGCTTCAACAGCAGGACGCGTCGTCCGGCGACGCTGGCTTCCGAGACCTGTCCCTGGAACCGGCTGCGCCAGGGCGGAAAGCCGTGGCGGCGCGCGATTGCGTCCACTGCCATGAAGCCGATGTTATGGCGATTGCCGGCGTAGCGGGCTCCGGGATTGCCCAACCCCACCACCAGGAGCGGCGGCTCGGCCGTGCCGCTGCCGCTGCCGCGCCCGAAGCTGATACCGAACGGCATGGATCAACAGCCGACCAACGACGGGCGTGGTCCGAGGCGGCAGTGGGCGGAGCGCCTAAGCCGACGCCGGAGAAACCGACTCGGCCCCCTCGCCTTCGCCCCCGGGTTCGATCTCGGCACCGGCACCGCCCATCGGCGGCGCAATGGAAGCGACCGTCACCTCGGGGTCCGGGTCCGCCAGCTTGGCACCGGCGGGGAGAGTCAGGTCGGTGACGTGGATGACGTCGCCGATCTGCCGCTCGGCAAGGTCGATGACAATGTTCTCCGGAATCTGATCGGCACGGCAGCGCAAGGGAACCGCATGCAGCACGATGTTGAGCACCCCACCCCGCTTGATGCCGGGGCAGGTCTCGTCGTTGATGAACACCACCTCCACATCCACGTCGATCTCGGTACTCGCACCGACGGCAAGAAAGTCCACGTGCAGCGGCCGGCCCAGCACCGGATCCCGCTGGCATTCCTTGACGATGGCCGGATAGCGCTGCCCATCCACCTGGATTTCGAACAGCTTGGCGAAGAACCCGTGGGTGTGGAGTTGCTTGTCCAGCGCCACCAGGTCGACGGTAATGCCAAGTGGCTCCGGCACTGCGCCGTACAGAATGGCCGGCACACGGCCGGCACGGCGCGCCGCCCGGGCTGCGCCCTTGCCTGTGCCGAGCCGCCGTTCGGCGGCGAAACTGACTGCTTCCGACATGGTAACCTCTCCAAATCCTTGTCATTACCGGCCGCGGCGGTCCGCGGCAGGGGACACCGCCCGGGTTCTTCCGTGCTTGCCGTCAGTCGAACAGGCTGGAAACCGACGTCTCCTCGCTGATCCGGCGGATCGCTTCCGCGATCAGCGGTGCGACGGTGAGTTGTTCGATGTTGTTAGATACGCGCACCGCCTCGGTCGCGGCAATGCTGTCGGTGATGACCAGCAATTGCAAGGGCGACGCGCTGACCCGTGCCACGGCGCCACCCGACAGGACACCGTGGGTAACATAGGCGCTCACCGACGTCGCCCCCGCATCCATCAGAGCATGGGCGGCGTTGCAGAGCGTGCCGGCGGAATCGATGATGTCATCGATCAGGATGCAGCGGCGGTCCCGGACATCGCCGATGATATGCATCACCTCGGAAACCCCGGCGCGCTCCCGCCGCTTGTCGATGATGGCGAGGTCGCAATTGAGACGGCTCGCGATCAGCCGGGCCCGCACCACACCGCCCACGTCCGGGGACACGATCATCAGGTCGTCTTCATCGTAGCGAGTGCGGATATCCTTGGTGAAGACCGGAGCGGCGAACAGGTTGTCCACCGGAATGTCGAAAAATCCCTGGATCTGGCCGGCATGCAGATCGGTGGTGAGAACCCGGTCGGCCCCGGCAACGGTGATCAGATTGGCGACCAGCTTGGCCGAGATTGGCGTCCTGGGGCCCGACTTGCGATCCTGGCGGGCGTAGCCGAAGTACGGGATCACGGCCGTGACCCGGCGCGCAGAACCGCGCCTCAAGGCATCCAGGATGACCAGCAGTTCCATCAGGTTGTCGTTGGCCGGGTAGGACGTGGACTGGATGACGAACACGTCCTCGCCGCGCACGTTCTCCTGAACCTCGATGAAGATCTCCATGTCGGGGAAGCGGCGCACGCTGGCCTTGGACAACGGCAGGCGCAGGTAGGCGGAGATCGCGTCCGCCAGCGGCCGATTGCTATTGCACGCGACAATCTTCATGGGTGCGACGGGCCTCTATCCCTGCACCGCCGGCAGAAAACGCAAGGAGCCACCCTGATGCGGGACCGGCTCCGCCCGACCCCGGCGGCGGTCGAACCTTAGCAACCTCTCCCGGGGCTTGCAAAGGGCATTAGAACGGCGTGGCCATGGCAGCGGGCCGACTGAGGCCGCCGGCTACATGATCGCGCAGAAGGCGAGCAGGCCCAACAAGGAAACAATGATGAGAACGATCATGTGCGGCATGGCTGATGTCCCGCCCGTCCCTGGCTGCTGAAAGCTGCCCCGAAGCCGTTACCACCCGTCCTCAGGGCTGCAGCGCGATCGCCGACAGCATCCGACCGTAATCGCGACCGCCCGCATGGGTGGTGCGGCGATAACTGAAGAACCGCGTGGCATCGGCATAAGTATCCAGTGGGAGCGCCTCGATCGCCCCTACCGCGACCCCCTCAAGTCGCCCGGTGACGTAGCCCGGCAGGTCGAACAGGAACCGATCGCGTCGGTCGCTCGGCACGAACAGACGGGCAGCACCCCCATTAGCGGCGCACACGGCATCCCGCACGTCCGGCCCCACCTCGTACGACCGCTGGCGGATGCACGGCCCGACCGCCGCCGCCATCCTGGCCGGCTTCGCGCCCAAGGCCATCATCGCCCCGACCGTGGCCTCCACCACCCCGGCGAGGGCGCCCCGCCAGCCGGCGTGAGCGGCACCGACGACGCCGGATTCCGGGTCGGCCAGCAGCACCGGCGCACAGTCGGCAGTGAGAATGCCGAGGGCGATGCCGGGTACCTTGGTCACCAGGCCATCCACCTTCGGCCGCTCCTCATCCCGCCAGTGGCTGTCCACCACGGCGATGGTGGCCGAATGTACCTGATAGGCGGTGACCACGGCGCCTTCCGACAAACCGAGCCGCACCGCGGCCCGTGCCCGGTTGGTCCGCACCGCATCGGGGTGATCGCCGGAACCCAGGCCACAATTGAGCGATGCGTAGATGCCCTCGCTGACGCCGCCTTCCCGGGTGAAGAACGCGTGGGTCACCCGGCCACCGTCACCCAGGGCTTCCCCGGTGATCATTACAGCCTCCCTCTGCCGCCCGCGGCAAAGCCGGAAACGATCGCAACACCGGATAGCGGAAAAATCTCAATACGAACGGTCATCCGGACGATCATCCCTCAGCCGGGGCTGCGCCGGCCGCTCGGCCGCGCCAACGGCCGCATCGTCACCGACAAAGCCCAAAGCCGGCACGTAGTTGACGCAGACCTGCGCCATCTCCTCGGCGCTGATGGGCTCCTCCATCAGCCGGCAGCGGCACCGACACTCCTGAGCCGGCTCCGCCCGATCCGCCGCAAAGTAGGCGCACGCGTCGCAGGTTCCGAACGGCCGCTTGCCCCGCTGCCGTGCCACTTCCTTCATCATCGCGTCCAAGGTGGTGGCGAGATCGATGCGTGCCTCGGCCGGCAGATGGCCCACCGCCCCCACCAGGGCCTCGAAGGGGTCCTCGGCCAGGATGGCCAAGCCCGCATCGGTCAAATCGAGTGTAATGCTGCGACCATCCCGTCGGGACCGGGTCCGCTTCAGATAGCCGCGGCTAACCAAGCTCTTGACCGTCTGCGAGGCGGTGCCGCGGGTGGTGGCATGAAAGTCGGCAAAGGCCGATACGGTGCGGGAGAACCGGTTGGCCCGGAAAAAATACCTGAGCGCCGCCCACTGGGCGGAGGACAATCCTGCGACAAACCCGTCACAGTACGCGACGCGCCCCAGGTGCGCCACGATTTCTGCGAGTGCACGGTTGCTAATCATCGTCAAACCGAGCGGATGATAGCGTTTCGAAACTTTCTTGACAAGGGGTTCGGCGGTCATTTAGTTCCTGTCCGGAATGAACGCCGCGGGGGAAGGGAACCATAACGATGCAGATAACCAACAGCGCCTACCTGGCCGTGGAGTGTATGGCCCACCTGACCGGCTGCACCGTGGAGCGGCCGGGCAAAACGCTCTGGCTGGCCCGGGCGATCCAGCGGTCGGTCTCGTACACTGAAGCGCTCATGTCGAGGCTGCGTAATGCCGGGTTGGTGGTTGCCAAGAAGGGTTCCGGCGGCGGTTACGTGCTCAGCCGGCCCGCGGATCAGATCACCATCGCCCAGATTTTCGCAGCGTTCGATGAGCCCAGGCTGGCGACCGGGCGGGCCGGAGCCCGCGCCGACGATCGCGCGGCCAACGACAGCCGCGAAGCCGCCGGGACCGACCTTCTGTGGGACTCGCTGCGCTCGACCGTGCTGGGGTATCTCACCCGCGTGTCACTGGCGGACGTGACCTCGGGAGGTGTTCAGCATCTGTGGGATGGACGCATCGCCTTCGGACGGAGCACCGACGGCATCGAGCGGCCCTCGCCCCAGGCCTGAGCGGCGCGGTCGTCGCCGCGGGCGGTGAACCGGCATACGAGGCCGGTTTCCCCTCTTCGCTGGAATGGGACGGCCAGTAACCCTGCGGGCCAATGCAGGTAAAAAAAGAAACCGTCTGGCGTTGATCGAGGCCCCGGCTCCAGCCCGACACGGCCAAGCTTTGCCGGTAGAAGCCTGCCGCGGGCGGGTCCGTCCATCGCCGACTTGAACGGTTGCCCCGGTGCCCTTCCGCACCGGGGCGCTTCCGCCAGCGACGCAAACAAGGGCCCGGACAGGTTGCGGCGACGGTGCCGAGTCCGTATGAAGGGTCGGCACAACAGTCGGCACCGTTCCGTCCCGCAATGGCACGCCGCCGGCGGGGGAACACACCGTCTGAACGAGATCAGGCCCCCAGCCGGACGCGATGACCACACCCGCCATCATCACCGTCGCCATCACCGGCGCTGTCCCGTCCAAGGCGGACAACCCTGCGGTACCCGTTCTGCCGGCGGAGCAGATCGACTCCACCATTGCGGCATTCCGGGCCGGTGCGTCGCTGGTGCATGTGCATGTCCGCGACGATGCGGGCCAGTCTTCCTCCGATCCGGCGCGGTTCGCCGAGGTGCAGGCGGGGATCCGCCGCCTGTGCCCGGGCATGATCGTCCAGTTCTCCACCGGCGGCCGCGGCCGGGCCCAGGATGAACGGGCGAAGCCGTTGGCCCTGAAGCCGGACATGGCCTCGCTCGCCACCGGCTCGGTCAACTTCGCCACCCAGATCTATGAGAACCATCCCGACCTGGTGGTGGCGATGGCGGAAGCCATGCGGGATCTCGGCATCAAGCCGGAGATCGAGGTGTTCGACCTGGCCATGCTCTACACCACCCGGACACTGCTCGACCGGGGCGTGGTGGTGCCGCCGCCGCACGTGCAGTTCGTACTCGGCATTCCCAACGCCCTGCCGGCGCGCCGCCGCCTGCTGGAGTTCGCCGTCGCCGAACTGGCCGACCTGATGCCGGGAGCGACCTGGACCGCGGCCGGCATCGGCCGGCATCAGCTCGCGGTGGCGCGCTGGGCGCTGGAGATGGGCGGCCATGTGCGCACCGGACTGGAAGACAACCTCAGGTACGACCGCAGCCGCCTCGCCATCAGCAATGCCGAGCTGGTGGAGCAGGTGGCAGCGCTCTGTCCGGAGCATGGCCGCCACCCGGCAAGCCCGGCGGAGGCCCGCGCCATCCTGGGCCTGCCGGCAGCGGCGTGATGGCCGGAGGTCAACGGAACGGCCGGACGGCACGCTTATGGAGGAAAGGTAGACCCGCAGCATGACCGAGCGAACCCTGGACATCCTTGACCGCCCGGAGGTGCTGGGCGTGCTGTTCCATCCCCGACGCGAAGCCGGGCTCCCCCACCTCGGCGCCGGCACCCACACGGTGCGTCTGCCGGTTGCCGACGGCATCCACGTGGGCGGCAAGATCTTCGTATCCCGGCCGAAGGCGCCGGTGATCATCTACTTCCACGGCAACGGCGAAATCGCCTCCGACTACGAAGCGATCGCGCCGCTCTACACCCGCCTCGGCCTGACCCTGTTCGTCATCGATTACCGCGGCTATGGCACCAGCGACGGCTCGCCCACCGCGACCGCGCTGCTGGCGGATGCGAAAGCCAGCTTTGCCGCCGCCCCCGGGGTGATGGCCGAGCGCGGCGTGGAGGCCGGGCCGCTGTTCGTCATGGGTCGGTCGCTCGGGAGTGCCGCGGCCCTGGAAATCGTCAACACGGTGCGCGAAGGGATCACGGGGCTGATCCTGGAGAGCGGCTTCGCCTATACCTTTCCGCTGATCGAGCGGCTCGGCTTCCTGCGGCTGCCCGATGCCAACGAAGCCAGCGACGGGTTCGGCAACCTGGCCAAGATTTCACGCTGCACCCTGCCGACCCTGATCATCCATGGCGAGCGGGACTTCATCATCCCGGTCGGCGACGGCCGCGCCTTGTACGAAGCCTCGCCAGCAGCGGACAACCAGCTCCTGGCGGTGCCGGGCGCCGGCCACAACGACCTGATGCTGGTCGGCCGCAGGGTGTACTTCGAGGCGATCGCCCAGTTCTGCAACCGCGCCGCGGGCCAGCCGCCGGGGCAGCCGGAGGACCAACCCCAGGGATAGAACGGCGCCGCCGCGGCGCCGTTGGAACGAGGGCGCTTATGCCGGTCGACCGGACCAGGCGCGTGCATCCCAAGCGTCAAAACGGTCGATCCACCACGGTATTGCCCGCGCGGTCCGGCTCAGCCGACCGATGGACCTGATCCGCCGGCAGGGTATGATTACGACCCGACTGCTGCCGCCGGCCGGGTTCCGCCGGGGCCGATCCGCGCCGCCAGGGCGGCCGCCATGAAATCGTCGATGGCGCCGTCCAGCACCGCCTGGGTGTTGGAGGTCTCCACCCCGGTGCGCAGGTCCTTCACCATCTGGTAGGGCTGCAGCACGTACGAGCGGATCTGATTGCCCCAGCCGATATCCGAGCGGGCGTCGTATTCCGCCTGGGCCTGGGCTTCCCGCCTGCGCATCTCCAGCTCGTACAGCCGGGCCTTCAGCATGGCCCAGGCGGCGGCGCGGTTCTTGTGCTGGGACCGGTCGTTCTGGCACTGCACCACCACCCCGGTGGGCATGTGGGTGAGCCGCACCGCGCTGTCGGTCTTGTTGACGTGCTGGCCGCCGGCGCCGGACGAGCGGTAGGTATCGACCCGGACATCCTTCTCCTGGATGTCGACCTCGAAGGAATCGTCGATCACCGGATAAACCCCGACCGAGGCAAAGCTGGTGTGCCGCCGGGCACTGGCATCGAAAGGCGAGATCCGCACCAGCCGGTGTACGCCGCTTTCGGTCTTCAGCCAGCCGTAGGCATCGGGGCCCTTGATGCGGATGGTGGCCGACTTTATTCCGGCCTCCTCCCCGCCGCTCTCCTCGATCCATTCCACCCCATAGCCGTGCCGTTCCGCCCACCGGGTGTACATGCGAACCAGCATTTCCGCCCAGTCCTGTGCCTCGGTGCCGCCGGCGCCGGCATGGACCTCCAGGAAGCAGTCGTTGGCATCAGCCTCCCCCGACAGCAGCGCCTGGATCTCGGCCCGTCCCGCCTCGTCCCTCAGGCCGATAAGGGTTTCCTCGGCATCCGCCACCAGCGCCGCATCCGCTTCCCCTTCCCCCAACTCGAGCAGTTCCAGGGTTTCGGCGAGGCGATGTTCGAGCGAATCATAACCGGTGACCCGCTCGTCCAGGCGGGTGCGTTCGCGCATCAACGCCTGCGCTTCCTCCGGCTTGGACCACAGGTCCGGGTCCTCGGCGCGCTTGGTCAGCTCGGCCAGCCGGTCCGCCGCCACCTCGTAGTCAAAGATGCCTCCTCAGCCGTGCCAGGACCCCGCGGGTCTCCTGGACGACGGCTTCGATCTCAGCGCGCATGGAAACGGTTCCTCAAACCATCGGTGCGGCAGTGCCGCTCGCTTGCCTATGTAGCCGCGCCGTCGGGGCGCCACAAGCACGCCGGCCGCCGCACCGGGGCACATCACGGGGAACCGTCCTGGCGCTGTCGCCGCGCCCCGCCCCAGCGGGAACGCCGGGATCGCCCCGTGATCGCCAAGCGTGCGATCGGCCACATTGACCGCGCCGGCGGCCAAGCCTATAAGCGCTGCGGGCCACGACCTCCCAACGGGTCGCGACCCATCTGCAAGGATGGGAGATACCCCTATGACCAGCGTCCGAAAGCCGGCGAACCGTCCGGCCAACCCCCTGTTCTCTTCCGGTCCCTGTGCCAAGCGTCCCGGATGGACGCCGCAAGCGCTCGCCGGCGCCTGCCTTGGCCGATCCCACCGCTCCAGGGACGGCAAGGCCAAGCTCGCCGCGGTGATCGATCGCAGCCGGGCCATTCTCGGCGTCCCGGCGGACTACCGCATCGGCATCGTCCCCGCCTCCGACACCGGCGCGGTGGAAATGGCGCTCTGGTCGCTGCTGGGACCACGCGGCATCGATGTTCTGGCCTGGGAGAGCTTCGGCAAGACCTGGGTCACCGACATCACCAAGCAGCTCAAGTGCCAGGACGTGCGGGTGCTGGAAGCCGATTACGGCAAGCTCCCGGATCTCGCCGAGGTCAGGCCGGATCGCGACGTGGTGTTCACCTGGAACGGCACCACCTCCGGCGTCTGCGTCCCCGACGGCAACTGGATCGCCGCCGACCGCCAGGGCCTCACCATCTGTGACGCCACCTCGGCCGCGTTCGCCATGGACCTGCCATGGGACAGGCTCGATGCCACCACCTACTCCTGGCAGAAGGTGCTGGGCGGCGAGGCCCAGCACGGCGTGCTGATCCTTAGCCCCCGGGCCGTCCAACGGCTCGAATCCTACACACCGCCCTGGCCGCTGCCGAAGATCTTCCGCCTGACCAAAGGGGGCAAGCTGCAGGAGGGCATCTTCAAGGGGGAAACCATCAACACCCCCTCCATGCTCGCCGTGGAGGACCAGCTGGATGCCCTCACCTGGGCGGAGGCGGCGGGCGGCCTGCCGGCGCTGATCCGGCGCAGCCAAGGCAACCTCGCCGCCATCGAAGCCTGGGTCGGCCAGACGCCCTGGGTCGACTTCCTCGCCACCGATCGGGCCCACCGGTCCTGCACCTCGGTCTGTCTCACCGTCGTCGATCCCTGGTTTCTTGGGCTTGACGCCGCCGCGCGCGCATCGGCAGCCAAGCGAATCGCAGCCGCGCTGGAGGCGGAGGGTGCCGCCTTCGACATCGGCAGCTACCGAGATGCCCCGCCGGGGCTCCGCATCTGGGCCGGCGCCACGGTGGAGACCAGCGATCTCGACGCCCTGTTCCCGTGGCTGGACTGGGCGTGGGAGACGGTCAAGGCCGACGCCGCAACCACCGCATAGAACACCGCAACGGGGGAAAGCCCATGCCCAAGGTCCTGATCGCGGACAAGATGAGTCCGCGGGCAGCTGAGATTCTGCAAGAACGCGGCGTCGACGTCGACGTCAAGACGGGCCTCGGCCCGGACGAACTGAAGGCTTGCATCGGCGGTTATGACGGTCTCGCCGTCCGCTCGGCCACCAAGGTAAACGCCGACATCATTGCCGCCGCGAGTAGCCTCAAGGTGATCGGCCGGGCCGGCATCGGCGTCGACAATGTCGACGTGGATGCCGCCACCGCTCACGGGGTGGTGGTGATGAACACGCCGTTCGGCAACTCGATCACCACCGCCGAGCACGCCATCGCCCTGTTGCTGGCGCTGGCCCGACAGATCCCGCAAGCCAACGCCTCCACCCATGCCGGCAAGTGGGAAAAGTCCCGTTTCGTCGGGGTGGAGTTGACCGGCAAGACGCTCGGCATCTTCGGCTGCGGCAACATCGGCGGCATCGTCGCCGACCGCGCCCTGGGCCTGAAAATGCGGGTGCTCGCCCACGACCCGTACCTGTCGCCGGAGCAGGCGGCGGACCTGGGGGTGGAGAAGGTGGACCTCGACACACTGCTGGCACGCGCCGACTTCATCAGCCTGCATGCGCCAGCCACCGACGCCACCCGCGGCATCATCAATGCCGAGACCATCGCGAAAATGAAGCGGGGCGTGAGGATCATCAACTGCGCCCGCGGCGCCCTGGTGGTGGAGGCGGACCTCAAGGCGGCCCTGGAAAGTGGCGCCGTGGCCGGTGCCGCGCTCGACGTGTTCGCGGAAGAGCCGGCCCGGGACAACATCCTGTTCGGCCTGGAGCAGGTGGTGGTGACACCCCACCTCGGTGCTTCCACCACCGAGGCGCAGGAGAAGGTGGCGTTTCAGGTTGCCGAGCAGATGGCGGACTTCCTTGTCCACGGCAGCGTGGTCAATGCGCTCAATATGCCATCGGTCAGCGCCGAGGACATGCCACGGCTCAAGCCCTACATGACCCTGGCACGCCAGATCGGCAGCTTTGCCGGCCAAGTGACCGAGACCGCGATCACCGCCGCCACCGTCGAGTACGAGGGCGACGTCGCCGACGTGAATACCCGGCCGCTCACCGCCCTGGTGCTGGAGGGGCTGCTGCGGCCGCTTACCGAGACCGTCAACATGGTCAACGCGCCCTCCGTCGCCAAGGCCCGCAACATCACGGTGAGCGAGGTCAAGCGGGATCGCGGCGGCGGCTACAACACCCTGATCCGACTGGTCGTCACCACCGAACAGCAGACCCGTTCGGTGTCCGGCACGCTGTTCAACGGCGACCAGCCGCGCATCGTCGAGATCAAGGGCATCCCCATGGATGCCCGGGTCTATCCCCACATGCTGTTCGTCACCAACCAGGACAAGCCGGGCTTCATCGGTGCGCTCGGCACCACCCTGGGTGATGCCGGCATCAACATCGCCACCTTCAACCTTGGCCGTAACCGGCCGGGGGGTGACGCCATTGCCCTGGTGGCGGTGGACGAATTGCCGTCGGAGAAGGTGCTGGAGCACGTGCGGGCCCTGCCCCACGTGGTGCGGGCGCGGGCGCTCAGGTTCTGACCGGCGGGACCGGGCCGGGCGAGAGCATCGCCCGGCCGTGTGCGCACCGGCCGGGATCAGCGCTCCGGATAGGAGCGCACCACATCGACCCCCAATTCGTGCACCAAAAGAAGGAAATCCGCGTTGCTGCGGTCGTTGGTCCACACCGTCAGGCGGGTGTGATGGCGACCAATCTCGTCCGGCGAAATCGCCTGGTCGTTGGCTCGGATCTCGTACGGTGCGCGCAAGGAACGGACGAGCCAAGCAATCTGCTCGATGATGTCGCACCCGTTGTGACCCGAAAGGTCAAGTTCGAACGCGTAGGTACCGGCGGGTGGAAGCACCCCCTCGTCGAACGCGATGATCGTGCGTGCGTCACTCACCCAGCTCACTCCCGCCGTCATGTCGGCCTCGACCGAACCGGACGTAGTCTACATCACCCTGGCGTGGGACAAAACAACTCGCCGCGCCCCGAAGGAGCCCGGTGACCCAGACGGACGGAACGCGCTTGCCCGGCGGATTCAGCCGACCAAGCCGCCCGGGCCGGTCATGATCATGCGCACCAGTTCGGCTTGGCGGTCGGTGTGCGCCTTGGACAGCACCCGCTTCAGGTGCTTGCGAGTGGTTTCGTAGGCGACGTCCAGCATCTCGGCAATCTCGTCCAGCCGGTACCCGGACGCCAACAGCGCTGCGACCCGGGCTTCTGCGGCGGTAAGGCCATAGAGTTGGCGAAGGCGCCCCTCATCGATGTCCCCCGAATAGTCGGGATCGCCGATGAACATCACGGCCGCGGGATCGTCCCAGCTGTGCCGCTCGAGGGCACGGACCGGCCAGATCCAAATGGACAGGGGACGCTGGCCGTTCGGCCGGCTCACTGAAAAGCCGAAGGGACGAGGTCCCTGATTGTGTCCCTTGGACTGGATCGCGTCGGCGATCAGGTCGCGGACACGCGAGATCCGGCCCTCCCGGGCGATCTCGAGCCCCGAGCGTCCCACGTTGAACGCCTGCCGTTCCGCCATCACCGCGCGCGCCACCCGGTTCGTGGCCAGCACCGCGCCGCCCAGGCTGATCAGCACGATCCCCATGGGCATCAGGTCGAGGGTGTCCAGCGCCAACTGGCGGACGTTCTGGCTGCGTCGCAGGACCTGCCCCGCCCTCAGGCCCCGCTGCAGGTACGGCAGGAGCCGGCGCAGCAACGACTTGTCGGCGTCGCCGAACGGATGCGACTGCGCCGAGCGGGCCGCGAAAAGGTATTGCATCTCGGACGAGTTCCGCTCCAGCACGCCGAACAACTGATGCTCCAGCCCCTGCGGGACCATCCAACGTTGGAAGAACTCACTGGCGGCCGCATCGGTACCCTTGACGATCTCGGCGCCGACAAGCACGGCGCCGGGCTCCCGGAACAGGTCCTCACGCTTCAACCACGGGTTGCCCTCGGCGTAGGGGTCGCTATAGGTGTTCATCAGGCTGACATCAACGCCGACACTCTGCTCGAGCTGGCCGCGATCGCGGGTGAAGTCATGGCGGGCCAAGGCACAGACGTCAGCGCCCAGCGTCTCCTTCAGCTTGGCGAGCGCGGCGGGCCAGAACCGGTCGTCCATGCTGGCGCTGTAGAAGTCAGCGACCAGATTGAGCGCCTGTTCGGGAGAGAGCCGGTCCCCGAAGTCCGCCCGGATCCAACCGACGCCGACCCGCCGGTCGATCCCGGCCCGGCGATCAATGCCGATCCGCTTGTCTTCGCCAGACCGGCGGTCGACACCGCTCCGCCGCTCGACCACACCGGCAGCCGGAGGCCACTGGTTGGGATCAATCCACCCGGAGCGGCGGTCCCGGCCCGAGCGTCTGTCCACGTTCGCGCGACGGTCAGATGGGTCCCGGCGGTCGCTTTGTTCACGGCGGTCGGCAGCGCATCCTTCGGCCAACGGTAACCTCCTGGTAAACTCTTGCGTGTGGAGTACGCGATCCCATGAAGAAAGTCAACTTTCGCGTGCTACACGCTGCGAGGGGCGCCATTCCCTGAACTACGCAACCGCAGGCATCCCTCGAGCCATCTCCTCCCGGGAT
>REES01000119.1 GCA_007694935.1 Rhodospirillales bacterium
CGTTCATGAACCACTTGTTCGGGACCGAGCCGCTTGATGCCGAAGCGTGGGCGCGTTGCCTCGCCGTCGGCGCCGCCGTGTTCGTGCTGGTGGAAATCGAGAAGGCGATCGTCCGCCGCCGGCTGCCGGCCGACGCCGGATAGGGCCCGTCGCCCGGCGCCGGACGGTCGTTCGCGGTCGGGTGTGCCTTACCGGGATTCCTGAAGGGCGCCGCCCAGGATCGGCATGCGTTCCTCAAGCCAGCGGAGGAACGCGGCAGCAGTCATCGGCCGGCTGAGGTAGTACCCCTGGGCCAGGTCGCAGCCGGCAGTCTGCAGGAACCGGAGCTGTTCCTGGGTTTCGATCCCTTCGCCGATCACCTGCAAGCCGAGCCGGTGCGCCATGGCGATGATCGCTTCCACCACGGTGGCATCACCCTCGTCGTGCGGCACTTCCCTGACGAAGGACTTGTCGATCTTCAGCGTATCCACCGGAAACTGCTTGAGATAGCGCAGGCTGGAATAGCCAGTGCCGAAGTCGTCGAGGGAGAGCCGCACCGCCAGCGAGGCCAGGTCGCGGAGGTTGGCGCGGGTCTGCGGCAGCTCGTCCATCAACAGGCCCTCGGTGATCTCCAGCTCCAACAGGTGTGATGGCACGTCGTGCCGCCTCAGCATCTCGGCCAACGCGACGCACAGGTTGGTGCCGCGGAACTGGCGGCTTGAGATGTTGACCGAAAGCCGCATCGCCGCCAGCCCCATCCGGCGCCAGGCGGCCAGTTGGGCGCAGGCGGTATCGATCACCCATTGGCCGATCGGGACGATCAGGCCGGTATCCTCGGCGAGCGGGATGAACCGGTCGGGCCCGACATTTCCCAGCGCCGGATTGGTCCACCGCAACAGCGCCTCGGCGCCGACCACCGTGCCCAGGCGAAGGTCGACGATGGGCTGGTAGTGGAGGTCGAGCTCACCGCGGTCCAGGGCGTGCAGCAGGTGGCTCTCCAGCCGCATCCGTTCCACCGCCCGTCGGTTGAGCTCCGGCGTGAAGTAATGGAACGTGTTGCGGCCCTGCTCCTTGGCCCGGTACATCGCGGCGTCGGCGTTTTGCATCAGCACCTGCGGGTCGCTGCCGTCGTTGGGCGCCACGGTGACGCCGATGCTGGCACTGATGAAGGCCTCGTCCCGGCCGAGCGGGAATGGTTCGGAGAAGGTGTCGAGGATCTTCTGGATCACCGGCTCGGCATGGGCGGCGGAGGCCAGCTTCGGCAGGATCACGGTGAACTCGTCGCCGCCGAGGCGGGCCACCGTATCCTCGGCACGGGTACAGCGGGTCAGCCGCTCGGCGGCAAGCCGCAGGAGCTGATCACCGGTCGCGTGGCCAAGGGTATCGTTGATCTTCTTGAAATGGTCGAGGTCGACGAACAAGACTCCGACCTTGTGATGATGGCGCTGCGCACTGATCACGGCGCTGCGCAACCGATCCAGCGCGAGAACACGATTCGGCAGGCCGGTGACTTCGTCGAAGTTTGCCTGTCGCTCCAGCCGCTCTTCGTATTCCTTGCGCAAGGTGTTGTCGACGATCGTGCACTGGAACGCGGGCGCTCCTTCCCACACGATCTCCTGAATCTGGGTTTCCGCCCACAGCAGCGAGCCATCCTTGCGCAGGCCCTGGAACTCATAGCGGATGGGCGCGGATTGGCCCGCCTTGCGGGCTGCCCGGTAGTGCCGGATCCGGTCCACCTCGGTCGGCGCGTAGATGGGGTCCAGGGTCTCCAGCGCGGTGATTTCGCTCGGGTCGTCGTAGCCGAAGATGGTCGCGTAGGTCCGGTTGGCGAATACCGGCTTGCCGTCTCGGACGATGACGATGCCGAGAACCGAACTCTCCACCAGGCTGCGGAACCGCTGCTCGCTCTCGAGCAGAGCCTGTTCCCCCCGCTTGCGTTCGGTGATGTCGAGCGACACCGTCACCACTTGGTCGATCGATCCGTCGCTGGAGATCAATGGGGCCTTGGTGGTCAACAGGACCCGCTCGGATCCGTCGGGCGCCGCGACCGTTTCCTCGATGTCGCTTACGGTGCAGCCGGTCTCGATCACCTGGCGGTCGAGCCGCACATGGCGCTCCACGTAGCTCTGTCCGAACACCGATGCCGCAATCTCCAGGTCGTCCCGGTGATCGCCGAGCCGGAACAGCCGCTGGTGATAGTCATTCAAAAGCGTCACCGTGGACGCCGCATGGGTCGCCCGAATCAGCGCCGGCACGGTATTGACGAGTCGGCGCAACTGCCGCTCCCGCCGCTCTATGTCCTCTGCATGGCGGTGCAATGCGGCGGCCAGCTCGCTTTCCAGGGAATCAGCGTGGTCCTGGATCGCCTTCTTCTGCGCGCGGAGAGTGAGGAGATTGCGGGCACGGGTGCAGAACTCCCGTGCATCCACCGGGCTGAGCAGGAAGTCGCTGGCCCCGGCATCCAGCGCACGATAGCGGAAGTCCCGGTCCTCGTAGGCGGTGACGACGATGATCGGCACCTGCCGGGTGACGTCATCCTGGCGGCACCGCTCGATGAACTGATCCCCGCTCATGCCCGGCATGACGTAGTCGGTGACGATCAGGTCAGGCGCGACCCGCTGAAAGCTGGTGAGCGCGGCCACGGCGCTGTCGTAGGTCTGGACCAGCACATCCGGCCCCAACCGCTCGGCGAATCGCCGCAGGATTTTCAGGTTGGTCGCACGGTCATCGACGATCACCACCACCGACATGGGCGAACACCCCGGCGCCTCCTGCTCTACACGATACTGCGAACGGTGCACCGCCGTCACCTCCGAAGGGCATGGAGCGTCGACACCTGTTCGTCCCGCCCCATCACGCGCCGATCATCCCATCTCCGCCTTACCGAAGTATGCCACCACCCCAATCGGGGTTGCAATCGCCAGACGGGAACCGTTCTGCGCTTAAGTCGCCCGCCATCCCTCGCTCGCCGCCGCCGACCGTGCGGAGAATCGAACAAAAAAGTCAACTTTACCGGCGACCTTTCTGCAACGCATAGAAAAGCACGCACAGCGCCGGACCACAACCACGATATGGCCCTCCAGGGTGATATACTTAAAGTAGTAGATAACGCCAGGTGGGGCGTGTAGGGTGGTGAGGTCTGGGAGCCAAACACGCGCCACAAGTGGGGGCGCCATCAGGAGAGAAGACCATGCACAATCTGAGACTTGCCACGGCATTCGAGTCGTTTTATTCCCGCAACGCCAACCTGAGTAAGTCCCCAACGTTGCTGCCGGTCGGAGACGTAAAAAATGCCAACAGCGGCCAGCCCCTCATGTGGAATAACGGTGCACCTTATGTAGAACGACGGAATTGGAGTGAGTTCGCCAAGTCGCTTACTCAGACAGATATCGACTTCGATCCCGCGCTGCGTACGCTCTGGCAGTTCATGGTGCCGAAGGAACGGCCCAGCTTTACGGCCGACCTCATCGCCGATATCACCGCCACCCTGGATTTTGTCGAGAGCACCTGGCGCCGGCCGGCCGCGGAGGACGATCGGGCAGAGTTCCTGGTGCTGGGTTCCCGTGTTCCAGGTATTTTCAATCTCGGCGGTGACCTGCCGCTGTTTCAGCGGCTGATCGAGACCGGGGACGAGGCGGCACTCCGAGAGTACGCCTATGCGTGTGTCCGGGGCCAGTATCGGCTGGCTGTCAACCTGGAGTTGCCGCTCTGCACCATTGCGCTGGTGCAGGGGGACGCCCTGGGCGGGGGATTCGAGGCGGCGCTGGCCCACAGCATCATCGTCGCCGAGCGCAGTGCCAAATTCGCCCTGCCCGAGGTGCTGTTCAATCTGTTTCCGGGAATGGGAGCCTACACATTCCTGGCCCGGCGGCTGGACCCGGCCCGGGCCGAGCGGATGATCCTGAGCGGTCGCGTCTTCACCGCCGACGAACTGAGCGCGATGGGGGTCATCGACGTGGTCGCCGAAGACGGCGCCGGGGTGGAGGCTGTCCACGATTTCATCCAGCAGTTCCGGCGGTCACGAAGAACCCGGCAGTCTCTGCTCAAGGTGCGGCAGGCGAGCAACCCGGTTCGACGACAGGAATTATTTCGGATTGCCGACCTGTGGGTGGAAAATGCCTTGTCCCTGGATCGCGCCGACCTGCGCAAGATGCGGCACCTGGCGATCGCCCAGGACCGGCGCTGGTCGCGCATCTACGCGGCCTGACCTCCAATACCTCAGGTCCGGACAGCGGGGGAGGACGCCATGTCTCTCGGGTAGACGACGGCTTGTTGTACCGTCGCCGCGTGAACCGGTACGGTCTGCCCCAGGTTGGGGTGATAGTCCGGTCGAGCAAACACCAGGTTCGGCGCGCAGCCTCAAGCTATCGGGCGAGAACGCCCGAGCCGAGGCCGCGCGAGCAGATGCCCGGCAGGCGCGAAGCCTGGCGGCCGATGGGGTGCGTCTGCGAAATTTGGGCCCTTTTGCGCTGCGGAGGCTTGTCAAAGCGCGCGTGACCGTTCATAACCCAAATGAGTTAAGCGGGGGTTGCCAAACGCCAAGCGCTGCAAGGTCGAGGGAGCCGGTTTGGCGTGGCCATAGCGAAGCTGCAGGTCTTCCTGTTGAAGACCGGGGCGTTGGCAAGCCGGGATCGGTAAAGAGGCGGGTGATGATTACGCTCAGGGCAGCGAAAGCATACGGGGTGGTGTTGGGGACTGCCATTCTAGTGACAGTGCCAGGCGAAGCCGGCGCAGGGGCGTTCTACATTCCCCAGTATGACACCAATGCGGTGGGCCGAGCCTTCAGCGGCGGCGCTGCACTTGCGACCGGGGCGGAAACCGTGTTCGCCAACCCGGCCGGGATGACGCGGTTGCCGTCTTCCCAGGTCAGCATCGGCGGCAGCGTCCTGATCCTGCACCTGGACCTGGAAGACCGCGGATCCACGGCTGTATCCAACTTTGTCGCGACGACGCCGATCGGGGGCAACGATGGCGGCAATCCCATCGATACCGCGATCGTGCCCAACTTCTATGCCGCGCACGGCCTTCTGGACAATCGGCTGTGGCTGGGTTTCGGTGTCAGTGCGCCCTTCGGCATTTCCGTCGAGTACAACGATCAATGGTTCGGCCGCTACGATTCCATCGAGACCGAACTCACCACCATCAACCTCTCGCCGGCGGTGGCCTACCGCCTGGACGATGTCGTCTCCATTGGGGCCGGCCTGAACGTCCAGTACGCCGATGCCAAGCTCGTGCAGGCCATCTGGAATCCGATCGCGCCCCCCAATCCGGCGCTGGACGGCCGCAGCGAGATCAAGGGCGACACCTGGAGTGTCGGCTTCAACGCCGGCGTGCTGCTCAACGCCACCCCGAACACCCGCTTCGGCCTGCACTACCGCTCCTCGATTTCTCACAACATCCGAGGCACGGCAAACATTTCCGGGGTGACGGTCGATCCGACACTGAATCGGCAGGTGGGAGTGGAGACGACGATCGACCTGCCGGATATCATCTCGGCGGCAGTGGTGCATGAACCCACCCCGCAACTGCGCCTCATGGGGGAGTTCCAGTGGTTCGCCTGGTCCCGCTTCAAGGAACTGGACTTCCGCTTTGACGATGGCGTCGGGAACGCCGCCCGACCCGAAAACTACCGCAATTCCGTGACCGCCTCCGTCGCGGCGGAATACGACATCACCGAGGCGTGGACGGTGCGCTCCGGTTTTCGCTTCGACCAGACGCCGACGCGCAGCCGCTTTCGAAACACCAGCGTGCCCGATGCCGACAGCTTCTGGCTTGGTGCCGGCATCAGCTATCGCCCGACCGCGAATTTCTCGGTGGATCTGGCCTATGCCGTGACCTTCTTCCGCGATGTAAAAATCGACCTGCAATCGCCGGGACCGTTCGCACCTGTTCTCGCAGAGACCATTAATGTCCGGGCCAGTGGAAGCAATCGCGGCGACACGGTCGCCCTGAATTTGCGCTATACGTTCTGAAATCTGTTGGATAAACGCCACAGAGGAAACGCCCCATGATTATGGAGTCGAGAAAAGGGTTGCTGAAAGACTTTGCCGCGGTCGATGTGGCCGACGGTGAGGACCTGATCGGCCGACTGGACCAGATGCAGGCGCTGGCGTTCTTCAAGCGCTACAAGCAACAGACCTTTGCCCTGATGGGGGCCGGCCCTGGCCGGCATCTTGCCGACATCGGTTGCGGTGCCGGTGACGATGCCCGCCTGCTGGCCGGTCTGGTGGGGCCTGAGGGGCGCGTCACGGGGTTCGACGTCAGCACCACCATGATCGAGCAGGCGCGCGAGCGGCATTCGGATCCTGGTGTTCAACTGAGCTTCGTCCAGGCTCCGGCAGACCGCCTGCCGGTTGACGACGACAGCTTCGACGGGGTCCGCACGGATCGTCTCTATGTCCACTTGAGCGATCCTGCCGCCGCCCTGAGGGAGGCCGTGCGCACGGTCAAGCCGGGCGGACGGGTGGTCGTGAGCGAACCGGACATGGCCAGCTTCTGGACGATCAGCGGGCTTCCGGATATCGCCTGGAAGGTGAAGCGGGGCGTGGCCGAAAGCGTCAACAATGCCCCGGCTGCGCGCAACCTCTATTACCTGTTCCGGGATGCCGGTCTGGAGAACGTGGGTGTGAGCGTGCAGACGTTGGCGGTGGCTGATCCCACCCCGGCGGAAGGCATTCTCAACATCTTCGGGATCGTCGACTCCCTGGTGGCGGGCGGGCGCATGACCGACTCCGAGGCGGCCGCGTGGCGCGCAGAGTGGGAACAGTTGAAGGCTGCCGGTCGGTTCTTTGGCGGATTGTCGTTCTTCATCGTTGCCGGGCAAAAGCCGTTGTGAAGTCGGGTTTTCGGTTGTAGTGGTGGGGTGTCGACGTCGGGCGTAGAAAACGCTTCGGAGGCGGAATGGCTGGCGGTGCGCGTGATGCGCACGCCTCCGGCGGAAGGGGGCGGAGGCCAACGTCGGTCGCTGGGGTGATGCAACGGGCATGGACGACCAGGGGGAATTGCTGCAACTCCTGAACGACGTTGCCGTTCGGGACTTGGACGGGGTCGAACGTGCTTTCGCCGAGCAAAGTCTTGCCCGGCTGCGGGAGTTGAGCGGCGGTCTGACGGCCAAGCCACGGTTCGTCACCGCTTCGGACGGCCTTGAACTGGGCTATCGCCATTACCCCGGTGAGTCCAGCCGGGTCTTGATCCTGATCCACGGGGCCGCCGGTCATGGCGGTCATCTGCACGTTTTTGCGAGATCGATCGCCCAGCAGGGAGCGGCGAGCGTCTATGTGCCGGACATGCGCGGCCACGGCCTGTCAGGCCGCCGGCGCGGCCACGCCGTGGCTTATCCGGAGCAGATGGTGGAAGACGTCGCGGTGTTGCTGGGCGAAGTTGCTCGCGACCATCCGGGCGCTCCAATCGTTCTCGGCGGACATTCCGCCGGCGGCGGCTTGGTGATCCGGTGCTGCGCCGCCGCGTTGGGAGAACGCGTATCCGGCATGCTGTTGCTGGCCCCGTTCCTCGGCCACACCGCGCCCACCACGCGCCCCCGGATCGGCGGCTGGGTCGCCGTCTATCGCACCCGGATGAGTGCGCTGATCGCCCTCAACGCTCGCGGCATCACCGGCCTCAACGACCTTCCCGTCGTCGAGTTCAATCAGCCGGCGGCCACCCTCGATGGCCGCGAGACCTTGTCCTGGTCCTACAACACCTTGCTGGCATTCGGGCCGGGTAATGCGGCTGCCGAGCTGGAGCGCGCCGGCGCAAATCGGCCGATGCTGGTGATGGTCGGTACCGACGACGAGTGCTTCGTGGCCGATGCCTACCCGGCCGTGATGGCCGGGGCCGCACCGGCCTCGGAAGTGCGGCTCCTGCCGGGGCTCGGCCATTGGGACCTCCTCACCGACTCTGCCGCTGCGGATATCGCCCTCGACTGGCTTGGTCGATTATGAGCGCCCTGGCGAGCCGTTTGCCCACCCTGCGGAGGGTTCCCCAATCTTGGGGCGGGCCGTCGGCGATCCGTCAACGGCCGATCCGGCAACCGCTCAGGGTTTGGTATTGGCCCGCTCTCCAGCGAAGCGCTTCTCCGCCAACTCGCTGCGAACACGGCCAAACTCGAAGTTGAGCCGGGCCACGAACTCACGGCCATGGCGTTCGAGGTCGCTCCGGGTGACCCCCCGGAACTCCTCGCACACCCGCCGCAAGCCTTGCGCCCCGACGTTGCCCGAGGTGCCGCGCAATGCATGCAGCTTGTCGCGGAGACGCGCGGCATCCAGATCGGCGACCGCCTCCTCGACTTCCTGGATCAGATTCTGGGTGTCGACGACATATTCGTCCAGCGTCTCGGCAATGAAGGCATCGTCGGCGCAGAAGTCCCTCAGCTTCTGAATGACGTCCCAGTCGATCGCCACCACGCCATCGGGGCGGTACTTGGGATGGGCGGAAATCTGCGTGACAGTCCCCGCCTCGGTGATCGCGCCTGTCGACTCTGCCGCGAAGGGCTCTCCTTCGCCGGCATCCGGCGCCGTGGCCAAGCTGTCCTCCGGCGGCGCGAGCGCAGCCACCACCTCCAGCAGCTTCCGGGCCTCCGTGGGTTTGGTCAGGTACTCGTCGACACCGGCGGCCACGCAGGCTGCCCGGGTTTCCGGCGTGGCGTCGGCGCTGAGGGCGATGATCGGCAGGTGGCTCTCGCCGAGCCGGCTGATGCGGCAGAGCTTGATCAGATCGAGGCCGCTGATCCCCGGCATGTTGATGTCGACGATCAGCAGGTCGAAGCTGGTTTCCTCCAGGGCGTCCAGGGCCTCCTCGCCGTCCGATACCATGTGCGGCTGATGACCGGCATGCTGGAGGATCCGTTCGGTCACCCGGCGGTTGATCGGGTTGTCCTCGGCAACCAGGATCTTGAGCGAGCGGAGGCTGCGCGGCAGGCTTGGCTGCCCGGTGTCAGTGGACGAGTCGACATCCCGGACCATCGCCCCGGCGGCATGCAAACCGGTGAGCAGGTGGTCGGTGCTGAACGGCGCCGTCATGGTGGCGACGATCTGGGGATGGATTGGGGGCATCGCTTGGTTTTCGGCGATCCTGACCACTGCCACCTGACATCCCGCCACCGTGAACGGAAGTTCGGCAATCGCCCCCGCTGCCTGCTCTGACGGCCGCCCCCGGTCGTCGAGGAGGACGATCCGGCTGCTGCCGGGTCGTGTCTGAGCCAATCGACGCAGGGCATTCTCGGCCTCGGCGAGGCTTGGCACGATGGCGATATCGGCTGCCACCGGATCCAGTCGGGAGCGGATATCCTCGGCCAGCCGCCGGTCATCGGACACCAGCAGCAGGTTGCCGAGGACCATCGGCGCCTTGGCTGCCGTCACCGTGAACGGGAGTTCGACCCAGAACGTGCTGCCGGCGGCGGGCTGGCTTTCCACCCCGACGCGACCGCCCATCAGGCTCACCAGGTTACGGGTGATCGCAAGCCCGAGGCCGGCGCCGCCGAAGCGGCGATTGATGGAGTCGTCCGCCTGAGTGAACCGTTCGAAAATCCGCGCCTGATCCGCCTCCGAGATGCCGATGCCAGTATCGGCGACTTCGAACCGGACCCAGGTCGGGCCCCCATGCTTGGGGGGATGCGGGAGCGGCACTGCGCTCACCCGGATGTGCCCCTCGGCGGTAAACTTCAACGCGTTTGCGACCAGGTTGGTGAGCACCTGGCGGAGGTGACGGCGGTCTCCATGGAGGTGATAGGGCAAGGTGACCGACGAGTGCACGGCGAAGACCAAGTTCTTGCTGCGCGCTTCATGCCCGAAGATGGCGGCGAGATCGGCAAGTTCGGCGTGCAGGTCGAAGTCTTCCGCGATCACCGTGACCCGGCCGGCCTCGATCCGGGAAAGATCGAGGATATCGTCGATCAACCCGAGCAGCGCGCGGCCGGAGGTCTTGATGGTGTGGACCATCTCCCGCTGGTCATGATTGAGGGGAGTATCGGTCATCACGTCGCTGATCCCGAGCACCGCGTTGAGCGGGGTTCTGAGTTCGTGCGTCATGCTGGCAAGGAAGCGGCTCTTGGCGTGGTTGGCCGCTTCCGCCTGGGCCTTGGCCTCGGTCAGTTTCCGGATCAGCGTCGACGTGTACGCCGGCAGGGCGATCAGCGCAGCCAGGAGGCCGAGGCCGAGCGCCAGGTTGTCCTGCCAGAACGGCGTGGTCATGATGACCGTAAGAAACCCGATGACCGACAGCACCACCGAGGCCGCCAGATACGGCAGGCCGTAGCGGAGTCCGTTCCCGAACGAGACCCACAGATAGATGGGGTAGAGCGGCGCGGCGGCGGCGCCGCCCAGGTACAACAGGGTCGACAGGCCGGTGAAGTCCGAGACCATGGCGGTGAGCCGCCGGGCCGGCGACGGCTGCGGCCACAACACGATCAGGCCGACATAGACCAGGGAGAGCACCAGGTAGCCGGCGACGATGAATTCCTTGTGGGTCAGCGGGCTCTGTGACTCGTCCTCGACCGCCCGAAGGAAAATCAGGTAGGCAAACAGCAGGCCGGTGATGACGACGCGGATCAGCGCCTGTTCGTGTTCGCTATCCGCGCGGCTGCGAAAGCGTCCGGCGACAAAATCGAAAGGAACGGACCAGCGGGGCGCATGCGCAGGGTCATTCATGCAATCGGTCCTCTCACTTCTTACCACGCGCGACCGAGCCCCGCATCTGCCACCCCTGGGACCAAGGATAAATGGGTTTTCCGCCGGACGCCACTCGGATTTCTACGTATGCTTGAAAAAGTCTCGCCACCGCGCGTCATGAGGCTGATCATAGTCGCACCCTCACCGCCACCTCTTGGCCGTCGCATCACGCACCGCCGGGGCGTCATGGACATTGCTGTGGCTTTCCCTCGCCGGGTGCGGCCAAGCGGCCCGAAGCGACCCGTATGGGGCCTATTGTGACACGACGAATGTGGCGTTTGTTTGTTGTGCGGGCGAGATCAAACTGATCGCGGCGCCGGACTGCACCGGGTCCGTTGACGGCACCATGAATGGGCCGCAGGAACACAACCGGGGCAGCCAAACGCCTTGAGTTCGTGCCCGGACAAGGTGGCTCCGGAGGAGGGATTCGAACCCCCGACCCAGCGGTTAACAGCCGCTTGCTCTACCACTGAGCTACTCCGGAACGGCGTGGAGGCGCGGACCGGAATCGAACCGGTGTGCACGGCTTTGCAGGCCGCTGCGTAGCCACTCCGCCACCGCGCCCCGCTTGCACCACCGCCCTCGTTCGTGCGGGTTAAGCACCGGCACGAAATCCCGAGCGCCATGACGGGAACGGTACACGATATCCGGAAGCTAGACTGCCCGCCGGCATCGGTCAAGGCGCTGCGGTCGGCGCCCGGCCGGCTCAAGCCGTGTCGCGACCGCCGACGGCGGTACCGCAACGCCGGCCCCGGTTCTGCCCGATTGGGTCGTCCTGGCCGCTCGTGCTACCGTTGCCGAGTCACGCGGCGGCGGGCTGGTACCGATCCAGGGTTCATCGGTCCGGGTCATGCGCGCCGCGCGGGAGAGGGAGACTTTCCGTCATGGCTGTCATCGTCCACTGCGAGTCTTTCGACGTCGCTCTGCAGACCGGCCCCGACATCGCCGACATCAGCGGCCCGCTGGCACGCGCCGTCGCCGGATCGGGGGTGGCTCAGGGCACCCTGCACGCATCCGTGGTGGGCTCGACCGGGTCGCTTACCACCATCGAGTACGAACCCGGGGCGGTGCAGGACCTCAAGGACGCCATCCGCCGGCTGGCACCGCCGGAGCTCGCCTATGCCCACGAAATGACCTGGCACGACGGCAACGGGCACAGTCATGTCCAGGCGGCGCTGCTGGGGCCATCGCTGGTGGTGCCGATCCGTGGCGGGCGCCTCCGCCTCGGCACCTGGCAGCAGGCGATCCTGATCAACCATGACAACCGGCCCCGCCGGCGCACGGTCGAAGTGACGGTAATCGGTCAGGCTTAGGGGGCGGGGGCGGTGGCGGCCGGGCGGCGGGCATCGCAACCGAGAGTGGTTCCGGTGGTACACCGCCGGCGATGGCCATCGGCGCTGAGCTTGCTGGCGTGGCTCGATCGCCTGTCTCTGGCCGCGTTTCTGGGGTTCGGCGTCTGGCTCGCGGTGTCGCTGGTGCGGGCGGCGTTCGCCACCACGCTGTGGCTGCTGCTGCCAGCGGCGCTGGTGCTGGGAGGCGTGCTGGTGTTGCTGCCGTCGCTGGTGCGGCGGCCGTACCTCGGCCTGCGCCCGGCCTGGCCCAACCTTCCCGTCAGGCTGCGCCGGCGCCGTCGCTAATTCGGCCGGGGTGAGGCAGCCCATTCGGGCCCTATTATTAACCCAAAACGGGATTCCCCGGCGCCCGGATCGGGCGCGGCTGGCATTTGCTGCAGTGCAGTAATGCGTTCGACATGTCAATATCAAAAAATTTACTTTGGCGCTTTAAGGCTTCTTGTGGTTTCATGTTGGGATGGGAGGACAGGCTGGCATCCCGCCGGCGAAACAGGGGGGTGGCAGGCGCATCGGCCGCCAACCCTGACAAAAGAGCGACGTGGAGTCATGCTGAACATACCAAGAAGCGGACAAAAAATCTTCGAGGTGGCGATCTACAATTCGGACGTCCAAGACCTTGCCTCGCGTCACCGGCAGCATCCCGGTTTTGACGAGCGCTGGTCCCGCCCGCAAATGCGAAACGTTGTCGCCCGCACCGAGTCCGAGGCGCGCGACCTGATCGCCCAGCGGTTCCCCCCCGAGAAGGGCTTCGTCATCCAGAAGGTCTGCCAGGGCCGGTTCTGAGCCCGGCGAGCGGGATCGGCGGGGACTGCATCGCCACCGGGGACGCGCCGGCCTGAGCCGCCGGCCTGCCGCGTCGGCAAGGGGGCGGCGGCGGCGCGACGCCCGGTCCGGCCGGTCACGCCTCAGCCCTGCATCACCGCCAGCAGGCGCCGGGTCGGCGCCGCGTCGTTGAGCATGGACAACGACACCGAAAAGTGCCCCTGCGGCCGCACGAACACATTGTCGGCGGGAAGCTGCCAGCGCTCCGCCAAGTCCAGCCCGCCCTGAAACGGGGTGAGGTCGTCGGCCTCCCCCAGCACCATGATCACCCGTGCGGGATCAACCGCGGGATGCGGCCCCGGATCCACCAGGGCAAGCCAGCGGCTCAGCTGCCGGGTTGTCCACCCCGCCTCGGCCAGCGCCGCCGGAAGGCCGATTCCGCGCGCGAGGCTGCCGTCGCTGACGATTTCCATCGGCCGCCCGCTGGTGGCCACCAGCATCACCGCGTCGGGCCGGAACGGCGGCGGCCAGCCGGCGCTGATCCCGGCGACCAGCTGGGCGGTCAGGGCGCCGAGGGAGGCGCCGCTCACCGCCACCCGCTCGCTCCCGGTGGCCCGGGCCCAGGCGATCAGCACCGCCACCTCCCTGACCCAGGCGCGAAGGAAGGTCAGCAGGCCGTCGGGGCCGCGCCCCAGCACCGGCTCGCCGCCGTACCAGCCTTTCAGCATGCGCCGGCCGTGCCATGGCCCTTCCGGCCGCACCACCCGGACGCCGTGGTTGACCAGGGAGAGGAAGGCGTTGCGCGCCGGCGGCCACAGATCCGGTTCCATGGCGATGCCATGCAGGTGGATGATGGTCATCACCGCCGGCCGGTCGACGGGCTCGATCACCCGCGCCCAAGCGCGGTCGCCCAGCACCGGGGAGGGGAAGCGGAGCCACAGCCGGCGCTGGCGGCGTCCGGCGTAGCTGTGGGAAGCGCGCACCGCCGGCGGGTCCGACGGGGCATAGGCGGCCGCAGGATCACCCCGGTTGCCGCCGTGGCGGGCCTCCACCGCGCCCGGGGTGGCGATCTCCCAGCGCACCGGCGGCAGCTGGCGAACCCACAGGGCGAAGCCGGTGCGGCTCAGCATGAACCGGGTGGCCGCCCGGTTGCGCCGGCGTTCCGCCGCCGCCAGCCGGGACTCGGGCGGCGGCTGGTCGGCGAAGAACAGGCTCTCCCATTGCCCGGTGGCCTCGCGGTAGCGGCGGGCCAGGCTGGCGGTCTGGGCCAGCGTCGGCGGCAGGGTCGGGCCGCGCAGGTCGGCACCGGCTTCCCGGCGGAAACGCTCGACGTCGCCGCCGGCGGCGCAGGCCGCCGCCCAGCCGCGGGACAGCGGCAGGTAGGCGCCGGACACGAAGGCCACGCCCGCGGCATCCAGCCACGGCCACGGGATCCATCGGGTCAGCGCGGTTCTGGGGTCGAATCCGGCAATCATCGGCACGTCACCGATGAGCAATGTAGGGGAAGTGGAGCCGGCCACAACCGCTCCCTTTGGCGACCCCGCCCTTCGCCCGGCAGACCGGGTGGAAGGGGCGAAGTGCTGATGGGGGTGTCACCGTCATCGGGGGGTGACTGGGGAGGCGGTGCTGGCGGCGACACGCCCCATCAACGTCGATTTGAACACGCCAGCCGGGCCGAAGTTCCGAGGGGGCGGGTCGCGGCCGAAAAAAACCGTCGGCGGCGGGGGCGGCATTGACAGCCCGCCCACCGCCTGCGGCACAATGCACCTCGGATGCGGGGGCGGCTGGCAGGGGGCGTGCGGGCCAGGGAGAAGGGCTATGGACGACAGAACCTTTGCCGCCTGGGAGCAGGGACTGATCGCGGTCGGCGTGCTGCTCCTGGTGGTGGTGGCGGCGCTGGTCCTGCATCGGATGGCTTTTGCCGCCGGGGAGCGGATCACCCGGCGTACCCCCGGGCGGATCGACTCCGGCGTGATCCACTACGGCTACCGGCCGGCGCAGGTGATCTTCGTCACCCTCGCCCTGATCCTGGTGATGCCGGCCCTGCCGCTGCCGGACGAGCTCACGCTCGGCCTGCAACGGCTGCTTGTGCTGGGCCAGACCGCGGCGATCGGCTGGCTCGCCGTCAGCCTCACCAACATCATCAACGACGTGGTTGCCGCCCGCCACGACCTCACCGCCGCCGACAATCTGTTGGCGCGGGAGGTGCACACCCGGGTGCGCATGCTCCAGCGGATCCTGGTGGTGGTGATCGTGGTGATCACCGTCTGCCTGATCCTGATGGCAATTCCCAGCATCCGCCAGATCGGCGTCACCGTGTTCGCCTCCGCCGGCGTCGCCGGCCTGGTGATCGGCTTCGCCGCCCGCCCCGCCCTGTCCAACCTGATCGCCGGCATCCAGCTCGCCCTGACCCAGCCGATCCGCATCGATGACGTGGTCATCGTCGAAGGCGAGTGGGGCTGGATCGAGGAAATCCGCTCCACCTTCGTGGTGGTCCGCATCTGGGACCTGCGTCGCCTGGTGGTGCCGCTGTCCCATTTCATCGAACACCCGTTCCAGAACTGGACCCGGCGGACCTCCGACATCCTCGGCACGGTGTTCCTGTATGTGGACTACACCGTGCCGGTGGAGGCGGTGCGCCGGGAGCTGCACCGCCTGGTCCAGGACAATCCCTTGTGGGACGGCCAGGTGTGGGGGCTCCAGGTCACCGACGCCAACGACCGCACGGTGGAACTGCGCGCGCTGGTGGGGGCGCGCGCCTCCGGCGATGCCTGGAACCTGCGCTGCCAGCTGCGCGAGCAGCTGATCGACTTCCTCCAGCGGGAGTATCCGGAAAGCCTGCCGAAGATGCGGGCGGAGCTGCCACCGCGGCTGGAGGAAGCGGCTTCCGCCGCGGCCCGGCCGGCCGCCCGCCCCCGGCGCAAGCCAGCCCCCGCCGCGCCAGGCGAAGGCGCCCGCGACGATACCCTCCGCGGCCCTCAGGATCCGAAGTAGGGCGCAAGAGCCGAAGGCGCATTCCGCCGGCAGGCGGCGCCGCGTCGCCGTGCCCCCCTGTCGGAATTCTTTACACCGGCGCCAGCCCCGCCGGCACCTTTTACCCGCTTGAAAAACAACGTCTTTCTTGCGCCGGCGGCGGCCCCGGCGGCAGGCCGGCCGATTCACGTGTAACGTGTTGCGACACCCCCCGAAAAACCCCCTGACGCGGTAGCTAACCCGCTGATAAAGCGAAGGTTTTCCGGCCGGCTTCGGGCCGATCCGCGCCCCGCCCCCGGATCCGGGTGTAAAGCAGGCTTTACACGTCGGCGCACCCGGCCGAAGCCAACCCCTTGATATCCTTGGATTCCAATGTTTGGCACGTCGCTTGCTAACCTTCTCGCATAGGTTTTTCGATCGCGTAAACGACAACCCTGGGTACCAAAGAGGAGGACCACCATCATGATCGCCACACGCAGTCTTCTGGCCGGCGTCGCTGCCGCCGCCCTGCTCGCCGGGGTCGCCGGCACCGCCAATGCGGCGACCATCACCAGCGG
>REES01000049.1 GCA_007694935.1 Rhodospirillales bacterium
GTCGATCTGCGCAACATTGAGGTGCTGCGCTTCGACCTCGACCAGATCACGGTCCTGAGCGGGCTCCTTACGGGTGATATTCTGGTCACCGCCGGCGTCCAGGCGCTGCGGCCAGGCCAGCAGGTCCGGCTGCTCGGGACCCAGCCATGAGCGGTTTCAATCTCTCCGAGTGGGCGATCCGCAACCGCTCGGTCACGATCTTTCTCATGATCGTCGTGCTCGTCGCGGGGATCAGTTCCTTCTACAAACTCGGCCGCGCCGAGGATCCACCGTTCACCTTCCGCACCATGGTCGTGCATGCCGTCTGGCCCGGCGCGACCATGGAGGAAACCCTGCTGCAAGTCACCGAGCGGTTGGAACGCACGCTGCAAGAGGTCCCGAATCTGGACACCTTGCGCAGCTTCAGTCGCGCCGGCGAGACCACGATCTTCGTCGACCTGCAGGGCAGCACCTCGAGCCAAGAGGTCGCGGACGCCTGGTATGAGGTTCGCAAGAAGGTGGCGGACATGCGCCACACCCTGCCCCAAGGCCTCGTCGGACCCTTCTTCAACGACGAGTTCGGCGATACCTTCGGCATCATCTACGCCTTCACCGCCGACGGCTTCGGGCACCGGGAACTGCGCGACTTCGTCGAGAATATCCGCTCCGAACTGTTATTCGTGCCGGACGTGTCCCGGATCGACATCCTCGGCGCCCAGAACGAGGTCATCTATATCGACTTCGACACCGAGCGGCTCTCCGGTCTGGGATTCAACCCCAACACCCTGATCGCGGCGCTGCAAGCCCAGAATATCGTCATCCCCGCCGGCGTGCTGCGCACCGACCAGGAGAACATCTCACTGCGGGTGACGGGCGCGTTCGACACCGAGGCCGACATCGCCGCCGTCACCTTCGCGATCGGCGACCGCATGTTGCGGCTGCGGGATATCGTCGAGGTCCGCCGCGGCTTCACCGACCCGCCGCAGCCCATGTTCCGGATCAATGGCGAGCCGGCGATCGGACTGGCGATCGCCATGCGCGACGGCGGCGACACCCTGGCGCTCGGCCGCAACATCGCGCGGGCCATTAAGACGCTCGCGGCGGACCTGCCGATCGGCATCGAAGCCCGGCTGGTGGCGGATCAACCCGCGACGGTCGATCTGGCGATCAACGAATTCACGACGTCCCTCTGGCAGGCCATCGCCATCGTGCTGGTGGTGAGCTTCATCGCCTTGGGCGTGCGGGCCGGCACGGTCGTGGCCCTGGCCATCCCGCTGACGCTCGCCACGGTCTTCCCGGTGATGGACCTGGTCGACATCGATCTCCAGCGCATCTCGCTCGGGGCGCTCATCATCGCCCTGGCCCTCCTGGTCGACGACGCCTTGACCAGCATCGACGCCATGAGCCGGCGGCTGGCCGCGGGCGACGACAAGGCGCGCGCGGCCACCTATGCCTACAAGCACTTGTCCTTCGCGATGCTGACCGGCACCCTGGTGACCATCGCCGGTTTCGTGCCGGTCGGCTTCGCCCAAAGCTCGGCTGGCGAGTACACCTTCTCGATCTTCGCGGTCGTCGGCATCGCGCTCATCGCCTCCTGGCTGGTCGCAATGGTGTTCGCGCCCTTGATCGGCATGTTGCTCTTGCGACCGCCCAAAGCGGATCAGACCGAGAAGCCGAACCGCGTGCTCGAGATTTATAAGCGTTTCCTGACGCTGGCCATGCGGGCCCGCTGGTTCACCATCGCGCTGACCCTCGGCATTTTCATTGCGTCCCTCGTGGGATTGGGTCAGATACCGCGCCAGTTCTTCCCCGCGTCGGACCGGCCCGAGCTGCTGGTCAATCTCCAACTGCCGCAGAACGCCTCGATCCACGCCACCGAACGGCTGGTCGACCGCTTTGAAGAATTTCTCCGGGACGATCCGGACTTCGCCCCCGACATCGAACGCTGGAGCACCTACATCGGACAAGGCGCGATCCGGTTCTATCTCCCGCTCGACGTGCAGTTGGCCAACCCCTTCTTCGCGCAGGCGGTGATCGTGTCCAAGGACCTCACGGCCCGCGAGCGCCTCCAGCCGCGCCTGGAACGCCTGCTGGCCGAGGAATTTCCGCAGATCGTCGGCCGCGTCTCGACGCTCGAACTCGGCCCCCCGGTCGGCTGGCCGGTGCAGTATCGAGTCATGGGTTCCGATCCGACCCAGTTGCGCGCCATCGCCCTGCGGCTCGGCGACCTGGTCGCCGATCATGCCGGGACGCGCCGCGTCAACTACAACTGGATGGAACCAGAGCGGGAGTTGCGGATCACCATCGACCAGGAACAGGTCCGGCTGCTCGGGCTGAGCTCGCAGGCGGTGGCCGCGGCGCTCAACACCACCATCTCGGGGACGACCATCACCCAGGTCCGCGACGACATTTACCTGATCAACGTGCTCGTCCGCGAAGCGGAAGGACAAAATCTCTCGATCGAGACCCTCAGGACCCTGCCGGTGGGGATGCCGGATGGCCGAACCGTGCCGCTCACGCAGTTCGCGACCATCGAACCCGGTCAGTCCTACCCGCTGATCTGGCGGCGCGACCGGATGCCGACCCTGACGGTGCAGGCGGATGTAGCCCCTGGGATTCTGCCCGATACGGTGGTCGCCGACCTGGAGCCGGCCATCGCCGAGTTGAACGCGGCGCTGCCCGCCGGCTACCGGATCGAAGTCGGCGGCACGGTCGAGGAAAGCGCCGATTCGCAGGCTTCGGTGTTCGCCGTCGTGCCGATCATGATCCTGATCATGCTGACCCTGCTGATCTTCCAGCTCAAGAGTTTCTCGCTGTTGCTGATCGTCCTGAGTCTGGTGCCACTGGGCCTGATCGGCGTGGTCGCCGCCCTGTTGGTGTCCGGCAAGCCGCTCGGCTTCGTCGCCATCCTGGGCATCCTGGCCCTGGTCGGCATGATCGCCAAGAACGCGGTCATCCTGATCGATCAGATCGAGGCCGAACGCGCTGCGGGTAAAACCATCTGGGATGCAGTGGTGGAAGCGAGCTGCTCGCGGTTTCGACCGATCATGCTGACCGCCCTGTCGACCGTGCTCGGCTTGATTCCGATCGCGCCAACGGTGTTCTGGGGTTCCATGGCCTACGCGATCATGGGCGGCCTGCTGGTCGCCTCCTTGCTGACCCTGGTCTTCCTGCCGACGCT
>REES01000042.1 GCA_007694935.1 Rhodospirillales bacterium
GCCTGAGGGTGCGCACCGCATCGGCGGCGGTGAAGCAGCCGGCGGTGTTGGGGAGATACGTGTAGCGGCGGGGATCGACGTAATCCACCAGCATCGGTTGGTTCGGATCCGTGACGTTCACCCGGCGCACCGCCACCGTCACGATCTCGGCCCCCGAGGCTTCGATCGCCCGGGCGGTCTCGGCGAAGTCCTTGTATTTGCCGGTGCCGACCAGCAGCCGCGAGCGGTAGGCTGTGCCGGCCACCACCAACGGGTCGTCCAGGGCAACCGTCTCCGCCGCTTCGGCGCTGTCGGGGGCGCCACCGCCGATGAAATGGACGATTTCCAGACGATCGCCGGGCGCCACCTCGATCTCATGATAGCCGGACCTGGGCACGATCTCCAGATTCCGCTCCACCGCCACCTTGCGTGCGTCGAGGCCAACCGTCGCCAGCAGCTCGGCCACCGTCATCGGTGCTGCCAAGGTCCGGCTTTCGCCGTTGATGGTGATCTGCATGGCTGCCTCCCGTCTGCGTCGACCTTGAACCGGAACGGCAAGTGCAATGGCGCGCTCGCCTCTGCCGGCTCACGGGGTTACATAGTCTTACCCCACGTCGGCACAAGGTAGCCGGTCCGCATGCCGACTGTCACCGGAAGGAGGGTCGGTTGCCACCCGTTCCCACGATTCTCATCATCAACGGCCCCAACCTCAACCTCCTCGGCACCCGCGAACCGGAACACTATGGCCGTGAGACCCTGGCCGATATCGAGGCCGCCTGCGCCCGGCGGGCGGCGGCACTGGGGTTCGGGATCGACTTCCGGCAGAGCAACCACGAGGGCGAGATCGTCACCTGGATCCAGGAGGCCCGAGACCGGACCGCCGCGCTGATCCTGAATGCGGGAGCCCTGACCCACACCTCCATCGCCATCCTGGACGCGCTCAGGGCGGTCGACATGCCGGTCGTCGAGGTGCACCTGTCGAATATCCATCGGCGGGAACCATTTCGACACAAATCCTTCGTGTCCCTGGCGGCGACCGGGGTAATCTGCGGCTTCGGCGGCATCGGCTACGAATTGGCACTGGAGGCCGTGGCCCTTGCTCTAGGCCGGGAGCGGCCGGCCTGACTAGGCACGGGGGATCGATGATGTCGGCTCACTCAGGCAGCAGGGTGGTGTCCGGCTCGGCGCATACGGCGCACCGGCCGGGCCCGGGCGATCGATGAGCATTCGTGCCATCGGCGCCAGCCAACGGCTCACGCCGGAGTTGATCCTCAGGGCGTACGCGCTCGGCATCTTTCCGATGGCGCAAGACCGGGACGACCCGGTGGTGCATTGGGTGGCGCCCACCATGCGGGGTGTCCTGCCGATCGACACCTTCCACGTGCCGCGGCGGCTGGCCCGGCGGATCCGCAGCAACACCTTCACGGTCTGCTGCGACACCGCGTTCGAGCGGGTCATCCGGGCCTGTGCCTCGCCCCGATCGGGCCGGGAGGAGACCTGGATCAATGATGCCATCCTGAAGGGCTTCACCGACCTCCACGGACTCGGGTTTGCCCACAGTGTCGAGGTCTGGCGGGATGCCGATCTCGTCGGCGGCCTCTACGGCGTTGCCCTCGGCGCGGCGTTCTTTGGCGAAAGCATGTTCTCCACCGCCACCGACGCCAGCAAGGTCGCCCTGGTTCACCTGATCGCGCGGCTTCGCCTCGGCGGCTTCCGGCTGCTCGACATCCAGTTCATCACCGATCACCTGCGTCAGTTCGGTGCGCTGGAGATCCCGGCACCCCGGTACCTGGACTTTCTCGGCGATGCAGTCGCACGGCCGGCAGCCTTCCCGGCCGACGACTCGGCTCAGTTGCCGGCAGCGCTCGACGAGGTGCTGACACAGTCCAGCACCCAGATGTCATAGACCGGGTGGTCCATGGCGGACACGGCCGGGCTGGATGCGAACATCCAGCCGCGGAACACCAGCGCCGGGGGCTCCCCGGGCAGGTGCTCCTCGATCTCCAGGAAGGCTGCGGACTCCGGCGGCTCCTCAGGCGGGCGGCGGTCGCACGTCCGCACCAGCACGTCCAGGCTGCCGAACACCACCGCCTTGCCCACCGGGGCCTCGATGGTGCCGACCCGGGCCGTGACCTTGTCCAGTGTGCGCAGAACGGCGATGGGGTAGCTTTCCGCCGCCGCCGGCCAGCCCGCCGCGCCAATTACCAGTCCGGCGAACACGGCCAGGAGCGGAGCGGCACCACGACCGGTCTTCCGGAGCGGGCCGATTGACCGATGGCTCGATGGGCTTCGGCGATCTTGGGTCACGGCGATGCCTGCCCCGAGCCGCCGCCGTCCCCGGGCGGGGTGGTGGCGAGGAAGATGATCTCTCCCACCTGGTCTTCCAGTGACCGGAAGGGCTGGGTGTTGACGATCCGCCCGCCGGCGGCAATCCTGGCCTCCGCTCGGCCGGCCTGCAGGCGCACGTACTTGCCGCCGAGGATCCCCTGGCTCTCGATGGCGGCGACGGTGTCCTCCGGCAGGGAGACGTCATGGTCGATGGTCATCACCACCACGGCATCGAACGTCTCCGGGTCGAGGCGGGTTTCCGACACCGTGCCGACCTTGATCCCGCTCAGCCGTACGTCGCTGCCGACGGTGAGCCCCCCGATCCGGAAGAATTCCGCCGTGACCGGATAGCCGGCACGGGTGCCGATCCTGGCGGTGTCCAGGGCGATGTAGACGAACCCCGCGGCCACCAACAGCACCACGGCCCCGATAACCGATTCGATGACGTGTCGCTGCACAGCGCTTCTCCTTCCTGACCCGCGCGCCCGGCATGCATTCGCGACCGGCCCCGCTTGCCGGGCCGCCGCGGCCTGTCTCTGCCGGAACCAAGCCTCGCGGCTATGTCTTGACCGATCTGCCCCGTCGACGCAACCGGCCGTGATCCCGAAGGTCGGCAAACCGCCCGGTGCGAATCGCGCATGCCTGGACCGGAGGCTAGACCCTGCAGGGGGGCGGCGTGGCGGGGTCGGGCGCCCCTTCGCCCGCCATGCCCGAAAGGCTCCGCCATCGACCGGAATTGCGCCGGGACGGCCATTTCCAAGAAATATCATGGCCACCTTGGAACCGGCTCAGGCTCCGCCAAGGCACCACAAAGCCAAGCCGGCAGAAGCCGGTTGCATTGCGCCGCGGAACCATGGTTGTCTCGCCGCTAAAGTGCAACATCTTGGCGGCTTCGTCGCATTTGTCCTGTTTACAAAGAGGCGGCAAGGCCGAAACTGGCAGATCCGGCCGTTACGACCGAGACGGGCTTTCCCAGACCCAAGCCGATGGTCCCATCCCCAGCGACGGCCAGTGTCCTTCGAACCAGTCCCGGCCCAGGGACACCCACCGATGTGGGCGGGGCGGCGCTGCCTGTCGAGGAATCCGCGACGACATCCGGGGGCGGCGACCTGCTTGCGGCCCTCGATCATGCCGATCTCCAAGCGGTGCTCGATACCTTCCCGGCCCCAACTTTTGTGGCCGAGGTCCTCCCCGAGCATGATGTGCGCACGGCGGTGGTCAACCGGAGGATGCGGCAGCTGGCAGGTGCCGAGCCCGATGCTGTCGGGTTGAGCGAGCCTGATCCCCTCACCGCCGTGCTCGGGCCGGGGTTTGCTACCTTCTGCCGCTGCAGCATCGACAGCGACCGCACTTTGGAGCGAGACTTCCGGTGGTTCAGCGGCGTGGACGAGCATTCGTGGCGGGTCACTTTGGCCCCGCTCCGAGACCGCGGGGGCGTGGTGGTGCGGCTGATCGGCGCGGTCCAGGATACCACCCCGCTGTGGCGGGAAACCGAGCGCTTACGGCAGAGCGAGGCGCGGCTGCACGATGCCCTGGACCATATCGAGGACGGCGTGGCGCTGTGGGACGCCGCGGGCCGCCTGACGTTCCGCAACGCGGCCTACGACAGCTCTCGCGGCCCGACGGATCACTACCTCAGGGCCAACATGCCCAGCGACCGGATCCGCACCGACCTACCGTCGCGTCCAAGCTTCCGGGAAGAAACCTTGAGTGACGGCCGGGTCATGCTGTGGTGGCAACGATCGACCGCCGACGGCGGCACCATCTTGTTCAGCCGGGATGTCACCGCTCAGCGGCAAGTCGAGCGTCGGGCCCGGCGCGGCCACGCCGTGAGCCGATCGATGCTCGACAGCCTGGAGGCAGCGGTGATGACCGCGAGCCGCACCGGCATTGTTCTCGGCATCAACCGGTCCGCCGCAGCGTGGCTCGGCATCGAGCCGGATGCGGCACTCGGTCGGCGGCTTGCCGCCGTCGTCTGCGGCGCCGCAACCGTACTGCCGGACACCGACATGCCGCCAGTAAGTGGCCCGCCGGCCGATCCCGATGGGCCGGATGGGTTGGAAGCGGATCTGCATCGTGTGGTTGCCACCGGCACGCTTCGGCAGCGCCAGCTCATCCGGCAGGACCGGATCCTGGATGCAAGCCTGTTTCCGATCCATGGAGAGAACCAGGCGGTGGCCGCCGTGGCTCTGGTCGGCCGGGACGTGACCGACGAGCGGGCAGCGGACGCGGCGTTGCGGGAGTGCCGGCGGGCGATGGCCCACTGTCAGCGGGTGGCCACCATGGGCGAGCTGGCGGCGGCGATCGCTCACGAGCTGAGCCAGCCCGTCTCCGCGCTGATCACCAACGGTCACACCGCCCTGGCGCACCTGATCGGCGACGACGCCGGCCCCGAGGTGATCGCGGCACTGGGCGAGGTCTGCCGCGATGCCGAGCGCGCCGGCGCGATCCTCGGCAGCATCGCCGCCTTCGTGCGGCGGGAGCCGCAGGAACGTTCTCTCGCCTGTATCAACGGTCTGGTCGATACGGTTGCCGAGCTGGTGCGCAAGGACCTGGAGCGGCGGGACATCGCCCTGATCCTCGACCTCGACGAAGGCCTTCCCGCCGTGGCGGTGAACCCGATCGAGATCGAGCAGGTCATCCTCAATCTGCTGCGCAACAGCGCTGCCGCGCTGATCGACCGGCCGGCGGGCCAGCGTCGCATCATGGTCGCGACCCAGGCCGCAGAAGGCCCTGACGGCGGCGCCGGTGTTGTGGTCAGCGTGCAGGACAGCGGACCGGGATTCGGGATACCCGCTGACCGGCTGTTCGCGGCATTCCAGACCAGCAAGCCGGACGGTCTCGGGATCGGGCTGGTGATCTGCCGCAACATCGTCGAGTCCCATGGCGGTACCATCACAGCCGAGGTTCCAGAAACCGGCGGCGCGCTGGTAAGCTTCGTGCTGCCGGCGGGGGAGGCAGCACGTGGCCGAGGATGAAGGCACGGTATTCGTCATCGACGACCAGCGGACGATGCGGAATTCGCTGTGCCGCATGATCGAGGCCGCCGGCATACCGGCCGAAGGCTTCGACTCCGCCGAGGCGTTTCTCGCGACCTATGATCCGCAGCGGCCAGGCTGCCTGCTCCTCGATTTGCAGATGCCGGGGATGTCCGGCCTTCAGCTCCTGGAGCGGCTGGCGACCCGCGGTGACGCCCGCCCCGTGATCGTGCTGACCGGCCACGCCGATGTGCCGACGGCGGTGCGCGCGATGAAGGCCGGGGCCGCGGACTTCATTCAGAAGCCGTTTCAGATCCCGGAGTTGCTGGAGCGCATCCGGCAATCCCTCGCCCTCGATGCCCAGTGGCGGCGCTGGAAGCTGGAGGCCGCCCACATCCTGGATCGCATGAACACCCTCTCCCCCCGGGAGCGCGAGGTGCTCGACCTGATCGTGGAGGGCCAGTCCACCCGGGAGATCGCCGAGGCACTTGGGCTCAAGACACGCACCGTGGACCTGCACCGGCACAGCGTGATGCACAAGATGGGGGCGCGGTCCTCCGTCGACCTGGTGCGCATGACCGCCGTCTGCCGACCGGTCAAGGGCGGGGCGAGTTCGCCGTAGCCAGGGGCGCCCGGACTGGGGCCGTCACCGCAGCAGGGGCGGGACGGAGCTGATACCAGGTCCAGAGCGCCGTCATCAGCAGGAGCACGCCCACCGCCTGATGGGCGGTCGCCACATGCCATGGCACCATCAGCAGCAGTGTCGTGATGCCGAGAGTCACCTGCACCACCACCGCCGCCATCAGCAGATTGATTCCTCGGCGGGCGGCAGTGGGAAGCGCGCGGCGGCGGCCAGCGAACCACAGCCCGGCCACGGCCGCCAGGGTGGTCAGCGCCAGCGCGCGGTGGACGAATTGCGCCGTGGCCGCATCCTCGAACGGCGCGAGGTAGACCGGCATCCCGGTGAACGCCTCCGCCGGCATCAGCCGCCCACCCATCAGCGGAAAGGTGTTGTAGATCAGCCCGGCATTGAGGCCGGCGACGAAGCCGCCGGAGACAATGGTGACGGCGATCAGCACGGTGACGGCCAGCGCCCCCCGTCGCACCCCGGCCATGGCGCTGGTGCCCTGGGGCCGAAGCTCCAGCAGGCGTGCCGCCAGCCACAGCAGATACGCCATGATCACCAGGGCCGCGCTCAGATGGGCCACCAGCCGGTACTGGCTGACCGCCGGCTCATCCACCAGGCCGCTCTGGACCATCACCCACCCGAGCACGCCCTGGAGCCCGCCCAGCACCAGGGCGATGCCCAGATGCGGTGCCAGCCATCGCTCCACCCAGCCGCGGAACGCAAAGATCAATAGCGGCACCGCGAAGGCGACGCCGATCAGCCGGCCCCACAGCCGGTGAATGTATTCCAACCAGAAGATGTCCTTGAACTCGACGAGGCTCATCCCGCGGTTGAGGTGCAGATACTCCGGCGATTGCCGGTAGGCTTCGAACACGGCCATCCATTCAGCGTGGGACAACGGCGGCAGCCAGCCGGTGACCGGGCGCCAGTCCACCATCGAGAGACCGGAGCCCGTCAGCCTGGTCAGGCCGCCGATCACCACCATCACAAACACCATGGCAACGACCATCAGCAGCCAAGTTGCCATGATCCGCTGCCGCCGCAGCCGTTCTGCCCGATCCACCGTGCGCACCTTTGTCAGCTCCTGCGTTTCACCGCGCCGACATCCGGAAACGCCCCGGCGGGCGTCTATTCCGTTGCCGGCCTTCCGTCCATCGCCTAATCAAGACTTAAAGTGCGGGAGACCGCGAGTCACGGGTCGAGCCACCAGCGAAGGAGAATGATGGTGACGGAGTCGGTCGGCCGCGTGCATATCGTGGGTGCCGGGCCGGGAGACCCCGATCTGCTGACGGTCAAGGCGCTGCGACTGATCCGGGCGGCCGACGTAGTGGTTTACGACAAGCTGGTCTCACCCGCCATCATGGCGCTGATTCCCGCCGGCACCGCCCGCATTTTCGCCGGCAAGGTGGCGCGAAACCACCATATGCCGCAGGCGGACATCAATGACCTGCTGGTTGGGCTGGCCCGATCGGGGCGGCGGGTGGTGCGCCTGAAAGGGGGCGATCCGTTCACCTTCGGCCGCGGCGGTGAGGAGGCCGGTCATTTGGCGGCGGCCGGCATCGCCTTCGAGGTGGTGCCCGGTGTCACTTCGGCATCCGCCTGCAGCGCCTACGCCGGGATCCCGCTCACCCACCGCGACCTCGCCCACGGGGTGCGGTTCGTCACCGGCCACACCAAGGACGGCCAGCCGCTGGTGCTGGACTGGCCCCGCCTTGCCGATCCCGACACCACGCTGGTGGTGTACATGGGGCGGACCAGCGCCGGAACGATCTGCCATCAGCTGATCCGCCATGGTTTGCCCCCCGGCACACCGGCGGCGGCGATCATCAACGGCACCCGGCCGGACCAGCAGACCCTGATCGCCACCCTCAGCGATCTTCCGCGCCAGCTGGAGGCGATGAACCGGTCGGCACCGACGCTGCTGGTGATCGGACGGGTCGTGGACCTCGCCCGCACCCTCGCTTGGTTCGCGCCCGACACCCCGCTGCCCCGGGCTGGAGATGCGGAGAGCGGCTGAGCTCGCGAGCAAGGCCACCTTCGCCCCGACCGCCGGTGCCGCACGCAGGAAACGAGTAACGAGCCCATGGACATGCCGATCGACACCATCGAAATGATCCTCCGCCTCGGCTCGGCCGCGGTGCTCGCCGGCATCATCGGCATCGACCGGGAACTCCGCCGCAAGACCATGGGCCTTCGCACCTTCATGCTGATCTCCACCGGCACCGCCCTGTTCACCCTGCTCGGCGTCGAATTGGCGATCGCCTACGGCGACGGTGTGACCGGCGGTGCCTTCGTCGATCCGACCCGTGTGCTCCAGGGGATCACCGCCGGCATCGGGCTGATCGCCATGGGCGGTGTCCTCCACCGCGACGACCGCGTCCGCGGGGCCACCACCGGTGCCAGCGTCTGGGTGGTGGGGGCGATCGGCGCCGCCTGCGGGCTCGGCCTCTACCCGCATGCCGCCACCGCGACCGCCATTGCCGTAGGGATCCTGGTGCTGCTGGCGCTGGCCGAGCGGGTGATGCATCGGCGCATCCGCGGCGAGTGACCGGTGCCCACTGCCGTCGCCGGTCGGCCGACGAAAAGCCGTTGAATATGGCGGCCATCTCCCGCATGGTATCGACGGCAGCGGGATGAGGGCTGCTGTATGTCCGCATGCCTCAGGGGGTGCCGGGTCAAGAATCTGATCACCATCGGCGGAGCAAGCCGGGCGCCGTTGCAGAGCCGGACCGGAAGTCGTGGTGACAGATCAAAGGCCGACAATGCGACGACAACTGCGCAAAGCGTCAACATACGTGTTCGTAGCCGCCGCGGCAGCCGGCATTGCCTTGATGGCGGCGGGAGCATCGCCCACCATGGCGGACGAACCATTGGGCTCCGTCCGCGCCCAGGAACCCCAGTGGAAGCGCGGGCAGCTGACCCGCAGCGAGGACGGCCGCATCACCGTGCAGTTGAAACGCGGCGCAGGCCCACAGCTGGGTGATACTGCACCGCGGGACGACGCTTGGCTTCGGGAGTGGTCTACGCAGGGTTGTGCCCGCACGACCCCCAGCCGCGACGTGGAGCGGGCCGCGCCCGAGTGGGTGCGCTCCATCGTCAGCGATCTGGCTCCCAAGTTCGAGCTGGATCCGCGCCTCGTGCTGGCGGTCATCGCGGTCGAGTCCAATTTCCAGACCAAGGCGGTTTCGCCCAAGAACGCGCAGGGTCTGATGCAGCTTATTCCGGAAACCGCGGCCCGGTTCGGCGTGCGCGACCCGTTCGATCCGCATCAGAACATCCGTGGCGGCATGACCTACCTTCGCTGGCTGCTGCGAAACTTCAATGGGGATCTGACGCTGGCGCTTGCCGGATATAACGCGGGCGAGAGGGCGGTCGAGCGGTTCCGCGGGGTCCCGCCGTATCGTGAGACCCAGGAGTACGTGAAGCGCATCCATGCGCTGTACGGCTGCCGCCACGCGCCCAGCCAGCGGGCGACCACCGCTCTCGCCGCTCGTTCCGACCAGAACCCATGGTCCGACGGGTCGACCTCCTACGACGTCTGGTCGGCCGCCACGTCCAGCGTCGACCGGTCGGCCGATCCCCGTTGCCGCCTGCTCGCCGCCCTGCCCGACCGTCACAGCGACCGTCGCATGGCGACGCTGACGGCTGCCTCGACCTGCCGGTGACCGCGGGGCCGGGCCGACGATTCTGCCTGGGTGCCGGCCTCGTACTGGCGTTGGCTCTTGGAACCACGGGCTGCGAGCGCGCGCCGACGATCCACGATCTTCGTCACACCCAGCCACCGCATCCGATCGCCAGGACGGCACCCGACGACGCCGACATTGTTGACGGTGGCTTCGACCGGGTGCCGCCGGACCGCTTTGGACCGGTCCTGCGGCCTCCCGGAGCCGACGGGGCGACCGACCTCGACCTCACCCGCAGTCGCCTGGTAACGGAACGGCAGGCGATCGACTCCCGGCTGAGAATGATCGAGCGGGAACTGGGGGAGACCGAGGTGCGTGCCCGGCTGCGCCGCGACGAGTTGCCGGACCGGCGGCATCGGCCGGTAGGCCGCGAGGCGGAGCTGGAACGGGAGCGGCGCGGTCTCGAGTTCCAGCGGGCCTGGATCGACCGCACCCTGGAGCGGGTGGACCAGCGCCGCCGCGACCTGCAGGCGGCGCCGGGGCGTCCCTATGACGGCATCCGGCCACCCCGGTAGCCATCGACACGCCGACGGCGCCCGTCGTCTCGGCCCTTGAACCCGGCGCTGCCGGCCCCCTTGTAGGGATGGCGGCCGACCGTCCCCTGAACCGTGTGGCCTCAGAACCGTTTCAGAGCGCCCTGCCATGCCCGATGGAACCCAGACCCTGACGCTGGAGACCGCTGCGTCCATCCATGATGTCGGTGCCGCGGCATGGAATGCCGCGGCCGGTCCCGAGGACCCGTTCGTCAGCTTCGCCTTTCTGTCGGCGCTGGAGGACAGCGGTTCGGTGGCGCCGCGGCGGGGTTGGCTGCCGCACCACCTGGTCGCCCGGGAGGACGACGGCCGGGTTGCCGGTTGCGTGCCGCTCTATCTCAAGAGCCATTCCTATGGGGAGTACGTGTTCGATTGGGCCTGGGCGGACGCCTACGAACGGGCCGGAGGACGATACTACCCGAAGCTTCAGGCAGCGGTGCCGTTCACGCCGGTGACCGGACGGCGGCTGCTGGTCCGCCCCGATGCGCCGGCGGGGACGGCCGATGTCTTGGCCGACGGCCTGGTGCGGCTGGCCGCCAACCTCGGCGTTTCATCGGTGCATGTGACCTTTCCCACCGAGGCGGAATGGCACCGGTTCCAGGCGGCGGGCTTCCTGCCGCGGATCGGCTACCAGTTCCACTGGCTGAACCGCGGCTATGGCGATTTCGACGGCTTTCTCGCCGATCTCACCGCCCGCAGGCGCAAGGCGATCCGCAAGGAACGCCGCGCCGCCACCGAGGCCGGCATCACCCTCGAGACGCTCACCGGCAACGCCCTCGCGGAGGGCCACTGGGATGCGTTCCATCGCTTCTACGCCAACACCCATGACCGCAAATGGGGTCAGGCTTACCTGAACCGGAAGTTCTTCTCGCTGCTGGGCGAGCGCCTGGGAGACCGGGTGGTGCTGATCCTCGCCCGCTCGGCCGCCGGCGAGCCGGTGGCCGGCGCCCTCAATCTGCGGGGCCCGGACGCCCTGTTCGGGCGCTACTGGGGATGCCTGGAAAGCCATCGCTTCCTGCACTTCGAGGCGTGCTACTACCGCGCCATCGATTTCGCCATCGCCCACCACCTCCACCGGGTCGAGGCCGGGGCACAAGGACCCCACAAGGTGCAGCGCGGCTACCGGCCGGTGCCAACGTTCAGCGCCCACTGGGTCGCCGATCCCGGCTTCCGCGCCGCGCTGGAACGCTACCTGGGGCGGGAACGTCCGGCCGTCGCGGAGGAAATGGCCGGCTACGCCGCGGAGATGCCGTTCCGCAGCACGCTGGCCGAGGCCGACGGCTCAGACTCCGCCGTCTGCGGCTGAGTCCGCAGGAGGGCCTCGGCGGCGGGATGCCGCGACGCGAGCCTCAGGCCGGCTTCCACGTCCCGATGACCGCTTCGGCATCGGTGAACACTGCCTCCCGGCGGGAGGGTGGAGGCCGGCCATCGACGATGATCGGTGTCCGGACTTCGGTGTCCCGACCCAGGTTGCCGACCAGGCCGCGCGCCCGAACATGCGGATGAACCCGGACCTCGGCATGATCGATCACCGCTTGGTAGCAGCAATCCGCGTCCGTCAGCACGCTCTCCCAGTGGGCAAGGGGCTGGGAGCCGATCAGCGCCGCCACGTCGGCGATCAGGGCGCGTTGCGGCACCGGCTCGAACTGCCGGGGAATCCAGTCCGGGCGCCCCACCGCGTTGCAGAAGTTCGCCCAGAACTTGGGCTCCAGGGGGCTCAGCGTGACGAAGCGGCCATCGGCGGTGCGGTAGATCTGATAACAGGCGGACCCGCCGGTCAGCAGCCCCCGGCCGCGCTTGGCATCGAACGCGAACGCCAGTTCCTGGAGAAACATCAGCGATTCACTGAGGCTGACATCCAGATAGGCGCCACCGCCGCCCCGGGCCCGGGCCATCAGCGCCCCCAGAACCGAAATCACCGCCATCAGGGCGCCCGCATGATCGGACATCGGCGGAAACGGGATCACCGGCGTTTCGGCGGTGCCGGTGGCGTCCAGGGCGCCAGTCACGGCGACATAGTTGAGATCGTGGCCGGAAACCAGCCGGAGCGGACCGGTCTGCCCGAAGCCGGAGAGGGCGCAGTGCACCAGGCTGGGGTTGAGCGCCTTGAGCCGGTGCTCGCCGAAGCCAAGCCGCTCCAGCACCCCGGGGCGGAAGGATTCCAGCAGCACATCCGCCGACTCCACCAGCCGGCACAGTGTGGATTGTCCCGCCTCCGAGCGCAGGTCCAGGTCGACGATGCGCTTGCCGGCATTGACCACATGATAATAGGGGGAAACGGTTTCCCGGCCGTTGGCATCGAGCCGACGACCCGGCTCGCCCCCCGGCGGTTCCACCTTGACAACGTCCGCCCCCATGTCCGCCAGCAGGCGGGATGCGAATGGACCCGGCAGGTACTGGCTGAGGTCGAGGACACGGACGCCCTCGAGAAAAATGTTGAGCATTCTCCCCCCTTTTGCCGCCGCAAGCCCATGCGCCGCGCGGCGCCCGCAGAGTCCGCGACGCCGGCGGTGCAGCGGCCTTCAATCCGTCATCGGGCCGTCATCGGGCCGTCACCGGGCCTCCGCCGGCTGCTTGGAACGGCCCTTGCGCCCCGGCGGCGTCGGCGGGGTTGGCGACACCTTCCCTTCCGGGTACTCGAAGGCAATGACTTCGTCCCGGATCAGGACCCGCACCACGCCGCCCTTGGCGAGCCGGCCGAACAGCAGCTCCTCGGCCAGGGGCCGCTTGATATGTTCCTGGATCACCCGCGCCAGCGGCCGCGCCCCGAACCGCTGGTCGAACCCCCGCTTGCCGAGCCAGCGGCGCGCTTCCTCGGTGAGCTCGATGGTGACCTGCCGATCGGCCAGCTGGACCTCGAGCTGCATCACGAACTTGTCCACCACCCGGTCGATCACCTCCGGCGACAGGCTGGCGAACGGGATGACGGCATCCAACCGGTTGCGAAACTCCGGCGTGAACGTCCGCTCGATCGCCTCGCTGTCGTCGCCGATCCGTTCCTCCCGCTCGAAGCCGATGGCGGGCTTGGCCAGTTCCGCCGCCCCGGCATTGGTGGTCATGATCAGGATGACGTTACGGAAATCCACCGACTTGCCGTTGTGATCGGTGAGCTTGCCGTGATCCATCACCTGCAGGAGGATGTTGAACAGGTCGGGATGCGCCTTCTCGATCTCGTCCAGGAGCAGCACCGCGTGGGGCTGCTTGTCGATGGCATCGGTCAGCAGGCCGCCCTGGTCGAAGCCGACGTACCCCGGCGGGGCGCCGATCAGGCGCGACACCGTGTGCCGCTCCATGTACTCGGACATGTCGAAGCGGACCAGCTCGATGCCGAGCAGATGGGCGAGCTGCCGGGCCACCTCGGTTTTGCCCACCCCGGTGGGCCCGGAAAACAGGTAGCAGCCGATCGGCTTCTCCGCTTCCCGCAGGCCGGCCCGGGCAAGCTTGATGGCACTGGACAAGGCCTCGATGGCCCGGTCCTGGCCGAACACCACGGTCCTGAGGTCGCGGTCCAGGGTCTGCAGCACCTTGCGGTCGTCGGACGAGACGCTTTTGGGCGGGATGCGGGCGATCTTGGCGACGATCTCCTCCACGTCCTTCACCGTGACCGTGGTCCGCCGCCGATGCGCCGGCAGGATCATCCGGGCCGCACCCACCTCGTCGATCACGTCGATCGCCTTGTCCGGCAGCTTGCGGTCGTTGATGTAGCGGGCGGCAAGTTCCACTGCCGAGCGGATCGCCTCCGCGGTGTAGCGGACGTGGTGGTGGGCTTCGAAGTACGGCTTGAGACCGCGCAGGATCTGCACGGTGTCCTCCACCGAGGGCTCGTGGACGTCGATCTTCTGGAACCGGCGGACCAGCGCCCGGTCCTTCTCGAAGTGGTTGCGGTACTCCTTGTAGGTGGTCGAGCCGACGCAGTGCAGGGTGCCCGAGGCCAGCGACGGCTTGAGAATGTTGGACGCATCCATGGAGCCACCACTGGTGGCGCCGGCGCCCACCACCGTATGGATCTCGTCGATGAAAAGGATCGCCCCCGGGGTCTGCTCGATCTCGGAGATGACGTTCTTCAACCGCTCCTCGAAGTCGCCGCGATAGCGGGTGCCGGCGAGAAGCGCCCCCATGTCCAGGGCGAAAATCACCGAATCATGCAGCACCTGGGGGACCTCCCCCATGACGATCCGCCGTGCCAGCCCCTCGGCAATGGCGGTCTTGCCGACGCCGGGATCGCCGACGTAGAGCGGGTTGTTCTTGCTGCGCCGGCACAGCACCTGGATGGTCCGCTCGATCTCCGCGTCGCGGCCGATCAGGGGGTCGATGCGGCCTTCCGCGGCCTTGCGATTGAGGTCGACACAATAGGCTTCCAGCGCCTCGTGCCCTTTTCGCACCACTTTCTCGGTCGTCGTTTCCTCCTCCGCCCCATGAACGCTCCGCCGCCGCCCCTCGCCGGGCACCTTGGCGATGCCGTGGGCGATGAAGTTGACCGCGTCCAGACGGGACATCTCCTGGGCCTGCAGGAAATAGACGGCGTGGGATTCCCGCTCGGAGAACAGCGCGACCAGAACATTGGCGCCCGTCACTTCCTCGCGGCCGGAAGACTGTACGTGAATGACCGAGCGCTGGACCACCCGCTGGAATCCGGCGGTCGGCTTGGGGTCGCTGGCGTTGGCCACTTTCAGGCTGTCGAGCTCGTTCTTGACGAAGTCGGCAACATCTTGGCGCAACTGGTCGAGGTCGACGCCGCAGGCCCGCAGCACCGGAACCGCTTCCTCATCCTCCGTCAGCGCCAGCAGCAGGTGCTCCAGGGTGGCGTATTCATGCCGCCCTTCGGTCGCCAGGGCCAACGCGCGGTGCAGGGTCTGTTCAAGGTTTCGCGACAGCATGGCTCAGCCCTCGTCGTCGGTTCCGTCCTTTTCGATCGTGCACTGCAAGGGGTGCTGATGTTGGCGTGCCAGCCCCATTACCTGGTTGACCTTGGTTTCCGCCACCTCGTAGGTGAACACCCCGCAGATGCCGACGCCGCGATGATGGACGTGAAGCATGATGCGAACCGCCTCCTCGTGGCTCTTACTGAAAAAGCGCTCAAGAACATGAACAACGAACTCCATCGGCGTGTAGTCGTCATTCAGCATCAGCACCTTGTACATCGAAGGCTTCTTGGTCTTCGGCCGCACCTTCGTGACAACGCCCGTCGCCGGTACCCCGGGCGGTTTCGGTTGCCGCGGATCGCTCATGGTGCCGTCAACCCGTTCCTCACGATGACCCGCCATCCCCTGTTTGAACCCGGATGGGCCTCTGACGCCGCTCACTTCGAATATATGCGATTTTCGAGTCGGGAAAAGGGTCGCGTTGGGTCGCATGCGGCGGCGCCACGGCCCCACGCACGCGTGACCTTGCCGAACACGCATCGACAGGACTGCTGTGGGGGTACGAACCCCCGACCGCGCCGTCAGCGAAAGGAGTCGAGGAGTTGCCGTGCCTGCGGATCACCGTCCCGGGCGCGTCCCTCCAGCCACCGCCGGATCGACGCGAGGCGCGAGTCGGCATCGGTGCCGCCCCGCTCCAGGGCCACCTGATACCAGGCGATCGCCTCGGCGACGTCGGGGCGGATCCCCCGGATGCCGAGCCGCCGGAAGGTCAGCGGATCGAAGCTGGCGCCCATCAGCAGGGCACCTTCGGGGCTTCCGGCCTCCGCCGCTCGCCGAAAGAACAGGCGCGCCGAGGCCACGTCGCCGCGGTCGAGCATCGCGTTCCCGCGTTCCAGCAGGGCCGCGACTGCCGCCGGGTCGGGCGCCGGCACTGACGTCGCGGCGGGCTCGACCGACGGTGCATCCGCCGCCGGCGCCGTCCCCCCCGGGTGAACCTCAGCCGGAGCGGGTTCCGACGCCGCCTCGCCCGGCGCCTGCGCGAGCACCGCGTCCCCGGAGAATGTCACCGGGATGATGGTTGCCGCCCCGGTTC
>REES01000122.1 GCA_007694935.1 Rhodospirillales bacterium
TCGAGGACGGCGACCTCAACTTCGCCATCCGGGACCTCGTCGACATCGCCGACCTCTTGCGCCACTTCGGCGGCGAGTCGGGGTTCTGGGAGGGCCTTGTCGGGCGGGCACGCGAGCACCAGCTGGATCGCCCGTTGTTCTATGCGCTTCGCTATGCGCGCGCGCTCCTCGATACCGAGGTGCCGGACGGGGTGGAGCGGGAGATCGCGGGCTCGGCGCCGCCGGCGGCGGTGCGCGCCCTGATGGACCGGGCCGCTCCCAGGCTGCTGCTGCCCGGCCATCCCGACCACGCCAGCGACGTCCGAGGCATGGCGGCGCTGTTGCTCTACATGCGCGCCCACTGGCTGCGGATGCCGCCCTGGCGTCTGGCCGCCCACCTTGCACGCAAGTCGGTGATGCAGGCGGTGGGCGCCTGGATGCAGTGGCGGGAAAACCAGGCCGACCGCGGCCGCCTCGGCGACGCCTGAAAACAGCAGCGGACGGCTCGATGGCCACCGTCCGCCGCAGGTCGCACGGCGCCGCGCCGCGGCGGGACGGTCGTCTCCGGGGTTGCTGCGGGCGACGATTTGCCGCCTTTGCCGAGCCGTCCCCGGCGGTGATCGTGCCGTCACCCGCGCCGCCGGTCCACTGGAAGCTGTTCTACCAGCCGGCCTCCTGGTAGACGAAGCTGAAGGCAAGCTGCCGCGCGAATCCGGGGGCCGGTGCGGCGATGCTGACCGTTGCCGGTAGCAGCTGGTTCCAGATGGCATCGTACGGCTGGGTGTTGAAGAAGGCATTGTTCGCGAAGCTGGTGACTTGGTGTTTCTCGATCTTGATTGCGCCACTGGTGATCGCGGCTGCACCGGCGGTGCCGGCAATCGCCGCGACAAGGGCGAAGGTCGCGACGCTGTTAAGGATCTTGTTTCGCAGGGTCATGCTATCCTCTCGAACGGGCCCAGTTGGGGAACCAGCTAAGCTTGGATGAAGCACACTGGTGCCAATCTGGCAGAACAGAATAATATCAATGAGTTATGAAAATGGGGCGCAACCCATGGGTGCGTGCGTGTAAAGCACGCTTTCCCGTCGGGCGGCCGCCGCCGTCCCGCCGACTCGCACCGGCAACCATCTCAACGGAGATTTTGCTTTTTTGTCAGAAGCTTATGAAGGCGGCGGAAAGGCCCCCCGGAGTGTCAGAAATTTTTACACAGGAGTCGGCGATTCCTTACACTCTTGGGTCATAAGGCGGCCGTGGAGAGCCCTGTATGAGTGGAACTTGGGTGCACACTGATTCCGTCGTCGATTCCGTCATCGGTGGCAGCCTTGAGCCGGCCCACGGGCGCCACCCGGGGCTCCCTTTGGTCCGGGGGCTGGCCGCCAAGGCAACCGCCGGACCATGAGAGTCCTGTTCGTCTGTCACCGGATGCCCTATCCGCCCACCGACGGCGCCCGGGTCCGGGCCTATCACATCATCCGCCACTTGGCCCGCTCCCATCAGGTCGTGGTGGCGGCGCCGACCCGGTCACCGGCTGAACGGGAGGCGGTCGAGGGCCTGAGACAACTGGGGTGCGACGTGCTCTCCGGCCCGATCGGCCGGACTGCGGCCATCGCCCGGATGGCCCGGAACCTCGCAACCCCCGAGCCCTCCTCCATGGGCTACTTCTACAGTCCTGCACTGGCCGCCGGCATCCGCCGGGAAGCATCGGCACGGCCGTTCGACCTGATATTCGCTTACTGCTCCTCGGTTGCCCCGTACGTGGCAGAGCTGCGCGGGTGCCCGCGGGTGATGGACTTCGTCGACATGGACTCCCAGAAGTGGCTGATGGTGGCGGGCGCCCGCCGGTGGCCGCTGTCCTTCGGCTATCGACTGGAGGGACGCAAGCTAGAGCGGGCCGAGGCCGAGATCGCAGCGTCGTTCGACCTGTGCCTTTGCATCACCCCGGCCGAGCTGGCCACGCTCAGAGGCTACGGCCTGCCTGCGGCCACGGCCACCGGATGGTTCCCCAATGGCGTCGACCTTGCGTATTTCGCGCCATCCGAGGCGCCGTATGATCCCGATGCCATCGGTTTCGTCGGCCGTATGGACTATTTCCCCAATCAGCAGGCGGTCCTCGCGTTCTGCGACCGGGTTCTGCCGCGGATCCAGGCGGTGCGCCCCGCCGCCAGCTTCACCATTATCGGGGCCGAACCGTCTCGGGACATCCGAGCCCTGGCGACTCGCCCCGGTGTTCAGGTCACCGGTACCGTTGCCGATGTCCGACCGCTGTTGTCGCGGTGCGCCGTTTCGGTGGCGCCGCTCAGCATCGCCCGGGGGGTCCAGAACAAGATCCTGGAGTCGATGGCGCTGGGGGTCCCGGTAGTGGCCTCGCCGGCGACCGCGGGCGGAATCGAAGCGGTGCCCGGCCGGCATCTGGCCGTGGCCGGCGATTCCGCGGGCATGGTCGAAGCATGCCTCAACCTGATGCGCCACCCCGAGGAACGGGCACGGCTTGCCCGGGCCGGTCGGGCCCTGGTCGAACGCACCTATCACTGGGACGTCGCCATGCGCCGGCTGGATTCCCACCTCGCGCCTGTTCTGGCGATGGCCCGGACAGGTCGTCAAGACATCCCGGTTTGACACAGTCCTCAAAAAAATGCTGGCGCAATGGGGAACCGGCATACCCCGATGGTGTTCCATTGACCGAGATCATCGCTGCGCCGTGGCAGCTGATCTCGCCGCGGTAGAATCCGGTCAGACCCGGATTCCCATCGCGGATGTGGCGCACCCTCGACAATGGCCAGCCCAACTTCCCCCCCTTGCCCCCCGATGGCTGGCCATATCTTGGAAGCGGCGCCCGGTTTCGGGCGTCGCTTCCCTTTCTTCCGGGCTCCCGGACTTCAGTCACGCAGGCGCGAGTCGTGCACGGGCGCGGCGTCCGGATCGCTTCTCGTCCGAACGTCCCTCGGCGAATGGACCCGATCTGCGGACCTGACGCGGGTGACCTGCAGGAGGAGCCGGGTGCGGCAAAGCCGCAGGCCTGAATCCGTGCGGCCGAACGGGGATGGACGAGCCGCTCGATCAGCATCATGCCGAATGGGAACCGACCCGGCGGGCCGCCCAGCGGCGGACGT
>REES01000118.1 GCA_007694935.1 Rhodospirillales bacterium
AGATGAACGAGATTGACGCGCTGATCCAAAGCCTGGCGCGGCTGCCGGGGCTGGGGCCGCGGTCGGCCCGCCGGGCCGTGCTGTTCATGCTGAAACGCCGGGATACCGTGCTGGAACCGCTGGTCCGGGCGCTCACCGCCGCCCGCGACGGGGTCAGCACCTGCAGCCGCTGCGGCAACCTGGACACCTCCGATCCCTGCGCCATCTGCAAAGACCCCGCCCGGGATGACAGCGTCATCTGCGTGGTCGAGGACGTGGCCGACCTGTGGGCGCTGGAACGGGGCGGCAGCTTCCGCGGCCGCTACCACGTGCTGGGCGGCACCCTTTCGGCGCTGGACGGCATCGGCCCCGACGACCTGGCCATCCCGTCACTGGTGGCCCGGGCCGGCGATCCGGCGGTGCGGGAGGTGATCCTCGCCACCAACGCCACCGTGGAGGGTCAGACCACCGCCCACTACATCGCCGACCGGCTGGCCGGCACCGGGGTGGTGCTGTCCGGCCTCGGGCTCGGCGTCCCCATGGGCGGCGAGTTGGACTACCTGGACGACGGCACCTTGAGTGCCGCGCTGAGAGCCCGGCGCCGGTTCGGATGACCGACCGGGTTGCCACGCCAGCCGCCGCCGCCGCGGCTGCCGGTCACACCCGCCCGTTGTCGCTGTTCCTGATCTTCCTCCGCCTCGGCCTCACCTCCTTCGGCGGACCGATCGCCCACCTCGGCTATTTCCGGACGGAGTTCGTCGGCCGCCGCAAGTGGTTCGACGATGCTGCCTATGCCGACCTGGTGGCGCTGTGCCAGTTCCTGCCCGGGCCGGCCTCCAGCCAGGTGGGAATCGCCATCGGCCTCACCCGCGGCGGCCTTGCCGGTGCGGTTGCCGCCTGGTGTGGCTTCACCCTGCCCTCCGCCGTGCTGATGATCCTGTTCGCCTATGGGGTGACAGTTGCCGGCGGCGCCCAAGCCAGCGGCTGGCTGTTCGGACTCAAGGCGATGGCGGTGGCGGTGGTCGCCATGGCGTTGTGGCAGATGGCCACCACGTTGTGCCGGACGGCAACGACCATCAGCCTGGCCTTGGCCGCCGCCGTGCTCGTCCTGCTGTGGCCGGCCGCGGCCGGCGGCATGGCGGTGGGCCAGGTGGTGGCGATCGTCGGAGGTGCGGCGGCCGGGCGCCTGCTGCTGCCGGCGGATCCGGGCGCCGGCGGCGGCGGCTTCCGGGTGCCGATCGGCAGGTGGTTGGCGACTGCCGCTCTCGTGGTGTTCGTCGCCGCCCTGGCCGGCCTGCCGCTGCTGGCCTGGGTAAGCGGCGATGACCTGATTGCCAAGATCGCCGGCTTCTATCGGGCCGGCGCCCTCATCTTCGGCGGCGGCCATGTGGTGCTGCCGCTGCTTCAGGCGGTGGTGGTGCCGCCCGGCTGGGTCGGCCAGGATGCATTCCTCGCCGGCTATGGCGCCGCCCAGGCGCTGCCTGGCCCGCTGCTGGCGTTCTCCGCCTACCTCGGCACCACGATGGCAGCGGGACTCGGCGGGGTTCTTGGCGGCGTGATCGCGCTTCTGGCAATCTACGCCCCCTCCTTTCTGCTGGTCATCGGGCTGATGCCGGCGTGGAGCCGGCTGCGCGCGGCGCCGGAGGTCCGCACCAGTCTTGCCGGGGTCAGCGCCGCGGTGGTGGGGCTGCTGCTGGCGGCGCTGTACGACCCGGTGTTCACCGCCACCGTGCATGAACCCGAGCATCTCGCCTTCGTGCTGGTGGCGTTCGCGCTGGTGGCGGTGTGGAAGCTGCCGCCCTGGCTGGTGGCACCGCTGGCCGCCACCGGCGGCTGGCTCGCCTTCGACGTGCTGTAGCGGCGCTGCTTCAGCCGTCGCCGGGAGCGCCCAACGCCGCATGCACCCGGCCGATCTGGCGGTCCACCGAGATGTCCAGAACCGAGACCACCTCCAGGCTGTGGTCCTCGAAAGCCTCGGCATCACCACCCGGCCGATGATGCGCGGCCATCGCAGCATCCCTTGCCTCGATCAGCGCCTCGATCTCCGGGCGGAACAGGCGGATCATGGCACTGATCCAGATGTTGGTGGGCAACGACGGATAGGCGAGGTCCATCCGGAACTGATCCAGCATCCGGATGACATCCGCCGCCCGGTACCAGACCTCCCCGGTGACCCAGCGGTTGGTGGTGAACAGCCGGACCGGCCGTCCGTGGGCATCCATCGAGATGGCGATGAGATGGCTGAGCGCATCACCCTCTTCGCGCGGCTCGCGTTGGTCGGCGACCGGTGCCGGGGAGATATCCGCCGGCATCCCCCTGGACCTCAGGAAGGTGTGGAAATGGCCGTGCTCCCCGCCGCGCAGGCTGACCGGATGGGCGTGGTAATAGTACTGCGCATGAGTCTCGGGGTCGTACACATCCCCCTTCGGGTAGTGATCCCACTCATAGAACTCACCCTGCCCGCGCAGCACCTCGGCCACCACGTTGCCGCCGGTCTTGCCGAGCAGGCGGTAGCATTCCAGGATCTGGGCGCCGGCGACGGCCATGTCCTCCAGCCGCTGCCGCGGCAGGTCGCAGAGCGCCGGGCCATCCGCCCCGATCGCCGACGGCGCGAAGACGCCACCTTCCGGCACCGCATCGGCGGCGACGGGCTCACGGATTGGCGCGTTCGATCCAGGCATTGCAGAGCGAAGGATACCCGTAATGCGCGCGGGCATCAATTCGACAGCGTGAGCGGCCTGCGACCGTGACATCAATCCGGCCAGCGGCGGTGCAGCCATAACCATTGCTCCGGACGTTCCCGGATCCAGCCTTCGATCATGGCGTTGATCCGGGTCATCAGGGCCCGCTCGTCGGCGCTGCGGTTGCCGCTATAGACAATGTCGAGGGGCGGAAAGACGGTGATGCGGAAACGCACCCCTTCGATCCGCTCGATCCGGGCCGGGATCACCGGGCAGCGGAAGCGCAGCGCGAGCTGGGCGACCGCCGGCGCGGTCATGGCGTCGCGGCCGAAGAACGGCACCGGGATGCCGTCGTTCATTTTCTGGTCCACCAGCATGCCGAGGTGGGCACCGCTCCGCAGCAGCTTGAGCAGACGCTTGGCCCCATCCGGCCCCTTCGGCACCATCTCCGCCCCTCCGGATCGGCGAAGCTCGAACACCCAGGCCATGTGCGGGTTGTTGGGCGCACGGTAGACAAGGTTCAGCGGGGCGCCGCGGGCCGCTGCTGCGAGGCCCATCAGCTCCCAGTTGGCGAGGTGGGCGGAGATCATGATCCCTGCCTGGCCGTCGTCGCGCATGTGATCGAAGATCTCCACCCCGACCACGTCGACCAGGTCACCATCGATATTGCGGAAGCGGTCCAGGTGCGGGTACTCGAATACAGTGCGGCCAAGGTTGTCCCACATGCCGCGGATAATGGTGTCGATTTCCTCGCGTGATTTCTCGGGAAAGGCGCGGGCGAGGTTGCGTCGCGCCACCCGGGTGCGGGGGATCAACGGGCCGAAAGTGCGCCCCAGCCGGCCACCAAGGGCAGAGGCCCGCTGCGGCGGCAAGGCCGCCAGCATTGCGAACAGCGCGCGGGCCGCTGCCGCCTCGACCTGATACCAGAGCTTCAGCAGCCAGGGTTTCGGCCTAGCGCGCATGGGCCAACTCCGGTGCCAGCACCGGGGCCAGAACGCGATCCAGCGCCGGCGCATCCTCCCAGACCACGGCCACCAGGATCACCGTCACCCGAGCGCGGAACCCTTCGGGAATGCGGACGGCGTCCTTGGCGGTGGTGACCGGAAGGGCATCCAGCGCGCGGGCCTGGCGCAGCAATGCTGCCAGCTCGTCCGTTCGATACCGGTGGTGGTCGGCGAAAGCCCGGCTCGCCACTACCCGGGCCCCCAGGTCCTGCAGGGTTGCGAGGAACTTCTCCGGATGGCCGATGCCGGCAAAGGCCAGCACACGGCGGCCGGCCAGCGCCGACGCGTCCGGTCCCGGCTTCAGGTGCGCGCGCAGAACCGGGCGCCGCCGGTTGACGGCGGCGGTGACCCCGGCCTCGTCCGGACCCATCAGGACCACCGCGCTGGTGCGAGCCAGAGCGGAGGCCACCGGTTCCCTGAGCGGTCCGGCCGGGACGATGCGGCCGTTGCCGAAGCCATACCTGCCGTCCACCACCAGCAGGGACAGGGACTTGGCCACACTCGGGTTCTGAAAGCCGTCGTCCATCACCACCGCCCCCGCCCCCGCCGCGACCGCGGCCCGGGCTCCGGCAGGACGATCACGGCTGACCCAGGTTGGCGCGGCAGCAGCCAGCAAGAGCGGCTCGTCCCCCACCTCGGCGGCGGTGTGCCGGTCCGGGTCCACCTGCACCGGCCCCGAAAGGTTGCCGCCATGCCCGCGGGACAGGAAATGCACTCGAACACCGAGTGCAGCCAGACGCTCGCCCAGTGAAAGTGTCACCGGCGTCTTGCCGGCGCCTCCGGCCACGACATTGCCGACACAGATGACCGGGACCGGGGCGGTCCACGGGCTTGCCCGGCGCCAGCGCCGCGCGGTCGCGGCCTGCCATGCCCAGGCCGCCGGCGCCAGTAGGGTCGCGAGCGAGCCTGGATCGGTGCGATACCAGAACTCAGGCGCGCGCACGCCGGACCTCCCCGGCGCCGGCCTCGCCCGGCGCGCGGCATGCCGGCATGAACGGCTTCAGTTTCTCCAGCACCGCATCCAGCACGCCGGCCTCGGCTTCCACCACGCACCGGCCGGCTTCGGCCCGGCGCGTGCGTTCGGTGGCGTCCGTCAGAAGCCGCAGCACGGTTGCCGCCAATCCCTCTTCATCATCCACGGTGATCGAAGCACCGGCCGCCGACAGCTGGGCCGAGATATCGACAAAATTGCCCATCTGGGGCCCGTAAACCACGACCGAACCCAGCTGTGCCGCCTCCAGCGGGTTCTGGCCGCCGACACCGCTGAGTGACTTGCCGATGAACGCGACCGGCGCGAGCCGATAGAACACACCGAGTTCACCCACCGTGTCGGCGACATACACGTCAGTGCCATCGGTGACCGGTTCCCCGCGGCTTCGTTGCGCCACCACCAGCCCGGCGCCCCGCAGATCCCGAACGACAGCGTCCCCCCGCTCCGGATGTCGTGGCACCACCAAGGTGAGGAGCCGGGGCAGTGACAGGCGGACCCGGCGGTGGACACCGCCGGCAATCGCCTCCTCGCCCGGATGGGTGCTGGCGGCAAGCCAGCGCGGCCGCATGCCGAACGCGGCCTGCAACTCGGCCAGCTCTGCCGCATCGGCCGGCAAGGCCGGCGCGGCCAGCTTGAGGTTGCCGCGGCATGCGCTGGCTCTCGCCCCCAGCACGGCCAGGCGCTGGGCGTCTGTCTCGCTCTGCCCCAGGCAGAGTTCGAAGCACGACAGGAGCTGCCGTATCAGCCGCGGATGGCGCCGCCAACCGACCAACGACGCATCGGAGACGCGGCCCTGCAATAACACCATCGGAACGCCGAGGCGCGCCGTCTCGGTGATCAGGACCGGCCAGAACTCGGATTCCGCCCAGACCGCCAGGTCGGGACGCCAGTGCGCCAGAAACGAGCGCACGTAAGCGGGCCGGTCCACCGGCACGTATTGATGCACGGCACCCTCCGGCAGCCGGGCGGTCATCAGTCGCGCCGACGTCACCGTACCGGTGGTCAGCAGCACCGATTGCCCGGGCCACTGGCATCTCAGCCGATCGATCAGGGGCAGCACGGAGACCGCCTCGCCGATGCTGGCGGCGTGCAGCCAGACCAGCCGACCCTCGGGACGCGGCAAGCCCGGACGCCCCAGCCGTTCGCCGAACCGGGCCGCATCCTCCTTGCCGCGCTTCAATCGGCGGCTGAGATACAGGCGGATCAACGGACCGCCAAGGGTGGCGGCGGCGCGATAGACGGCGAGCGCGGTCATGCGGACTTGGCCTCGGTCGCCAGTTCCGTTTCCGCCGCCGACGCCGCGGCCGGTGCCTTTGCCGGCGCCGGCAGAATCGGCGTGTGGCCGGTCATGCGGTCCACCTCCGCCGTCAGGTCGTTCATCCGTCGCTCCAGCAACGACCGCAATCCTTCGAGTTCCTCGACGCCAGCGTCCGCCGGCACCCAGATCGGCTCGCCATACGCCAGCACGCCACGGCCGAACGGAAAGATCACGATGAAGCGATCCCACGAACTCAGCACCTTGCGGCGGCGGGCGGAAAAGCTTACCGGAACGACCGGGGCCCCTGACCAGCGAGCGAGCCGGATCGCCCCCATCTGCGCCCGCATGCGGGGGCCGCGAGGCCCATCAGGGGTGATCCCGATGCTGTCTCCGGCAGCCAGGGCGGCGATCAGTTCCCGTACGGCCTCGGCCCCCCCGCGACTGGACGATCCGGCGACTGTGTCGGTCCCGAGACGCTGGATGGTCTCGGCGATGATGCGACCATCCCGATGCCGCGAGATCAGCATGCGGAAACGACAAGGCCAGCACCAAGAAGCATAGGGCATCAGCAGCATCCGGCCGTGCCAGAAACAGGCGATAAAGGGGCGCCCCGACCGGCAGTGCCGATCCACCGCATCGACGCCCAGGACGGACCAGCGGCCGGTGGCGTACACCAGGCGCAGATAGGCGGCGGCGATGCGGCTGAGCCAAGCCCGTGTGCCCGACCGGGCCAGCAGCTTCTTGAACGGTTTCACCGCAAACCCGCGGATCTCGAGCCGGAGTCGCCGGCGCTGGACAGGAAACGCATGGCGCGGTCAATAGCATACCACGCCCCGCGGGGCCAACGCCGGGGCGCAACCGCGGACGCTAGTGGACCTGCTGCAGGTTGTCGAGAAACTGCTCGGCGCTGCGGTCCCATGAGAAGGTCTCGGCGTGAGCCCGGCAGCGCTCCGGCGGAATGCTGAGCGCCTGCCGAACGGCCACACCCAGGTCTTGGTTCAGCACACCGGCCCCGGAATGATCGATGACGTCGAGCGGACCCGGCACGGGGTAGGCGGCGACCGGCACGCCCGAGGCAAGTGCCTCCAGCAGCACCAGGCCGAAGGTGTCGGTCCGGCTCGGGAACACGAACACGTCGGCGGCGGCGTAGTGCCGGGCCAAGTCCTCGCCGACCTTGGGGCCGAGGAAGCGAACCTCGGGGTGCCGCGCCGCCAGCCCAGCACGCGCGGGCCCTTCGCCCACCACCACCTTGGTGCCAGGAAGGTCGAGGCGCAGGAACGCTTCGATGTTCTTCTCCACCGCCACCCGGCCGACGAACAGGCTGATCGGGCGGGGAAACGGCAGAAACCCCTTGTCACGCGGACGGAACAGGGCGGTATCCACGCCGCGGCTCCAGCGCCGGATGGGGGTGGTGAAGCCGCGGGTGCGAAGCTCGTCCTCGATGCTCCGGGTCGCCACCATGATCGCCGACGACCGGCCATGGAAGCGCCGCAGCACGGCATAGGACCAAGCCACCGGCAGCCGGGATCGGGCGTGGATGTATTGCGGGAACTGGGTGTGATAGGCGGTGGTGAAGGGGTATCCGGCCTTCAGGCAATGGGCACGGGCAAGCCAGCCGAGCGGGCCCTCGGTGGCGATGTGCACCGCCTCCGGCCGGTGTCCGTCGATCCTCTCGCCGACCCCCCGGCGGCTGGTCAGTGCCAGGCGGATCTCGGAATAGGTCGGGCACGGCACCGACCGGAACCGGTCGGGTGTGACGTAGAGCGGCTGGTGGCCGAGGGCAGCGAGCCGCGCCTTCAGAGTTTCAAGCGTGCGAACGACGCCATTGATCTGAGGAAGCCAGGCGTCGGTGACAAGGACGAGTCGCATGCCGCAACCTCGGTCGCGGACGTCGACAAGTCCGCTTCGAACAGTTTCGACCAGTAGAGGATCTCAAGGCGGCCATCCAGGTGCTCGACAAGGGCGGTGCAGCTCTCCACCCAGTCCCCGTCGTTGCAATAGACGATGCCGCCGACCTCGCGGATTTCCGCCGAGTGGATATGCCCGCAGATCACCCCGTCGACCTTGCGCCTGCGGGCCTCGGCCACCACCGCGGTCTCGTAGTTGCTGATGTATTCGACCGCGTTCTTGACCTTGTGCTTGAGATAGGCCGACAAGGACCAGTAGGAGAACCCAAGGCGGCGGCGCCAGCGGTTGAACCAAGTGTTGAAGTTGAGCGCCATGTTGTAGGCGGTGTCGCCGACGAACGCCAACCACTTGGCATACTTGACGATGCCGTCGAACTGATCGCCATGCATGACCAAGAAACGCTTGCCATCCGCGGTGATGTGAAGCGCCTCGTCCAGGACGGCGACGCGGCCGAACCGGTGCCGGGTGAAGTCACGGAAGCTCTCGTCATGGTTGCCGGGAACATAGATCACCCGGGTCCCCTTGCGCGCCTTGCGCAGGATTTTTTGGATCACGTCGTTGTGGGTCTGATCCCAATACCAGGACTTCCGCATCCGCCAGATGTCGACGATATCGCCGACCAGGTAGAGGTAGTCGGACTCGGTGCGTCGCAGGAAATCCAGCAGAAGTTCGGTATTGGCCCCCCGGGTGCCGAGGTGCACATCCGAGATCCAGATCGCCCGGAAGCGAAACCGGTTCTGAGACAGAGCGTTCATGGCGCTGACCGTCCTGATGTCTGGTCGATAAGGAACCGCGGCGGGGCACGCCAGAACCTCGATCCGGCGGACGCGCCCCCTTCATGCCCCGCACCACCACGTGCTGCGCGGAAACCTAATCAAAGGCACTCGGTCTTGCCTATCTCCCGGGAGGGTTGTCATCAAAAATTATGGCGCTTGTCTCGCGACTGTCATATGCTGCGGATTGTTGTCCTGGTATAGGTGCGCATCGTGGTGGAGATGCTGATGAAGATCGATCAGACCGAACCCCGCGCCGACCTGCCGGTGAGAACGGATCGGCCGGCGCGGCGGCGGGTCCTAATCATCTGCAACCCCGCCGCCGGGTCCGGATCTGCCAAGCGGCTCGCCCGCGTCATCAAGCACTTGGCGCTGCTGGGTGCGCTCACCACGGTACGCCGTACCAGTGCGCCCGGGGATGCCGAGCGGCTCGCCCGGGAAGCAGCCGGGGAGCGGTTCGACGTGGTGGTGGCGGCCGGCGGCGATGGCACCATCAACGAGGTGGTCAACGGTCTTGCCGGGTCGGACATGCCGCTCGCGGTGATCCCCCTCGGCACCGCCAACGTTCTGGCCGCCGAGATTCGCCTGCCCACCACCGCTCATGCCATCGCCGAGACCATTGTCAGCGGCCCTGCCCAGGCGGTGTGCGTCGGCATCGCCAACGGCCGCCGATTCGTCATGATGGCGGGGGTCGGCTTCGATGCCTACCTGGTGGCGCACCTCAACCCGTGGCTCAAGCGCCAGCTCGGCAAGCTCAGCTTCGTCGTCGAAGGCATGGTGGCGCTATTCCGCTTCCCCTACCGGCGCTATCGCGTCACCGTGGACGATCGCCAGTACGAGGCGGCGTCGGTGGTGGTCGCCAACGGCCACTACTATGGTGGCCGCTTCACCTGCGCGCCTGACGCATCACTGGACGTCGACTGGTTCGAGGTGTGCCTTTTCCTCCGCTCCGGTCCGCTCGCGGTGCTGCGCTACGGCCTGGCCATGGCGCTCGGGCGGCTCCATCGGCTGAGCGATGTCCGGATCGTGCGCGGCCGCCGGGTGATCGTGGAGGGCGCGACGAGCGAGCCGGTGCAATGCGATGGCGAGGTAGGCGGGCACCTGCCTTTGGTCGCCACCACCGTCGCCGGCGGCCTCAAGCTGATCCGCGGAGAGGACGCGGCCCGCGCCTGAGCAGCGGGACGCCGCGGCGGCGGAGCGCCGCCCCGATGCGCCAGCCCAGCAGCAACATCAGGATTCCGGCATAGACCAGCGGCGCCCGCAGGTCCGCCTTGACCATCATGATGTAATGAAGGCAGGCGAGGATGGCCGCAGGGTAGACCAGAGCGTGCAACCGCTTCCACCGGTTGCTTCCCAGACGCTTGATCATCCCCTTGGTCGAGGTCGCCGCCAGCGGCAGCAGCAGCAGGAATGCGGCCATACCGACGGTGATGTAGGTGCGCTTGACGATATCGTCCCAAACGGCCGTCCAATCGAAGAACTGATCGAGGCCCACGTACGCCAACAGATGCAGGCACACGTAGAAAAAGGCGAACAGCCCGAGCATGCGGCGAAAGCGCATCAGCACCGGCAGATTGAGCGACCGTGCCGCCGGGGTGATCGCCAGCGACAGCAGCAGAAACCTCAGCCCCCAGTCGCCGAGGCTTCGCACCGCCGCCTCGATGGGGTTGGCGCCAAGGCCCCCGGAGAACGCGAGCCAGCCGAGCCAAGCGAGCGGCGCCAGGCACCCAAGGAACACGATGGGCTTGGCGATCCAGCGTACCCACCGGTCGGACACGGGGTGGCGACGCCGAACGCCACCGCCCACGCCGCCGGTCAGTACCACGTCCGCAGGTCCATGCCGGCATAGAGAGAGGCCACGGCATCGCCGTAGCCGTTGAACATCAGGGTGTCGCGGCGGCGGAACTCGCCGATCCGCCGCTCCCGCCGCTGGCTCCAGCGGGGGTGATCCACCTCCGGATTGACGTTGGCATAGAAGCCGTATTCCTGTGGCGCCGAACGGTTCCACGATGTGGGGGGCATCTCTTCCGTCAGGCTGATCCGGACGATGGACTTGATGCTCTTGAACCCGTACTTCCACGGCACCACCAGACGCACCGGCGCACCGTTCTGGCCCGGCAGAACCTCACCGTAGAGGCCGACCGCGAGAATGGTGAGGGGGTGCCGCGCCTCGTCCAGGCGCAACCCCTCCACATACGGCCAGTCGAGAATGCGAAGGCGCTGCCCCGGCATCTGCTCCGGGTCCAGCAGGGTCTCGAACGCGACGAACCGGGCACTGCCGAGCGGTTCCACCCGATCCAGCAAGGCGGCGAGCGGAAAGCCGACCCAGGGAATCACCATCGACCAAGCCTCGACACAGCGGAGGCGGTAGATCCGCTCCTCCATCCGGTAATCGCGCAGCAGGTCATCGATGTCGATGGTGGCCGGCCTTCGCACCAGACCGTCCACCACCACCGCCCACGGCCGGGTGCGGAGCCGGTGGGCGTTCCTGGCCGGATCGCCCTTGTCGGTGCCGAGCTCGTAAAAGTTGTTGTAGGTGGTGACGGACCGATAGTCGGTCATCGCTTCATCGGTACTGAACGGTGACGGGGCGATGTCGGCGAACGTCGCCGCCGCCCGCGCCGCTCCGCGCGGCGCCGCCAACCCGAGGGCGGCGATAACGCCGGCGGCGGAGGCCGACGCCAGGAAGCGGCGGCGGTCCAGGTAGACCGACCGCGGGGTGATCTCCGAGGGCAGCGGGTCGCTTTCGTTCCGGGTGCGGATCAGCATGGCCAGGGACGCCTCTGCATGGCCGTCGAACAGCGCGGTGACAACGCCTTATGTGGGGCGCGGCGCGGCCTCGATGAATGAGATCCGGCAATAACATCCGAGTGATCCGCATCGGGATCACCGACCCCGGCGGCCCGGGCCGGCGCGGTAACCGTTTTGCAGGAGCTTCACTGCTTCAATACCCGCTGCGGCGTGGCCCCAGTCATGGGACACGGCACAACCAGCGGGAGATCACCGGCGGATGGCCCTGCTTGATGCGGCGCTGGTCAATGTGCCCGGCCCGGCCGCGACCTTGGACAGTCGGAACAATAAGCGCCGGCGGCTCAAGATCCTGTTCCTCTCCCACTACTTCCCGCCCGAGGTCAATGCCCCGGCGTCCCGCACGTATGAGCACTGCCGGCGTTGGGCCGAGGATGGGCACGAGGTCACCGTGCTGACCTGCAACCCCAACTGCCCGGATGGCGTGCTGTTTCCCGGCTACCGCAATCGCCTGAGACCGCAGCAGGAAATGGTTGACGGCATCCGGGTGGTTCGCATCTGGACGTTCCTCGCCGCCAATGCCGGAACCGTGCGGCGCATGGCGAACTACGTGTCCTACCTGTTCAGCGCACCCCTGGGCGCGTTGCGGCTGGAGCGACCCGACGTGGTGGTGGCCACCTCGCCGCAGTTCTTCTGCGGGTGGGCCGGCGTTGTGGTGTGGCGGCTGAAGCGCGCACCGTTCGTTCTCGAGATCCGCGACATCTGGCCGGAAAGCATCGTCGCCACCGGCGCCATGGACAAGGCCCCGTTCCTGCTGCGCCTGGTCCAGGGTATGGCCGAACGGATGTATCGCGCTGCCGACCGCATCGTTGCCGTCGGCGACGGCTACCGCGAGCGGATCCTCGCTTCCGTACCGGAGCTGGCGGACCGCATCGACGTCATCACCAACGGGGTCGACCTCGACTTCTTCTCGCCTGATCGGCCCGGAGTGGCTCCGGCGACGGCCGAACTGCGCCGGCGCTGGGATCTTGGCAACCGGTTCGTCTGCGCCTACGTGGGAACCATCGGCATGGCGCACCGCCTGGAGGTGACATGGCAGGCAGCGGAGTTGCTGCGGGCCAAGGGTCGCGACGACATCGTGTTCCTCAACGTCGGCGACGGCGCGGAACGGAAGCGGCTGGAAGCCGAAGCCGCGGCCGCCGGATTGACCGGCAGGGTGGTGTTCACCGGCCGCCAGCCCAAGGACCTGGTGCCCGCCATTCTTGCCACCGCCGACGCCTGTCTGGTGCATCTACGGAAATGCGACCTGTTCACCTCCGTCATCCCGTCTAAGATCTTCGAGACCATGGCGATGGGGCGGCCGATCATCATGGGAGTGGAGGGACAGGCCCGCGACGTGGTGCTCGGTGCCGGCGCCGGCCTGCCGATGGAGCCGGAATCGGCGGAATCGTTGGTGGCCGCGGTGGAAGCGCTGGCCGACAATGACGCGCTCAGGGCCCGACTGGGGGGAGCGGGGCGCGGCTTCGTCGCACGGCACTACGATCGTAACGTTCTCGCCCGGCGTTACCTCGACGTGCTGGCCGCCTTGGTCCATGCGAAGCGCCGCAGCGTGGCGGCAGCCCGCTGAGGCATCGAACGCCCCTTCGGCCGCCCCGCATGACACCCACCGCGAATCCGCAACGAAGGCCAATATGGACAGGAGAAAGAGCCGGCCGCTTCGGCCTGGTCATGGTGTTCAGGGAGGCGGGTCCGCTGAGCGATGTCCGTGTCGTCCGCATCCGCCGGGTCAGGGCAGGCCCCGTGATGGCAGGGACCGTGCCTTGCCTTGTCCCGTAAATTGCGGGTAGGCTCCCGCCCGCGGGGTGGCCAGGGGAGTCGATGTCACAGTAGGCTACAGGGACCGTCGCATAACATGCCCATGCGCCGAACACGTCGCAACTGGCTGGTTCCGGCGACCCGGTCTCTGTTGTTTCTCGTCCTGCTGCCGGCGTCGGCCTGCGACGAGTTCGAGCGCGCCAGGGAGGCTCCGGAGCCTCCGCCGCCTTCCGTGACGGTGGCGTCCGTCGAGGAGGCCTCGATTAGCCCGGAGTTCACATTCATTGGGCAAACCCGGGCCGTGGACAGCGTCGACTTCCGGGCACGTGTGGAAGGGTTTCTGATCGACCGCCCATTCGTCGAAGGTGATGATGTCGACGCCGACGCTCTTCTCTTCGTCATTGAACAGGAACCCTACCAGGCTGCGGTCGAGGTGGCGGAAGCGGCGCTGGCCGAGGCCGAAGCGGCCCACCAACTCACCAGCCGGGATCGTGAACGCACTGAGATCCTGTACAGGCGGGGCGAGGCCAGCGAGCAACGCCGCGACCAGGCGGTGGCCGAGGAGCGCGGCGCCGATGCCCGGGTGCAGGCGGCTCGGGCGGAGCTGGACCGCGCCCGTCTGAACCTCGACTATACCGAGGTCAAGGCGCCGTTTGCCGGGCGCATCGGACAGGCCGCTTTCAGCGTGGGCGAACTTGTCGGCCCAGGCAGCGGCCCTTTGGCCCACATGGTGCGGCTGGACCCCATTCAGGTCAGCTTCCAGTTGGACGAGCCGACGTTCATCGCCTACCGCATCCTGCAACTGGAGCGTCAGCGCGCAGGCGCGGACCCGCCGCTGTTCGTGCCGAGCCTTCGCCTTCCCGGCGGCATCGCTTACCCTGAGTCCGGCCGAATCGACTTCATCGACAACCGGGTCGACCCCACCACCGGCACCATCACCGTCCGCACCGAGTTCGCCAACCCGGACCGGCTGCTGGTGCCGGGGCAGTTCGTCACCGTCGTGGTGCAGGCCGAAGAAGACCGCAAGGGCTTGGTGGTGCCCCGGGCGGCGGTTCAGCGGGACCAGACTGGCCCTTACGTGATGGTCGTCGATGACGAGGACACCGTGCAGCGTCGCCGCATCGAGACGGGGGAGCGGATCGGGATTCACTGGGAAGTCACCGATGGGCTCCGCGAGGGCGAGCGGGTCATCTACCAGGGTCTGCAGAAGGTGCGGCCCGGCATGGTGGTGGACCCGGTGGAGAGTCCTCCAGCCCAGCCCGCGGGCATCTGAGTGCGGGCGTCGCGATGAGCCCGTTCTTCATCCGCAGGCCGCGCTTTGCCGGTGTCATCGCCGTCGTGATCGTGCTGGCCGGGGTGCTGTCGGTCGCCGCCCTGCCGGTCGCGCAGTTTCCCGATATCACGCCACCCGTGGTGCAGGTCAGCACGTTCTTCCCCGGTGCCAATGCCGAGGTCGTGGAACTGGCCGTGGCCCAACCGATCGAAGAGATGGTGAACGGCGTCGATGGCATGCTGTACATGTCATCACGGAGCGCGGATGACGGCAGCCTGACCATTGATGTCACGTTCGCGATCGGCACCGATCCCGATGTGGCCGCGATCAATGTCCAGAACCGTGTGGACCGGGCGATGGGTTTGCTGCCCCCGGAGGTACAGCGCCAGGGGGTGATCACCCAGGCGCAACAACCGTCGCTGCTGCTGATCGTCAATCTGACCTCGCCGGAGGGGACCCGGGACGCCCTGTTCCTCAGCAATTACGCCAGCATCAACATCCTCGACCGTCTTCGCCGGTTGGACGGCGTGGGCGAGGCAGAGATCCTGGGGGCGCTGGACTACGGCATGCGCATCTGGCTGGACACGCCGCGGATGGCCAGCCTTGGCGTCAGTCCGGCGGATGTTCGCGACGCCATCCTGGAACAGAATGTCGAGGTCGCTCCCGGGCAGCTTGGCGCACCGCCGGCGCGCGACGACCAGCAGTTCCAATACTCGATCCGGACTCAAGGGCGCCTCGCCGACGCTCGTGAGTTCGAGGACATCATCATCCGCGCTCGGGCCGACGGCGCCCACGTGCGCATTCGTGACGTGGCGCGCGTGGAACTCGGCGCCCAACGCTATGGGGCCTTCGGCCGGCTGAACGGCCTCCCCAGCACCAATGTCGCGGTGTTCCAGCAGCCGGGTGCCAACGCCCTGGCGATCGCCGATGCCGTGCGAGCGGAGATGAAGGCGGCCGCGGAGGCGTTTCCGGAAGATGTGGAATTCTCGGTTCTGTACGACACCACGATCTTTGTCCGGGAATCCGTGGCCGCGGTCGTAACCTCTCTGATCCTTGCCCTTGTTCTGGTCATCCTCGTCATTTTCGTCTTCTTGCAGAACTGGCGATCGACCGTGATCCCGGCGGTGACCATTCCGGTGTCTCTCATCGGCACGCTCGCGGCTCTCAATGCCATCGGGTTCACGATCAACACGATCACCCTCTTCGCGCTGATCCTGGCCATCGGCATCGTGGTCGACGATGCCATCATCGTGGTCGAGAACGTGCAGCGGAAACTGGCCCGGGGCGCCAAGCCGGCCGACGCGGCACGCGAGGCGATGAGCGAGGTCACCGGCCCGATCATCGCCACCACCCTGGTGCTGCTGGCGGTGTTCGTGCCG
>REES01000009.1 GCA_007694935.1 Rhodospirillales bacterium
CGCCCGAGGCTGCGCCTGCTGGTTCCGCTGACATCATGGCCGACGTTCGCAAGATGCTCGGCGGCCTGGGAGGTTGATATGAAGTTCAGTAAAGACCAAATCCGCGAACTGTGTGCTGCCCTACTGGGGCAGCACCGCGCCCTCATGGAGCAGGCCAACTTGAACGGACAGTCGGGTGCGCGTATTCTTGGCGTCTCACGTAGCCGCTACACGCAACTGATGGACCCCGATAAGGACACCCCCCTGCTGCAGACCGACACCTTCCTCAACCTGCTCCACGCCAACGACCGGCTGGAGCTGTTGCTGAGTGACGGCACCCTGCCGGCAGAGACGTCCCGGGGCCTGGGTCAGGGCGATGCCTTGCGGCAGGTTCTAGGCCAATAAAAAACCCCCGGCGCTTGACCGGGGGCTGAGTGGAGATGCCATGTTTAATGCGGTTTGGGGTGAACACGATCAACAGGGCACGAGGTTCATTGTCGGTATCAAGGGTGGGAATGTCAAGCACTTTCCTACAGACGATGCTGAACAAGCGGAGATCCTCGCGCAACAACTCGATGCCGATGGGTGGGACGTTTACTACGCACCCGCCCAGTTCCGGGGTGACCGGCGGCTGGCGGCCGACGCCACGCACGTGCCGGGCCTGTGGGCCGATCTGGACTGCGGCGCCGGCAAGCAGTACGAGAACGAGCAGGTCGCCATGGCGCGACTGCTGCAGTGGCTCGAGCAGCACCAGTTACCGCGTCCGACCCACGTGGTCCACAGCGGTGGTGGGCTGCACGTCTACTGGCTGTTCGACGCTGCCGTGGCCCTGGACCAGTGGCGAGACGCTGCGGATCGGTTCAAGCGGGCGCTGGCGGCCGAGCGCGTGGTCGATGACCCGGGCTGCACCAGTGACGCTGCACGCATCCTGCGGGTGCCGGGCACGTCCAACCGCAAGAACGGAGACAGCCGGCCGGTACGCCTGCTGCACCAGACAGACACCCGGGTCCGGCTACAGGACTTTCTCGACCACCTGCCCGAGCTGGGCCCCCGGCGCGGCCCCAAGCTGGACGACGAGTGGTCAGTGCAGACTGCGCTGCCCCCAGGCAACGCCCCGGAGATCGCACGCAAGTGCGCACAGATCGGCCACATCCGGGACCAGCGCGGGAACGTCCCCGAGCCCCTGTGGCGAGCCGGGTTGTCGGTGCTGCACCGGTGCGAGGACGCCGAGCGGTACGTACACGAGTGGTCTGCCGGCGACCCGCGCTACGACTACGCCGAGACCCAGCGCAAGGCCGAGGCTACGGCCGGGCCTGCCACCTGCCAGCACTTCAGCGAGCTGGCGCCCGACCGCTGCGAGGGCTGTCCGTTCCGCGGCAAGATCACCTCACCCGTGCAGATCAGCCTGGCGGCGTCCGCACCCGAGGCAGCCAACGACGAGCCGTGGCGGCTGGCCAAGGTGGGCCGGTTCGTGGTCTCAAGTGGCGGGGTGTGGTTCAGTCCGGCCGACGATGAGAAACCGAAGAAGATCACCCAGGTGCCGATCTGGATTGTCGAGGTCCGCGAACGGGCCAAGCGCCACGACCAGGACCCGGACTACTCGTCGCTGCTGGTGGAGTGGTGTGGCGTGGACGGCCGCACAAAACGCGCCTTCGTGCCGCAGGAGGAGGTCTACAGCGGCGACGGCCTCAAGAAGTGGGCCGCCCGTGAGAACCTCGCCAGCGCCGTGCTGGACTGGAGACTGTTCGTGACCTACATCAGCCAATACACGATTGAGACGATCCGCGGGATAGGCGCCCGGCCTTACCATGAGACGCTGGGCTGGTACCAGGACGGGTTCGTGCTGGGCGACCGGCTGGTGACCGCCGACGCCGTAGCCCCCGTGGTGCTGCAGTCGCGCAACACCGTGGCCAAACTGACCGCTGACCCCCGTGGATCGCTGGAGGACTGGGTTGCGGCAGTCAACACCCTCGACCGCCGGACGTATGCCGCCCACAAGTTCGCCGTGCAGGCCGCGTTTGGCTCACCCCTGCTGCACCTGTCCCACCGCCACAGCGCCGTGGTGGCCCTGGTAGGCCCCCCAGGCACCGGCAAGACCCTGAGTGCGGACATTGCCCTGTCTATCTACGGTGCGCCGTCCCTGCTGCGTCAGGGCGCGCGCTCGTCGCTGGTCGCCATGGAGAAACAGCTCTCGGCGCAGCGCAACGTGCCCTACCTGGTCGATGAGATCACCCAGTGGACACCCTCGCAGGTGGGGGCGATCTGCTACATGGCGGCCAACGGTCAGGGCGATGCCAAGCTGACCCGCTCGCGCATCGAGACCGACGTAGGGGAGTGGTGCCTGACGCCGTTCGTCACGTCCAACCGTCCGCTGACCGACTACTCGCAGCAGCAGATCACGCAGGCCCACCGGGCGCGGCTGGTCGAGCTGTACATGGGTGATGAGATGGGCCGGCTGGACGGGGCTGCCCTGCATGGTGGGTGCGTGGCGCACAACTACGGGCTCGCGGCCGTGCCGTACCTGCAGTGGGTGTGCAAGCACCGGGACCAGATACCGGCACTGGTGAAGGACGCGCAGAAACAAATCCTGGACGACTTCACAATCCCTGACGCCCACCGGTTCGGCGTGTGGACGCTGGCGGTGTCACTGGTCGGCGGGGTGATCGCCCGCAGTCTCGGCCTGATCGGCTGGGACCCCAAGCTCCCGGTGCGGCAGGCGGCAGCGGAACTGAGCCGGATGAGCGGCAAAATACAGTCGGCGCCAGACCTGGCCCGCGACATGATCAGCGAGTGGTTGACCGAGAACAACGACCGGATCGTGTTTTGGGCGGTAGGGGACAAGCTGGGCAGCACGATGGTGCGCGACCCCATAGCGCGATCGCTCGGGGACGGCACAATCGCCATCCACCGATCCTACCTGCACCAGTTGTTGGCCGACCAGGGCATCAGCCGGCGTGCCTGCGGCGAGTTCCTGGAACCGCCCAGTCTGGTCGAGGAGAAACGACTGAACCTGGCCCCCGGCACTGCGCCGGTGTGGGTCTACGTGCTGCGCAACGGAGCGGTGAGGTTCGAGCC
>REES01000086.1 GCA_007694935.1 Rhodospirillales bacterium
AGCGCATCCGATCTCCGGTTCTCTGGAGACAGGGTCCTGGCGTACCCCATCACGCCTTCTCTGTCAGCAGTGGCGATGATCGCTTGGGAGGTGTGTGAAGCAGCCACAACGCGCTGCGGCCGGGGTGGTATGGGCCCCGGCCGCCGGTCACGTGGGGCGAGAGCCGCCGGCATCCCGGCGGCTGCCCGCCTGATCGGGTCGGGTTCAGGCGGCGAGGCGGCCCGTTCCCTTGGCCGCGGCCGCCGGTTCGGCGGTGGTGCTTGCGGCGGTGTTGTCGTCCGCGGAGGCGCGCATGCCGGCCAGTACCTCGGTGACCCCCTGTTCCAGGCGGCCCGCCTGCTGGGTGAGCTCGGCGGAGGCGGCCAGCACCCGCTCCGCCACCTGGCCGGCGTCGCTGGCCGCCTGCTGCACCCCCTTGATGTTGTCGCTGACCTCGTGGGTGCCGGCGGCCGCCTGCTCGGCGTTGCGGGCGATCTCCCGGGTGGCCGCACCCTGCTCCTCCACCGCGGCGGCGATGGCCGAAGAGATCTCGTCGATCCGGCCGACCGTCTCGCCGATGCCGGCGATCGCCTGCACCGCTTCCCCGGTGGCGCCCTGCACTGCGTTGATCTGGGCGGTGATGTCCTCGGTAGCCTTGGCGGTCTGGCTGGCCAGGTTCTTGACCTCGCTCGCCACCACCGCGAACCCCTTGCCGGCCTCGCCGGCGCGCGCCGCCTCGATCGTGGCGTTGAGGGCGAGCAGGTTGGTCTGGTTGGCGATATCGTTGATCAGGCTCACCACCTTGCCGATCTTCTGGGCCGCCTCGGCCAGGCCCTGGACCGTCAGGTTGGTCTGGTGGGCCTGCTCCACCGCGCCCGAGGTGATGGTGGAGGCCTCCGCCACCTGGCGGCTGATCTCCTGGATCGAACTGGTGAGCTGCTCCGAGGCGGAGGCCACCGTCTGGACGTTGACCGAAGCCTGGTCGGCCGCCCGCACCACCACCTCGGCCTGGGTGGAGGTCTCCTCGGCGGTCGCCGCCATACCCTCGGCCGAACCGCGGAGTTCGGTGGCGGCACGGCCCACGCCCGAAACGATGGCGCCGATCCGTTCCTGCAACAGGTCGGCAAGCCGCCCGATGTCCGCCCGCCTGGCCTGTTCGGCTTCCTCGCGCTGGCGCGCCTGGTCGGCTTCCAGCCGCTTGACGGCGGCCATGCTCTCGCGGAACACCGCGATCGTGCGCGCCATCTGGCCGACCTCGTCGCGGCGGTCGGCGCCGATCACCTCGGTCTCGAGATCCCCCTGGGTCAACCGCTCCATCACTGCCGTCAGGCCGCCGATGGGCCGCGAAATGCTGCGGCTGATCAGGAACGACGCGCCGGCAGTCACCGCGATGATCAAGAACAGGAAAGCCGCGCTGGCAGCTATGCGATCGTAGAAGATGGCGTCCACGTCATCGAGGTAGATGCCGGTGCCGACGATCCAGCCCCACGGCTCGTAACCCATGACGTAGGAAATCTTGGGCACCGGCCGTTCGAATCCCGGCTTGGGCCACTCGTAGGGAACAAAGCCGGCGCCTTGCTTCTTGACGATGTCGACGAATTCGCGAAACAGATAGGTGCCTGCCGGGTCCTTGAAATCCCTGAGGTCCTGGCCATCCAGGTGGGTGGCGATGGGGTGCATCACCATCGTCGAGGCATAGTCGTTGATCCAGAAGTAGTCGTTGTCGCCGTAGCGCATGCTGGCGACGGCGGCCATGGCCGCCTGCTGCGCTTCCACCCGGCTCATCGCGCCGCTCCGCTCCAGAGCGGCATACTGCTCGATCAGGGTGTACGCCGCTTCCGTAAGGTTGCGTGTCTTGTCCTGGCGATCCGCCATCAGGCTGCCCCGAAGGCTGATCATCTCCGCCGTGGCCGCGACCATCAGGCCGATCACCGCAACCGCCACCAGCATCAGCAGCCGGTGCATGATCTTGAGGTTCTTCATCGGACATCTCCACCGTGAAGCCGGACCTGACGGCCATGCTCCCGTCCGCAGCGACGGTCGTTGCCCGTGCCGCTGACCCCGGCTCCGGCACGCTGCGCAGCATCAATGAGACCGATTAAGAAACGGTCTAAAATTCATTGCCGGAAGGCGGCGTGAGTTGAGGGGGCAACGGTGCCCTGCACTCCCGGGCTTCGCGGGAAACCAAGGGGGAGCGGCAGAATGCCGTGGCCCGGATGCGGGAATACGTCGTGGCTGGGGGCTGGGAAGGCGACCCGGTTGCCGGGGCGGAGCGCCCCAAGGGAGTGGTGCCCGACATCGGATCCGCCGGTCACCGGAGCCATTGCGGTCCTTCCTCGTTGAGGACTGCGGCGCGGCATCAAACCACTCGTCGCCTTCGCCGGCATGCCGCGATGAACCCGAAAAGAAACCCCGGAAGCCGAGGCTTCCGGGGTTCTTGACTTGACGTTCCGGCCGCTTGCTCAGTGGGCGAGCACGGCCAGGATCAGCAGGGCGACCACGTTGGTGATCTTGATCATCGGGTTGACGGCGGGACCCGCGGTGTCCTTGTACGGGTCACCGACGGTATCGCCGGTCACCGCGGCCTTGTGGGCCTCGGAGCCCTTGCCGCCGTGGTGGCCGTCCTCGATGTACTTCTTGGCGTTGTCCCAGGCACCGCCGCCCGCGGTCATCGAGATCGCGACGAACAGGCCGGTGACGATGACGCCGAGCAGCATGGCACCAACGGATGCCAAGGCCGCTTCCTTGCCGCCGATCATCAGCATGACGAGGTACAGGACGATCGGCGCCGTAACCGGCAGGAGCGACGGGATCACCATCTCCTTGATCGCGGCCTTGGTGAGCATGTCCACGCAGCGCCCGTATTCCGGCTTGGTGGTGCCCTCCATGATCCCGGGGATTTCCTTGAACTGGCGGCGAACCTCGATCACCACCGCGCCGGCGGCACGCCCTACCGCGGTCATGCTGAACGCCCCGAACATGAACGGCAGCAACCCGCCGAGGAACAGCCCTACCACCACGTACGGATTGGACAGGGAGAAGTCCACGGTGACATCCGCAAAGTACGGAAACTCCAACGGACGTTCGGCGAAGAACAGGATGTCCTGGGTATAGGCGGCGAACAGAACCAGGGCACCAAGCCCAGCCGACCCGATGGCGTAGCCCTTGGTGACGGCCTTGGTGGTGTTGCCGACGGCGTCCAGGGCATCGGTGGTCTTGCGGACGTCGGCCTCCAGTTCCGCCATCTCGGCGATGCCGCCGGCGTTGTCGGTCACCGGCCCGTAGGAGTCGAGGGCAACCACCATGCCGGCCAGAGCCAACATCGCGGTGACCGCGATGGCGATGCCAAACAAGCCGGCGATCAGGTAGGTGACGATGATGGCCGCACAGATGATCAGCGCCGGCACGGCCGTGGCTTCCATGGAAATGGCCAAGCCCTGGATGACGTTGGTGGCATGGCCGGTCTTGGAGGCTTCGGCGATGCTGCGGACCGGGCGGTATTCGGTACTGGTGTAATACTCTGTCACCCAGATGATCAGCCCGGTAACGACCAAGCCGGTGATTGCACAGAAAAACAGATCCCAGCCATTAAAAGTTCGTCCGGCCGCAACCATTTCCGTACCGAATCCGACCACGATCCATGTGACCGGGAGAAACAAGACCGCCGAAATCAGCGCCGTCACCACGAACCCTTTGTATAAAGCGCCCATGATGTTCTGGCTGGGGCCCAGCTTAACGAAGAAGGTGCCGATAATGGAGGCGATAATGCAGGCCGCGCCGATGACGAGCGGATACATCATGATGTCCGCCAGGATCGGGGCGGTGGCGAAGAAGATTGAGCCCAGCACCATGGTCGCCACCACGGTGACCACATAGGTCTCGAACAGGTCGGCGGCCATGCCGGCACAGTCGCCCACGTTGTCACCGACGTTGTCGGCGATCACCGCCGGGTTCCGGGGATCGTCCTCCGGAATGCCGGCCTCCACCTTGCCCACCAGGTCTGCTCCGACGTCGGCTCCCTTGGTGAAGATGCCACCGCCGAGACGAGCGAAGATGGAGATCAGCGAGGCACCGAAGCCGAGCGCCACCAGGGGATCGATCAGGCCGCGCCCTTCCGCCCCCATCAGCAGCAGCAGCCCGTACAGCAAGGCAATCGCCAGAAGCGCGAGGCCGGCGACCAGCATGCCGGTGACCGCACCGCTCCGGAACGCCAGCGCGAGACCGGCATCGAGGCCGGACCGCGCCGCTTCGGTGACCCGGACATTGGCCCGCACCGAGATGTACATGCCAATGTAGCCGGCGGCACCCGACAGAACGGCGCCGACGACGAAACCGAAGGCCACGGACCAGTCGAGGATGATCAGCAGGACGATGGCGACGACCACGCCGACGATGGCGATGGTCGTGTACTGGCGGTTGAGGTAGGCGGCGGCGCCTTCCTGAACCGCACCCGAAATCTCCTGCATGCGCTGTGAGCCGGCGCTGGCCGACAACACAGCGCGGCTTGCCCAGACGCCGTACCCGACGGCGAGCAGACCGCACAGGATGACGAAAATGTGCATGATGAGTTGCCCCTTTTTATCGGAATGCACCGCGGGAAGCGCTCGGTAACCCCCTCATGGTGTCCTGCGGTGCGCGTTTTCGTTCCGAGAAGACGAAAATCGGCCGGACCATGCCAGATGCCCCACCATAACGCAACCGGCGATCCTTGCACTGCAATAATGCCGTAAGGAATGGGCTCGCAACCACATCCGCAAGCGCGGTGCCACGGCTTCGTGCCCGCCTCGCCGCCACCCGGTGGCCCAGTCCCTCAGAAGTGCCGGTAGCCGCCTCGCCTGGTCTCCATCGGCCGGCCGGCGGCGTCGACCAGGCGGACGACCGCCGCGGGTTCGGCCGGCTCGGGGTCGATCCGGCCGATGGCGGCCACCGGGGTGTCCGCCGCCCGAGCGATGTCCCTGAGCCTCGCCACGTGTTCGGCCGGAACGGTGAAAACCAGCTCATAGTCGTCGCCGCCCTCCACCACATCGGCGAGCTGGCCGCTGCCACCGGCCAGCACCGCGGCGGCGGCGTCGGAGAGGGGGATGGCGGCGGCTTCGAGGGTTGCGGAAACCCCCGAGGCGCGGCAGATGTGGCCGAGGTCGGCCACCAGACCGTCGGAGACGTCACAGGCCGCGGATGCCACGCCGACGAGGCGGCGGCCCAGAGCAAGCCGTGCGGCAGGCCGGCGATAGCGCCGGATCAGGGCATCACGAGCGGCCGGGCCGGACGCTTCGATCCTTCCCGTGAGCACGGCAAGGCCGAGGGCGGCATCACCGATGGTGCCGGAAACGAACACCCGGTCGCCCGGCCTGGCGCCGGCACGGGTGAGCGCTCTGCCGGATTCCACGCTGCCGAGCACGGTGATGGACAACGCGAGCGGCCCCGGGGTGGCGACCGTGTCGCCGCCCAGCAAGCTCACCCCCAGTCTCTGCTGCTCCCCGCCAAGGCCGGCTGCGAATCCGGCAAGCCAGCGCTCCAGACAGCCCACCGACCAAGCCCGCGGCAGCGCCAACGACAGGGTGTAACCGACGGCATCGGCGCCCATCGCGGCCAGATCGGAGAAGCCGACCGCGAGAGTCTTGGCGGCGACGTCATCGGCTGCCTCGTCCGACAGGAAGTGTACGCTTGCCACAAGCGCATCCGTGCTCACCACCACCGATCGGCCGGGCGGCAGCGCCACCACCGCGGCATCGTCGAGAAGGCCGAGCGCCCCCGCCTCTCGGGCGGCAAGCGGCGCGAAGTAGCGCGCGATGATCTCGAACTCACCGAGAGCCGGCGGAGCCATCCCGGGCGCTTCCACTGCTGCGAGACGACGAATCGCCGCCGTCGGGCCGAAGGGTGTGTGCCAATCGGTCCAGGACGGCGTTCACCAAGGCGGTTTCCCTGCCACCGAAAAAGGCATGGGCGACGTCGACATACTCGTTCACCACCACCTTCGCCGGAATGTCGGGACGGAAGGCGAGTTCGAACGTCCCCGCCCTCAGGATGACGCGCAAAAGGACCTCCAGCCGGTCCAGATCGAGGTCGGTGAGCGCCGCTTGGATCCAGGCGTCCAGCCGCGGCAGGTTGGCGCAAACGCCTTCGACCAGGGTGGCGAGAAAGGCTGCGTCCGGCTCCGTCAGTTCGATGCCGTCGGCGGTATTGCGCCAGCGTTGGGCGAGAAACTCGAGAAGCACCGGGTCCGCCGATGTGCCGGCGACGTCGATCTCGTACAGAGCCTGGACGCCGGCGAGGCGTGCCGCACTTCGGCGGCGGCGGCCATTGGCAACCGAACCGGCCGGTGTCAACTCGACACCAGGCCGAAACGCCGCTTGAGGTCGATCATGGCAAGGCAGGCGGCGGCGGCATCTCCCCCCTTGTTCTTGCCGGTCGCGATCGCCCGCTCCCACGCCTGGGCCCGGTCCCGGCACGTCAGCACGCCGAAGCCAAGGGCGATGCCGGGATCAAGGGTGAGGTCCATCAGCCCGCGGCTGACCTCACGGCAAATGTGATCGTAATGGTCGGTCTCGCCGCGGATCACGCAACCGAGCGCGAGGAAACCGTCATAGGCCTGTCCCGGGGCCTGTCCCGGGGCCTGTCCCGGGGCCTGTCCGGGGGCCTGTCCCGGCGCCCCCGCCCCCGTCCCCCGCAAGGCGAAGCGGATCGCTGCCGGCAACTCGAACGCCCCCGGGACCGCCAGCCGCGCCACGGTGGCGTTGCTCCGTTCCAGCACGGCCATCGCCCCCTTCACCAGCTCGTCGGCAATGTCCGGGTAGAACCGGGCCTCCAGGATCAGCACGTGACAGCCGCCGTTCATCAGGGTAGCTCCTCTGCAGGGATCGACCGGCGGCCGGCGATGCGAAGGCCGTAGCCTTCGAGCCCGATGATGGTGCGCTCGGTATTGGACAGCAGGACCATCTCCTTGACGCCCAGGTCAAGCAGGATCTGCGCCCCGATGCCATAGTCGCGAAGCTGTGCCGCCTCCTCGCCGCGTCCCGCGACGGCGGCGCGCACCCGGTCGGACAGGCTCGATTTGTACGGCTCGCGGATCAGCACCAGAACGCCTCGACCGGCCTGCCCGATCAGCCGCATGGCGTTATGGAACTGGCGCGCCTTCCCGGCACGGGTGTCGCCGAGAACATCCTCCAAGACGTTCAGGGCGTGCATCCGGACCAGGATGGGACCGTCGGCGGCGACGTCGCCCTTCAGCAGCGCGATATGTTCGGCATAGGCAACGCGGTTCACGTAGACCGCCATGCGGAAGTTTCCGCCGTAGATGCTGTCAACCGTGCCCTCGAGGATTCGCTCGACGATGCGATCATGGCGCAACCGGTAGGCGATCAGGTCCGCGATGCTGCCGATCTTGAGGCCATGAACCTCGGCAAAGCGGATCAGGTCCGGCAGCCGCGCCATGGTGCCGTCATCGTTCATGATCTCGCAGATCACCCCGGACGGGTTGAGGCCTGCCAGGCGGGCGATGTCCACGGCGGCTTCGGTATGGCCGGCGCGCACCAGAACCCCGCCGTCCCGTGCTTCCAGCGGGAACACATGACCGGGCGACACCAGGTCTTCGCTGTCCTTGGTGGGGTCGATGGCCACCGCGATCGTCCGCGCCCGGTCCGAAGCCGAAATTCCGGTTGTCACGCCCTCCCGCGCCTCGATGGACACCGTGAAAGCCGTATGGTGGCGGGATTCGTTGTGCCGCACCATGTGCGGCAGGCGCAGCGCCTTCACCCGCTGCCGGGTCAGCGCCAGGCAGATCAGCCCCCGCCCGTGCTTGGCCATGAAATTGATCGCCTCCGGCGTCGCCATCTGCGCCGGGATCACCAGGTCGCCTTCGTTCTCCCGATCCTCGTCGTCGACCAGGATGAACATGCGGCCGTTGCGCGCATCCTCGATGATGTCGTCGATACTGGCGAGGGGCGGAGTGCCGGCCCCGGACCTAGTCCCGGGAAAGGAGGCGGGCCACATAGCGCGCGATCATGTCGATTTCCAGGTTAACCCGATCGCCGACCTGCGCCCGGCCGAACGCAGTGACGGCAAGGGTATGCGGAATCAGATTGACCCCGAAGCCGTGATCCGCAACCTCGTTGACGGTGAGGGAAACGCCGTCGACCGCAATCGAGCCCTTGACCGCGACGTAGCGCATGACCTCGGGTTCGGCAGCGAAGGTGAAGCGCCGGGAGTCGCCATCCGGGCGGATGTCCTGGATCCTGCCGACACCATCGACATGGCCGAACACCAGGTGACCGCCGAGTTCGTCGCCGATGCGGAGGGATCGTTCCAGATTGACACGGGTGCCGTCCCGCCAGTCGCCGATGGTTGTGCAGGCCAGGGTCTCGGCCGAGGCGGAAACCGCGAACCAGTCCCCGCCCCGCTCGGTCACCGTAAGGCAGACGCCGGAGCAGGCGATGGAGGCGCCGACCGGGATCGTCGCCATATCGAAGCCCGTTGCGATCTCGAGCTGGGTATCGCCGGCGCGGCGCACCGAACGCACCGTGCCCAGGTCCGTGACGATTCCGGTGAACATGGCGGTGGCCTAGCGGCTGCGCTCGAAAGTTTCAAGCACGTCGTCGCCGAGCACCCGAGTGCCGGTCCGCCGAAACGTGGGGGCGCTCGCCAGCCCCGGCCGGCCCAGCGGCGCCACCGCGGCGACGCCGTCTCCCCCCAGCACCCGGGGGCCGTGAAACCACGCCACCCGGTCCACCAGGCCGGCTGCGAGGAAGGCGGCAGCAAGCCGCCCGCCGCCCTCGATCAGGACCCGAGTGACGCCGAGCCAACCCAGCGCGCCCGCGATGGCGGCCGGACGCAGGCGCCCATCGGCATCCGTTTCCACCGGGATCACCCGCACCCCCCGCTGTTCCAGGGCGGAGCGCTTGTCGGGATCGGCATCGGCGCGGGTGACGATGCGGGTCGGGATCTCGTTCGCCGTGGCCACGACCCGGCCATCGAGCGGAAGCCGCAGGCGCCCATCCGCGACGACCCGCACCGGGGATCGGTCGCCCATGCCCGGCAGCCGGCAACGAAGATCGGGATCGTCGACCAGCGCCGTGTCGGCACCGATCAGGACGGCGTCATGAGTGGCGCGCAGCCGGTGCGCCTCCCGCCGTGCCGCATCCCCGGTGATCCAGCGGCTTTCCCCGCTGGCGGTGGCGATGCGTCCATCCAGGCTGGTTGCCGTCTTGAGGGTGATGAGCGGCCGGCCGGCGGTGCAACAGAGGAAAAAGCCGGCATTCACCTCAGCGGCCTCGCTCTCGCAGATGCCGAGCTCGACCGACAGGCCAGCCTCCCGCAGCCGTGTCAGGCCACGGCCGGCGACCCGCGGGTCCGGATCGGTGATGGCAACGACCACGTGGCGGATGCCGGCGGCAATCACCGCTTGGGTACACGGCGGAGTGCCGCCGACATGGTTGCATGGCTCCAGGGTCACGTAGAGGGTTGCCCCACGGGCTGTTTCGCCGGCCCGGCCCAGGGCTTCGGTCTCCGCATGGGGCCGGCCGCCCGGTTGGGTCCAGCCGCGCCCGGTCACCGTACCGTCGCGAACCACCACCGCGCCGACCGCGGGATTCGGCCACACCCGGCCGAGCCCGCGCCGCGCCAGCCCCATCGCCGCCAGCATGTGGCGGCGATGGTCCCCTTCGGACCGGTGACGATCAGCGTTCCCCAAGGTTCTCGACGAAATCTTCGAAGTCCTTGGCTTCACGGAAGTTCTTGTAGACCGACGCGAACCGGACATAAGCCACCTGGTCGAGCTGGGCGAGCTGTTCCATCGCCATCTCGCCGATGACCTTCGAGGGGATTTCCGGCTCCCCCAGGGTCTCCAGGCGGCGCTGAATGCTGTTGACGATACGCTCGATCCGGTCTTCGTCCACCGGCCGCTTGCGCAGGGCGATCTTGAGGGACCGCAGCAGCTTCTCCCGGTCGAATGGCATTTTCTGGCCATCCTTCTTCACCACGGTGAGCTCGCGCAGGTGAACCCGCTCGAAGGTGGTCCAACGGGCGCCGCACGCCGGGCAGTACCGCCGGCGGCGGATCGCCGCGTGATCTTCCGTCGGCCGGGAGTCCTTTACCTGGGTATCTTCGTGGCCGCAGAACGGGCAGCGCATGCGACGTGTTCCTTTCCCCCCATGATGATCCGCGGACCGGCGGATGTCGTGCCGTTGAGCTCAGAGGTCCGAATACACCGGGAACCTCTCGCACAACTGCAGCACCTGCTCCCGCGCCCGCCCCTCGGCCACGCTGTTGTCATCGGGATGCGCGGCCAAGCCGTCGAGCACGTCGGCGATCAACTCGCCGACCCGGCGGAATTCAGCCGGTCCGAAGCCGCGGGTGGTCCCCGCGGGGGTGCCGAGGCGGATGCCGGAGGTGATCCCGGGCTTCTCCGGATCGAACGGGATGCCATTCTTGTTGCAGGTGAGGTTGGCCCGGCCGAGGCTCACCTCCGCCGCCTTGCCGGTCAGCCGCTTGGGCCGGAGGTCGACCAGGACGAGGTGGGTATCCGTGCCGCCGGAGACGAGATCAAGCCCGCGCTCGGCCAGGGTGGCGCCCAGTACCTTGGCATTGTCGACCACCGCCTTGGCATAGCCGCGGAACTCGGGCCGGAGCGCTTCGCCGAAGGCAACCGCCTTGGCGGCGATCACGTGCATCAGGGGCCCCCCTTGCAAGCCGGGGAACACCGCCGAGTTGATCCGCTTGCCGAGTTCCATGTCCCGGCTGAGGATCATGCCCCCGCGGGGGCCGCGGAGGGTCTTGTGGGTGGTGGTGGTGACCACGTGGGCGTGGGGGAACGGGCTCGGGTGCGCGCCACCCGCGATCAGGCCGGCGAAATGCGCCATATCGACCATCAAGAGCGCGCCCACCGCGTCGGCGATGGCGCGGAACCGGGCGAAGTCGATGATCCGCGGGTAGGCGGAGCCGCCGGCGATGATCAGCTTCGGCCGGTGCTCCTGGGCCAGCCGCTCCACCTGGTCGAAGTCGATCAGCGCGTCGTCCCGCCGAACCCCGTACTGCACGGCCCGGAACCACTTGCCTGACTGCGCCGGCGCCGCACCGTGGGTCAGATGCCCGCCGGCGTCCAATGACATGCCCATCAGGACGTCTCCCGGCTGGAGCAGTGCCAAGTACACGGCGCCGTTGGCCTGGGCGCCGGAATGGGGCTGGACATTGGCGAAGTCGCAGTCAAACAGTTTCTTGGCCCGCTCAATGGCGAGGCTTTCGCCGACATCAACGTGCTCGCATCCGCCATAATAGCGCCGGCCCGGGTACCCTTCGGCGTACTTGTTGGTCAGCACCGAACCCTGCGCCTCCAGCACCGCGCGCGAGACCATGTTTTCGGAAGCGATCAACTCGATATGATGCTGCTGTCGGCTCAGCTCGGCTCGGACAGCCGCGTCCACGGCCGTATCCGTTTCGGCCAGCGGTGCGCTGAAAAAGCGGTCATGGACGACACTGGGATAATTTGTCCGGGTCACCGGCATCGGGTTTTCCTTCCGTGATCCGACTGGGGTCAGACAGCTTATGTGGGATTGCCGAGTTTGTGGACGCGGGCCGAGTGGCGCCCGGCAGCGAATGCGGCCTCCAAAAACACCTCGAGGCAGTCCCTCGCAACATCGGCGCCGATCATACGGCCCCCGAAACAAATGACATTAGCGTCATTGTGCTCCCTGGCAAGCCGCGCCCCGAGGGCATCATGCACCAGGGCGGCACGAACGTTGGCGAAGCGGTTGGCGGCAATGCTGATTCCGATGCCGCTGCCGCACACCAGGACGCCGCGGCTGGCCTTGCCATCCCCGAGCGCATGCGCCATGGCATAGGCGAAGTCCGGATAGTCGACGGATCCGGCCCCATCGGTTCCAAGATCAAGCGTCCGGTAGCCCATGTCCTCAAGGACCCGACGCAAGGCCTGCTTGAGTTCGAAGCCGGCGTGATCACTCGCAAGAGCGATGGTTTCTTTGACCATCGTCGACCCCAACCCTATGCCGTTGTGCCGCTCGATTGCCCTGCCACGGCAGGGACTCGATTCGGACGTTGACCGAAGCCGCTTGATACCATATCTCGGAATGGCTGGCTAGACCAACACCATGGGTCGCCGCATCTCCGCTCGCCAGCCGAACCTTCCCAGCAACGTCAAGTCCGCCGGCAAGCCGCTCCCCCGCTTGCGTTTTCGGCTTCAAGAGGTTCACGAAGGCTGTCGTCAATTGCGGTCGAGTGCGGGACGGGAGAGGTGCGATTTTTATTTTCGTTTTTTATTTGACAGGGGCTTGCCGGGGGATGTTACATGGCGGCATGCGCAAAGCTGACAAGTCAGGGCCAATACCGATGGATGAAGAGCTCAACGAGAGAATCGCACGTGAGGATGTGCTGCGTATGGCGGTCGACGTGGTCGCGGCCTATGTCAGTAACAACCAGGTCCCATCAGCTCAGATACCCGAGGTGATCCATAGCGTCTTCGGTTCCCTTTGTGAGCTGGAAGGTGCCTCCGCGGAGATGCGGCCGGAACCGCAAAAGCCGGCTGTCCCGATCCGGAAATCGATCACGCCGGATTATATCGTCTGTCTGGAGGACGGGAAGAAGCTCAAGATGCTGAAGCGGCATCTTCACACCACCTATCGCATGACGCCCGAAGAATACCGGGCCAAGTGGGGTCTGCCTTCCGATTATCCGATGGTGGCCCCCAACTATGCGAAGCAGCGTTCCGAATTCGCCAAGCAGATCGGACTCGGCCGCAAAGCCGGCGACGACACCCGTCGCGGCCGCGGCAAGCGCTGACCGCGCGTTTCACGTCCGACAGCAACGGACGCGTCCGACGCTTGGGCGGCGAGTCGGGTTCGGAGGGGGCTTTGAGTCCTCTCCGAACCTGTTTCCGCACGCTACCGGCAGTTCCGCCACGGCCCTGGTGACCCTGGCATCCCATGGCCGGTCCCTGGTACCAGCGACAAGGCAGGCGCGGCACACGACACGCTGGGGCTGGACCCTGCGGCGCTCGTGAACTTGACGACCATGGGTCAAGACTTCAGGAGGCCCGCCGCGTTTCAGCCGCGTGCGGCCGTTTTTGGCCTGGTACTGCGGCGACGGCGTCGATCGACTGACGATAGTCTCCTCAAGGCGCGGCTTCCGGTCGGCTTCCCCTATATCAACCAGAGCAACTCCACCAATGCCGCCACGTTGCCGGGGGTTCGGGATGTGGTCGCGGCGGGATGAGCGCTGGGTCAGCTGGGACGTTGGCTCCAACGTCACAGCAGGCCGAGCCTGGGAACGCAACAACCGCAACGACGACGACGTCGTTGCGCACACCCACGGCGCTGGTTGCACGACCACCAGCGCGAAAGGCGGGCACAGCTACAGCGGCACCACGAACACGGCAGGCGGCCACAACCATGACCTTGTTATATAATGAGAACCCGATGGCGCCGGTGTCAGACGGAGCGTCTTCATGGCGTAGCCGACCTGCAACAGACACGAGAAAAGATGCTCTTTATTCTACATAATAAGCGAAACTTTAGAATTAACGGCATTTTCGGAGATGTGCGTTCAGCCATAGCGATTGAACAAATGCCGTAAATCATGGGTTTCTGAATATTGATTGTAAAGGAGTGAGTGGCATTTCTGTGAACAAGGAACAAATATTGACTTCCATTATGGCGCAGCCTTGCACCCACACTCGTCCGGTCAAGCTGACTCGGCATGACAGCGGTCGTTCGCCAGAACCGCGCAAACAGCGCTCCTTCGAGCAATTCGAGCTTTTTGGCGCGGTGAAAGCAATTGGCTTGGTGGCCGCTGTTTCCGCGACCCTGTTCCTTGCCGGGTGCTCCGGATTTGACACCCTGCCGCCCTGTGAGGAATGGCAGGACCCTAACTTTGACCGCTGTGTCGACGACCCGTTCCCGGTCCACGAGATGGGCAGGGGGTAATGTCGGTATTGACTGCCGGCGAAGGTGAAGGTGGTGGAGTAGGCGGTGCCGAGTGACCTTTCGTGTCGAGATGGCGGTAGACTTGATCGATCGGCCGGATTCACGTCGTCCGGCTTGATTGGTCAGCCGCTCACGCTCCGAGCATCGAGTCGTTGCGACGATCAGCGACAAGAAGCAAGCCGGCGGGAGAGTGCCCGCGGTGGAGGGTAGGCAGCGCTTCAGGCCGCTTTTGCCGCAACGCAGGGTGAGTCCGGACGACGGCGTCGCGCCCTTCAGGCAGGATCCAGTTCGCTGTCCCAGTAGAGGAAGTCACGCCAGCTTTCGTGGAGGTAGTTGGGCGGGAACGCCCGCCCGTTTTCCTGCAGCTCATGCGCCGTGGGCTCGTACGGGTGGCGAAGCGGGTGGATGCCGCACTCGTGCGGCAGCCGGTGCCCCTTGCGCAGGTTGCAGGGTTCGCACGCGGTGACAACGTTGGTCCAGAGGGTGCGACCGCCGCGCGCCCGGGGGGTGACGTGATCGAAGGTCAGGTCCTCCGTCGGCAGGTTATCCCCACAATACTGGCAGGCGAACCGGTCCCGCAGGAACACGTTGAACCGCGTGAACGCCGGGCGCCGGGTCATCGGCACGTACTGCTTCAGGGAAATGACGCTGGGCAGCCGCATTTTCCGCGACGGCGAATGCACCGCACGATCATACTCGGAGATGACGTTGACCCGGTCGAGACAGACCGCCTTGATGGTCTCCTGCCACGGCCACAGGGAAAGCGGCAAATAGCTGAGTGGCCGGAAATCGGCATTCAGAACCAGGGCTGGATAGCTGTCTAAACCCATCCAAACGGTTCCCAATCTCAACCCAAGACAAACCCTACAACATGTAGAGTGCGCCTGCCAAACCTGCACTCCGTGAAGTTTTGGTGACCCATCCGGCTGCGTTCACGGCGCCACAGCGAGCGGGCGTCCCGGTCACGGCACTGCCATCCGAAAGACCTGCCCCAAGAACTTGAGGTCGAGGCGGATCGTCGCCTCGTCGATGCCGTGGCCCAGGTTGGGCATCACGTGGGCTTCCACCGGCACTCTCGCGGCACGCAGTGTCCCGTCGGCCACCGCCAGCGCCTGCACCGGCAGGACGTCGTCGAGGGCACCATGGGTCAGCAGGACCGGCGGGCGGCAGCGCAGTTCCCGCGCCAGCCGGCTTTCCCCCACCAGTATGCCGGAATGGGCGATGATGCCGGCCGGCCCCGGATTGCGGCGAAGGCCCACGTGCAGCGCCATCATCGCCCCCTGGGAGAAGCCGATGAGCACCAGGCGGTCGGCGAACAGACCATGCTCGGACAGTTGCCGGTCGATGTACGCATCGAGGGCAGGAGCGGCGGACTGGACGCCCACCAGACGGGTGCTCGCCTGCATGTTCTGGATGCTGAACCACTGGTAGCCGAACGGCGCCATATCGAACCGTTCGGGCGCATTGGGGGCGACGAATTGGGCATCCGGCAGCAGCATCTGGTAGAACGGCGCCAGGCCAATGAGGTCGTTGCCATCGGCGCCGATGCCGTGCAGCAGGATCACCAGCTGCTGCGGTGCCCCGCCGCTCTTGGGCGGGACGCTCGGTCCGTCGAGGGTTGGCACGTCCACCATGGCAGTTCCGTCTCACCGGGCGAGGGCGCGGTGTCCGATCCCGTCAGCGGCGGTCATGGGCCGGACAGGCGGCCGGACGGGCGCGAAGCTACCGGAAAAGCGCGGAGCGCGCCATCGAAACCGGGGCCGGCAGCCCGCATCGGCTCCGGCCGGCGAACCGTCATTCGGGAACATGCAGGCCGGCGACAAGGGCGAGGTAATCGGGCTCCTCCGGTCCGATGAAGCCGTGGCGGATCAGGAAGTCGATCACCACCAGGGCGCAGTTGAACTTGAACGCATCGCCGTCGCGCACTGCCGCCGCGACCCGGTCGATCGGCCAGAGCTCGAACCCCGAAAGCTCGCCATCGGTATTGCGGGGCACGAAGCCGGGCGGCAGCGCCAGGTCATAGACCAGCAGCACGTCATTGCGGAGCCCCTCCGGCTGTTCGGTGCGGTAGCTGATGGCGCCGACGGGGCGGGCTCGGGACACCAGGGCGCGTGGGATGGCCGCCTCCTCGGCCGCTTCCTTCTCCAGGTTGTCGCGGAGCGAGAGCCCGGCGGGCTGGCCGCCCGCCACCAGCTGGTCCAGCTTGCCAGGAGACAGGCGCTTGGTGAGGCTGCGGCGCCCCACCCACATCCGCATGCTCTCGCGGGATGTCGGGTCATCGCAGACAAAACCGTTGAGGTGGACGCCATAGCCGCGGATCCCGAAGGCCGGCACCGCGCCACGGTCGATGGCGAACAGCGGCTGGTCGAATCGGGCACCGGCGGCAAACATCTCGCCTCGCCAGTCATCGAGTACGCCTTGCGCGTTGAGCGCCTGCACGACCTCGGCCACCGCCGTGGTCCGCTCTCCGAAGCCCTGCAGGCGGGGATGCAACACAAGGGCGTCATCGCTCACCGCGAACACCGCCGGATGGTCGGCGAGAGCGGCGGCAAGGCCGGGGCGGACCCAGCCGACGTTCGCGCCATCGACCCGGAATGGCCGGTAGGCGGCAGGATCGAACACCTGACAGGCGCGGATGCGGTCGAGATAGCTCATGATCAACGTCCGGTAAGGTTGGCGGCGGATTGGGGCGGTGGACACGGGCAGGCTTTACCATTTGGGCCGGAAGGGAGTAGCGTGCAGAGATCTTTTTTCATCCTGGCAATATCGAGAAAGCCATGAGGCCATCCGGCCGCGCCGCCGATGCGATGCGCCCTGTCGTCATCGAGACGGCCGTCAACAAGTATGCCGAGGGCTCTTGCCTGATCCGCTTCGGCGACACCCAGGTGCTGTGCACCGCTTCGGCGGAGCAGCGGGTGCCGCCGTGGCTGCGCGACGGCGGGCGCGGCTGGGTCACCGCCGAGTACGGCATGCTGCCGCGATCCACCGCACAACGCACCGATCGCGAGGCAGCGCGCGGCCGGCAGAGCGGTCGCACCCAGGAAATCCAGCGCCTGATCGGCCGGAGCCTCCGCGCCGTGACTGACCTTAAGGCCATGGGGGAGCTGCAGGTCCGGGTGGACTGCGACGTGATCCTCGCCGATGGCGGCACGCGCACCGCCGCCATCACCGGGGCATACATTGCGCTTCACTTGGCGTTCCGGCGGCTGGTCGACCTTGGCATCATCGGCACGTTGCCGCTGACCGACCAAGTGGCGGCGGTGTCGTGTGGTCTTTACAAGGATGCCCCGATCCTCGACCTGGACTACCAGGAGGACAGTGCCGCCGGTGCTGATGCCAACTTCGTTCTCACCGGTCGCGGCGGGATCGTCGAGATCCAGGGTACGGCGGAAGAGCGGCCGTTCACCGAGGCGCAGTTCACCGGCATGATGGCGCTGGCCCGGAAAGGCGTGGGCGAGCTGGTCGCGATGCAGCGGAAGGCACTCTATATCGCGTAGCATCACCGCTTTGCCGCCATCGTGCCCTGCGACACCGGTCCCGTTGCCGGGCAATCACCACGACCACGAGGGGGACAACGACCATGGCGCGGCTGTTCTCGGGCGGACCCCTGGTCATCGCCAGCCACAATCCCGGCAAGATTCGGGAGATCCGCGATCTGCTGCTGCCATTCGGCGCCGAGATCCTCGCTGCGGCCGAGCTCGATCTGCCGGAGCCGGCGGAAACCGGACGGTCGTTCGTGGCCAATGCCGAGATCAAGGCATTGGCCGCCGCAACCGTGTCCGGCCATCCGGCCCTGGCCGACGACTCCGGGTTGGTGGTGGCAGCGCTCCGCAACCAGCCCGGCATCTACTCCGCCCGCTGGGCCGGCCCCGAAAAGGACTTTGCCAAGGCGATGGCCGAGGTCGAGACGCGCCTCAGCGGTATCATCGATCGTCGCGGTCATTTCGCCTGCGCCCTCGCGCTGGCTTGGCCCGACGGCCACGTGGAGACGTTCGAAGGCACCGTCTATGGCCACTTGGTATGGCCGCCGCGGGGTGATCGCGGTTTCGGCTATGACCCGATGTTCGTGCCCAACGGCTACGACGTGACCTTCGGGGAGATGGCGCCGGAGCTGAAGCACCGCATCAGCCATCGTGCCGAGGCCTTCCGCAAGCTCGTCGACGGCTGCTTCAGGCAGCCGGCACCCGCCTGAGGTCACACGGTGGCGCCGGAAGACGGCCTCGGCATTTATGTCCATTGGCCGTTCTGTATCTCCAAGTGCCCGTACTGCGACTTCAACAGCCACGTCGCCGGCACCGTCGATGCGGCGCGCTGGCGCGATGCTTTGTTGATGGAACTGGCCCATGCGGCGCAAGAAACCCGGCGCCGGGTGGTAACCAGCATCTTCTTCGGCGGCGGCACCCCGTCCCTGATGTCGCCACAGGTGGTCGAGGCCGTGATTGACGGGGTGCAACGTCACTGGCCGCTGGATCCGGACCTCGAGGTGACCCTGGAGGCCAATCCGTCGTCCGTGGACGCGGCACGCTTTGCGTCGTTCGCCAAGGCGGGCGTCAACCGGCTTTCGGTGGGGGTGCAGTCAATCGATGATGACGTGCTTCGCTTTCTGGGGCGGGTCCACGGCGCGGACGAGGCCCGCCGGGCCGTCGATGAGGCGGCGCGCCACGTCCGCCGGTACTCGTTCGATCTGATCTACGGCTGGCCCGGACAGACGACGGCCGACTGGCGCCGGTCACTGTCGCAGGCGCTGAAACTGGCCGGCAGCCATGTGTCCCTCTATCAGTTGACCATCGAGCCGGGCACAGCGTTCCACCGTCAGCGGGTCGCCACCGCTGACGACGACACCCTGGCCGACCTCTATGAGGTGACTCAGGAGGTGCTGGAGGCGGCCGGGCTTCCCGCCTATGAGGTGTCCAACCACGCGACTGCCGGCGATGAATGCCGTCACAATCTCGCCATCTGGCGGGGCGGCGATTACGTCGGCATCGGGCCGGGCGCCCACGGCCGGCTCCGGCAGCGGGGCGGCGCCACGATGGCTCAGCAGCGCCACCGCGCGCCCGAGCGCTGGCTTGCCGCTGTCGAGCATCATGGTCACGGCAGTCAGCGAGAGACCCGGCTGAAGCCGATCCAGCGCGGGGAAGAACTGCTGCTGCTGGGACTGCGCCTGGCCGAAGGCATCGATCCGGATCGGTTCCGTGCCCTGACCGGACTTCAGCTTGATCAACTGCTCAACAAGCCCGCGCTCGACATGCTGAGCGCGGAAGGCCTGATCGAGTGGCACGGGGGCCGGCTTCGGGTCTGTGCCAAAGGCGTGCTTTGCCTGGACGCCGTGCTGCTGGCCTTGCTGAACGCCGATCCTGCGGGCGCCAAGGGTTAGATCCCGACGAAGCTCTCCGGGGCGTCGCTGACGACATTGGTGCCGAACGGCGTGACTTCCATGATCGCGAGGCCGCGCTCGGCCACGCCGCCGGACCGGAACCGGAAGATGCCTTCGCTGCCGATGAAGCCGCTCGGCACCGTCAACACCTCCGGGGTGAAGGTGCTGCCCCCGAGGCCCCGGGCCAGCACCGCCGCCAGGGCGGCGGCATCATAGGCAAGGCTCGTCAGTCGCGCCGGCGGTCTGCCGTAGGTGGCGGTGTAGGACTGGACGAAGCCCGAACGCCAGCGAGGATCGGGCGCCGCAAACCAGCCGCCCTGCAAGGCCGGTTCATCGCGGATCCACGGCTCGTCCCAGGTGCCGGTTCCCAGCACCCGGACCACCCCATCCTCGATGCCATAGGCCGGAAGGGTGGCGGCCAGCGACCGCAGGCGATCGCCGCCCTCCGCCACCAGCACGGCTTCGAAGCCGAACGGGGTCTCCGACACGGATCGGTCTGCCACCATCACCGTGGCTATGGGACCGGTGGCGCCTGCCTCGGGCCGGGCAGCCGAGGCGGCGGTCAGCCGCTCCAGCGCACCGGTGAAATCGGGGGTGCGGGGGTCTACCAGTTCAAGGTGTGTAACCGTTCCGCCGGTCGCCTGGACCGTCCGGCGCAGCGTCTCCGTGACCACCGACCCGTAGGGCGTGTCCGGCGCAATCGCGGCATAACGGGTGATGCCCCGGCTGGTGGCGTGCTGCACCACGCGCTCCACCTCGGCATCCGGGGTGAAGCCGATGACGAACACCCCGTCACCGGCCACCCGCCGGTCGGACGAGAAGGAGATCATCGGCACCCCGGCCGCACGGGCCCAGGGTGCGGCGGCCCGGGTCGATGCCGCCAGCAGCGGACCGAGGATCAGCGTGGCGCCCTGGTCCACCGCCTGACGGGCTGCTTCGGAGGCGCTCTCGGGGCTGCCTTCGGTGTCGAACACCAACAACTCGAAGTCGGGACCGGCGAGATCGAAAACGGCAATCTGCGCCGCCTCCAGCATCCCGGTGCCGAGCTCCGCCAGCCGTCCGGAGAGCGGCAGCAGCACCGCCACCCGTGCCGTTCCGGGCGCGACCATGTCCGGTGCCAAGTGAGGGAGACCGCCGCCATGCGCCGACAGCATGATGGGCCCCCCGGCCCGGGATAATTCCGCCGCAAACTGCTCTGCCGGGTCGACCGGGGCTACCGGCGCCGGGACTGCGGGGGCTACCGCTTGCGGCGGCGGGGTTCTTTCGAGAGTATCGCAGGCGGCCACCAGCACTGCGGCGGAAAGCCATGCCACCAGCGGGAATCCACGCAAGCCATCGATCATCGTCTCGCCCTCGCCGGGTGACCGGTCTCGCCGACCCTGGCGTGTCGGCGGTGCCGGACCAGGGTCCCGTCTCATCCCACCAAGGTACGGGCCGAAGGGGCGGGAGTAAACGGCGGAGATCACCATCCGGCGGCAGTGTGCCACAGGACCGCGGCGATAGCGCCGCCGCCTGCCCGGCACCGGGTCTCCATGTGGTGGCTACCCCGATCGGCAACGCCAGGGACATTACGCTGCGTGCGCTTGACCTGCTTGCCGGAGTGGACGTGATCGCCTGTGAAGATACCCGGGTGACCGCGCGGCTGCTCGCCATCCATGGCCTGTCCACACCGCTCTTCCGGTATGACGACCACAACGCCCCCGCCGCCGGGCGGATCCTGCTCGACCGGCTGGCCGCCGGAGACCGGATCGCCCTGGTTTCCGATGCCGGCACCCCGCTGATCTCCGATCCCGGTTACCGGCTGGTGCGAGCCGCCGCCGAGGCCGGGATCCCCGTCCATGCCGTCCCGGGACCGTCGGCGGTCACCGCCGCGCTCAGCATTGCCGGCCTGCCGACCGATCGGTTTCTGTTTGCCGGCTTTCCGCCGCCGCGGTCGGCAGCACGCCGGCGGTTCTTCGAGGAGTTGGCTGCGATCCCGGCGACCCTGGTGGTCCTGGAGGCGCCGCACCGGCTGACCGCCACCCTTGCCGACATGGCGGCGGTGCTGGGCCCGCGCGAGGGGGCGGTGGGCCGCGAGCTGACCAAGCGTTTCGAGGAAATGTGGCGTGGCCCCCTTGACGCGCTGGCTGCCCGGGCGGCCGAGGCCGGCCGGACGCGGGGTGAGATCACCATCGTGGTCGCGCCGGGACAGGCGCAACGCGCCGAACTCGATTCCGTTGAAGCCGAAGCCGACCTGGATCGGCGGCTTGGCGCCGCGCTCGCCGACCGCTCGCTCAAGGACGCGGTGGATGCACTCGCCGGTGAAACCGGTTTGCCCCGGCGCCACGTGTACGCCCGCGCTCTTGCCTTGACCCGTGGCCTGAACCGGCGCGAGCCGTGAACGGGATAGCGGGGCGCCGACGCGCTTGGCAGTTCGGCCGCTGGGGGGAGGCAGTGTCGGCCGGGCTGCTGCGGCTGAAGGGCTACCAGATCCTGGCACGCGGCTATCGAGCCGGTGTCGGCGAGATCGACCTGGTCGCCCGGCGCGGCCGACTGGTCGCGTTCGTCGAGGTCAAGGCACGCCAGGCGCCGGCGGGCGAGGTGCTGTCGGCGCGACAGCAGCAGCGTATCATGCGCGCTGCCGGCGCGTTCATGGCGGCGCATCCTCATCTGGCGTCGTGCGATCAGCGGTTCGATCTGGTGCTCGTCACCCGCTGGGGGCTGCCCCGGCATTGTCCCGATGCATGGCGCCCAGCCTCGTGAAACAACTGCTTGCAGGGTCGCGCCGCCATTATACCATGGGTAGGTGTGCGCCAGGGGCGAGGGAGTTGGCCGCCATGCGTCGGTGTCGATCGATCGCTCTTGCCGGCCTTCTGCTTCTCGCCGCCGGACCTGGTTCGTGCCGGCACTTGATTCGTCGCGAAGCAATGCCGCTAATGGGCGCTTCCTGACGCCGGCTGGAGCCAACCGCCATGGGCCTCGACGTGGCCATCCAGATGGACCCGATCGACCGGATCGACATTGATGCGGACAGCACCTTCGCGCTCGCCCTGGAGGCTGAGCGGCGCGGCCACAGCTTGCGGCACTACCTCGCCTCGGACTTGTCCCTTCACAAGGGACGCATCCTGGCCAAGGCGAGGCCGCTCACGGTGCGGCGGGTCAAGGGCGACCACTTCACCCTCGGCGGTTTCGAGTGGATCGACTTGGCCGACGTCGACGTGGTGCTGATGCGCCAGGATCCGCCGTTCGACATGGCCTATATCACCGCGACCCACCTGTTGCAGCACGTGCACCCGCGCACCCTGGTGATCAATGACCCGGTGGAGGTGCGCAACGCCCCGGAGAAGCTGTTCGTCACTCACTTCCCGGATCTGATGCCGCCGACGCTGATCAGCTCCGACCGCGACCAGATCGTGGCCTTCCGCGCCGAGCATCGGGAGATCATCATCAAGCCGCTGTTCGGCAACGGCGGGGCAGGTGTGTTTCACATCACGCCGCAGGACGACAATCTCAATGCCTTGTTGGAACTGTTCACCTCTCTCTACCGGGAGCCGGTGGTGGTGCAGCGCTACCTGCCGGAGGTGCGTGAGGGCGACAAGCGGATCATCCTGATCGACGGTCGCGCCGCCGGCGCCATCACCCGGGTTCCGGCCAAAGGGGAGGCGCGGGCCAATCTTCATGTCGGCGGCACCGCCATGCCGACCACGCTCACGAGCCGGGAACTGGAAATCTGCGAGGCCATCGGGCCCGAGCTGCAGCGCCGCGGGCTGGTGTTCGTCGGCATCGATGTGATCGGCGGCTACCTGACCGAAATCAATGTGACTTCGCCCACCGGCATCCAGGAAATCGGCCGGTTCGACAACGTTTCCCTGGAGGCGCAGCTGTGGGACGCGTTCGAGGAACGCTTCTACGTGAACCGCGGGTGAGCGGCACATTGGGGCCGCTGACGGCCGGGCGCCGCCGCGGGGAGCCGAGGTTTTGTCGATAAGACTGTGACATCTCGCGGCACCTTGTGCTAATCAGACCGCTGACCTGACACCAACTCAAGTACAGACGCGGTCGGCATGCCGAGGTTCCGTGTCGGTTGCCGGCATGGTGATCGGCCAGAGGCTTTTCCGTCCTCCCAGAGTGGGCTGCCGCAGCGCGTTTTGCGCACAACCCTCAACGGGAACGGAGGCGGCTCGTGTCACGCCCGAAAGCACAGATCAATCCGCCGGTCTTCTTCGGCTCTGCCTTATTGATCGTCGCCTTCGCGCTATACGGTGCGCTGTTCCCCGATGCCGCCAGCGCAATGTTTTCCGCCGTCCAGGCCTGGATCGTCGACACCTTCGGCTGGTTCTATGTTCTGGCGGTGGCGATCTTCGTCGTGTTTGCCATCGGCCTTGCCCTGAGCTCGCATGGCCGGGTCAAGCTGGGGCCGGACGATTCCGAGCCCGACTACAGCAACACGTCGTGGTTCGCCATGCTGTTCAGCGCCGGCATGGGCATCGGACTGATGTTCTTTGCTGTCGCCGAACCGGTGATGCACTTCACCGACCCGCCGGTGGGCGAAGGCGGCACCATTGCCGCTGCCCGCCAGTCGATGCAGATCACCTTCTTCCACTGGGGCGTTCACGCCTGGGCCATCTACGCCATCATCGGCCTGTCACTCGCTTACTATTCGTTTCGTCACGGGTTGCCGTTGACCATCCGCTCGGCGCTGTTTCCGCTGATCGGCAAACGGATCAACGGGCCGATCGGTCACGCCGCCGACATCTTTGCCGTGCTCGGCACCATGTTCGGGGTGGCGACGTCGCTGGGTCTCGGCGTGCTGCAGATCAACGCCGGCCTCAACGACCTGTTCGGGGTGCCGGAAGGTGTCGAGGTGCAGGTGATGCTGATCGGCGCCGTCACCCTCATGGCTACCGTATCGGTGATGGCCGGCCTGGACGCCGGCATCAAGCGATTGAGCATCCTCAATCTGATCCTCGCGATCTCGCTGATGCTGTTCGTCCTGGCGGTGGGGCCGAGCCTGTTCCTGTTCCAGGCGGCCGTGCAGAACACCGGGGCGTACCTGTCCGAGGTGGTGACCATGACGTTCACCCTGCACGCCTATGAGCCGACCGGATGGATCGGCGGCTGGACCCTGTTCTACTGGGCTTGGTGGATCGCTTGGTCGCCATTCGTCGGCATGTTCATCGCCCGGGTCTCGCGTGGGCGCACCATCCGGCAGTTCGTGGTGGGTGTGCTGTTCGTTCCGATCGGCTTCACCTTCGTCTGGCTGACCATCTTCGGCAACACCGCCATCAGCCTGGACATGGGGCCGGCCCAAGGCGCGATCGCCGCCGCGGTGGGAGAGAACGTCGCCACCGCCTTGTTCCGGTTCCTGGAGTACTTCCCGCTGGCCGCCGTGTCATCGCTGGTGGCGACGATCCTGGTGGTGACGTTCTTCGTGACGTCATCGGACTCCGGCTCGCTGGTGATCGACATCATCACCTCCGGCGGTCGGGACGGCTCACCGGTGTGGCAACGCACCATGTGGGCGCTGTCGGAAGGGGTCGTCGCCGCGGTGCTGCTGCTGGCCGGCGGTCTCGCCGCCTTGCAGACAGCGTCCATCGCCGCGGCCCTGCCGTTCACCTTCATCATGCTGTTCGTATGCTGGGGGCTTCTACGCAGCCTCCGCCTGGAAGCGGTCCGGCGGGTCAGCCAGGAATTGCCGGCGATGACCCAGATCCGCGGGGCCGAGGTGCCCTGGCAGCAGCGCCTTCGCGCCATCGTCAGCCTGCCGCGGCGGCAGCAGGTGGAGCGCTTCCTGACCGCCACGGTACAGCCGGCGTTGACGGAGGTGGCCGACGAATTGCGCAAGGCCGGGTTCGATACCCGGATCGAGAACAGCGGCGACGAGGTCAAGCTCACCGTCTCCCACGGAGAGGCGCGGGAGTTCATGTACGGTGCGTTCGCCCGCCCGTACGTGCGGCCATCATTCTCCTACATGGACGAGAAAATCCGGGACGACGATCCGAACCACCAATACTACCGTGTCGAGGTGCACCTGATGGAAGGCAGCCAACACTACGACATCATGGGGTACACCCGCGAGCAGGTGATCGGTGACGTGCTGAGCCAGTACGAACGCCACCGCCACTACCTGCACCTGGTGAGCTGACGGACCGTACTTGAGCTTGATCGTCCCGCTGCTTGTGTCCGGGCACTCGAGCGGACACCGAAGCGTTGCCCCGGCTCTGCCGTCCATCGCGGCGTCGCCACCCGCGACCACGCCCGGAGCCTGATCGAGAAGCACGGGCATATCGGCCCGACCGCAGCCCGTGGCGCCATGCCAACGTCCCCCCTGCGGCACACGCACAAAATCCGTGTCCAGAACCCCGGGGTGCGATTCGTCTTGATGAACCCGCTTCGTTGAGGTCCCTTCGGGGAAACGAACCCTCTCCCGCCCCGAATTCGGGGCCCAGGTTACAGGTGTCGGGGTTATCCCGTCGTGCCCAGTCCGCTGGCGATCGCGCTCAACGTCAGCAGGAGCTGGGATTCCAGGTCCTGGACCAGACGATCATTGCCGGCAACCCGCTGCTTGCGCCACTGGCGCAAGATCTCAACTTGCTGAAGGTGAAGCGGGCGCAGGCCTTCCCGGCGCAGGTTCAAGGTCGCATGGATGCGCGGGCGCCGTTCGGCTAGCGGGCCACCGAAGATGAGCTCCAGCGCCTGTTCGGTCTTCTGGAACTCTGCTTGGATCAGCTCCATGAAGCGTTCACGGATCGTCTCGTCTTCTACAAGGCTGGCGTAGACCGCCATGATCTCGGGGTCGGCGGCGGCGAGGCTGCTGGCGGCACTGCTGACCACGTACCGCAGGGGCGGCCAGTCGAAGGCATGCCGGCGCAGCATCTCAAATGCGTCCGGGTCCTCTGCCCGCAGCCGGAGGAGAGCAGTGCCGACTCCATACCAGCCGGACAGAATGAAGCGCGACTGACTCCAGCTGAACACCCACGGGATTGCCCTCAGGTCGGCAAGCGTACGTTGTGCGGTTCGGCGCACCGGTCGCGAGCCGATCCGGCTGGACTCGATGGCGTCGATCGGCGTGGCCTGCGTCCAGAAGACAAGAAAGCCCTCCGTCCCAAGAAGCCCCTGGAAGGCCGCCCGACTCCACTCCGCGAGACGATCCATGAGCGGGGCCAGTTGTTGCTTGAGGTCATCCCCGTTGCCCTTGCGGGCATGTCTGAGGGTGACGGCGGTGGTCCCGGCGAGCAGGAGCTCGAGGTTGTGCGCCGCGGTGATGCGGTTGGCATATTTTTGGCCAATGACTTCGCCTTGCTCGGTCAGGCGGAGATCGCCGTTCAGCGCACCGGCCGGCAGGGCATTGAGGAACCGGTGGGTCGGACCGGCACCCCGACTCGTGGTCCCGCCGCGTCCGTGGAAGAAGCGTATTCGGACCCCCGCGGCGCGGCCAACGGCGGCCATCTCGTCCTGAGCCCGATAGATATTCCAGAGACTTGCTATAGTGCCGCCATCCTTGTTGCTGTCGCTGTACCCGACCATGACCTGCTGCACGGGACGGTCGAGACCGTCGACCCGCGCCTGATGAGCGAGCGACCGGCGGGTCAGCGGGTGGTCGAGGAAAACTCGCAGGATCCCGGGCGCGCGCCTAAGGTCTTCGATGGTCTCGAACAGGGGCACGATCGGCATCTGGCAGACGAAGCCGTCCGTCCGCTCGGTCACGAGGCCCGCTTCCCGCGCAAGGACATAGACGACAAGGAGATCGGAGAGGCTCCGGGTCATGCTGATGATCAGCGAGCCGAGCCCGTCGCGGCCGTGGGCCCGGATGTGCTCGCTGATCAGACGATAGCAGCTGAGGACGGCATCGGCTTCGGGGCCCACGCTCACGTCAGAGCGTGCGAACGGTCGAAGGGAGTTCAGCTCGGCGCTGAGCAGGTCGATCCGCCTCTCTTCGGTCCATTGCGGAAACGGCGTGCCCTTCCATCCGGCCGCGGCCAGAAGCTGGTCCATTGCGCGGTCGTGGAACTGACTGTTCTGGCGGATGTCGAGCTTGGCCAGATGAAAACCGAACGTCCGCACCACGTCCAGGACGGGCGCGACTTCGGCATCCGCCAACCGTTGTGCGCCGGTCTCCGCCAGCAACTTGTAGAGTGCGGAAAGGTCATCGCTCAACTCCGCGGCCGTGCCGTAGCGGTTCGGATCCGCTTGCAGGCCACCACCGACAGGCGCGTCCGCATCAACCGGGAGGCGGGCGATCATCAGGTTGACGATGTGTCTCCAGGGCTCGTCGGGGTTTCGATCCGTGGCGCGCTGGCCACGTTCGCCAAGTCGCTGGGCCACATCCGCGATCCAACCGGTCAAGGCTGCGGGAGGGGTCTGCAGCCGGTCGGACAGGCTGAGGTGCCGGGCCAGTTTCAGCAGCTTTTCGTGGATCAGGGAGAGCGACTGGGAGCGGAGTTCGCGCAAGGTGGCGGCGGTCACGTCGGCTGTCACGAACGGATGGCCGTCCCGGTCACCGCCCACCCAATCGCCGAAAGACACGCGCGGTCGACGGCGGGCATCCTGGAGAAGCGCCGGCTCGAAGCCCGCAGCGCTCCAGGCCTGCCGGAGCCGGCGGTCGACCACCGGGAACACCTCCGGGAACACGTTGCGCAGGTAGTGAACGACGTTGCGCAGTTCCGCGGCCACGTCCGGCTTCTCGAGGAAGATCTCCCCCGTGCGCCACAGCCGCTCAAGAAGCACCTTGATCCCCTCGCGGATCTCGTCCTGTTCCGCTGAGGTGTACATGGTGTTCTCGCGCTTCAGCAGCTGCAGGTAGAGTTCCCGATGGTGCTCGAGCACCGTCTGCCGCTTGGCCTCGGTCGGGTGAGCCGTCAGCACCGGCTCCACCTTCGTCTCCGGCAGGGCGGCGGCAATCTCGCCGCCGGTCAGGCCGAGGGCCTTCAATTGGGCGAACTGGTCCTCCCAGGAGCCCGGATCCTCGACCAGCCGACCTGCTGCCTGCAGAGCCCGCCGATTCTGGGCGATCGCGTTCTCCTCCACCATGGCCAGCAACTGGAACCAGATGCAGTACGCCTGGGTGAGGCGCGTGGACAGCGTCAGGTCGCCGAGGCCGCTCAAGTCCCGGGCGCCATCCGCGCCCGGCAGCGCGCGGGCCATGTCGTGCTCACCGATCTCATGCAGAACGTCGCGAAAACAAGCGGTGAGGAAAGCGAGATCGCGGTCGACTTTGGCAAGGTGGCCGAGTGAGGCCGATGTTGAGAATTCCTGATCCACGTTCCCCGAATCGCGCACCTTCGTAGCCCCCCGCTCGCAAAATGTCCGTTCCAAGCGCCTAATCCGGCAGGGCGTTGGCAACGCCTTCACGCCGCAAAAGCATCGGGGGAAATGGTGAGGCGGCCGGGCGCTGACAAGATGCAGGGGACGAAATCGTTATACGCCGAGCCCGGCTGTTTGGCTCTCTATTGTCGCCGCGCAGACCCAAACGGGGCCGCCCGGGGGGCAGGATTGACCAGAGCAAGACACCGGCGCGGTGCGCGCAGGCGGGCGGTCATCGTTCACGTGTGGTGGGCGCCTGCTGCGGGGCAAGCCTGCGGAGCTGTTCTGTCGCGAACGCGCCGTGCGCATCTTGACTTCAGACTCGACGTGTAGCGCGAGTATCGCTGATGACAGCTTGCTCGCCGCCATCAAGCAAGGCCTCGCCACCTCGACTAACCCGTAGTACGGAATCAAGGCGCACCTGATGGAAGGCGGCCAGCACTACGACATCATGGGGTACGCCCGGGAGCAGGTGGTCGGTGACGCGCTGAGCAAGTACGAACGCCACCGCCACTACATGCACTTGGTGAGCTCACGGACCGGAAAATTGCATGCGCCTCCTGTTTGATGGGCGGCGCAAGCAAGGGGGAGTGGCTTTAGGCTCCGTTACGGCTCCTGGCCTCTCCCGTTGCCCGATGCTTTATTCCGCCTTCAGGTTGGCGGCAGCCTGTTTGTTGCTTTTGGGATCGCGCTGCAGATCATAGGTTATCCGCTGCCCTTCATTGAGGTAGCCCAGTCCTGCGCGTTCAACCGCACTAATGTGGACGAACACATCCTCGCCGCCCTCGTCCGGTTGAATGAAGCCGTAGCCTTTGCTTGTGTTGAACCACTTTACGGTACCTGTTGCCATGGTGCGTTCTCTCTATCCTTTGTTGTTCCGGTTGATGTGTCGGCGCGTTCAAGCGGACGCCGAAGCGTTGCTCCGGCCCTGCCGTCGACCGCGAGGACCCTTGCCGTTGCCACTCAGCACCCGGCCGAGACCGGCATCGACAGCTTCGCTGCTGCCGGCACGGTTGCCGGTGCGCCGGTCGGACCCAGCCAATGATCGCCGGTTGCGCGCCGTATCCGGCTGGCGGGTCTTGGTGGCGGCGGGAGCGTCCGGTCTGGTGCGACCAGAACCCGCCGGTGCGCCGGATCGGGGGGCTGGCGCGCCAACCACAGCCGACGTGGCAATCGACCGCCCGATCAGTCGCTCGATATCGGCCAGCAGACCTCGCTCGCCGACATCGCAGAGCGAGATTGCGGCCCCGCTGGCCCCGGCTCGCGCTGTCCGGCCGATACGGTGGACGTAGGCCTCCGGCACATTGGGCAGTTCGAAGTTGATGACGTGGGAGATGTCGTCGACATCGATGCCGCGGGCGGCGATATCGGTCGCGACGAGGATCTGGATGCCGTTGCCGCGAAACGCCGCCAGCGCTCTCTCTCTCTGGCTTTGGCTCTTGTTGCCGTGGATCGCCGCGGATGAGAGGCCGGCCGCCTGCAGGTGGGCACTGACCCGGTCCGCGCCCCGCTTGGTGCGGGTGAAGACGATGGAGCGTCCCACATCGGCGCCCTTCAGGACGTCGACCAGCACGCCGCGTTTCTGCGCGTGGTCCACATGCATCACCTGCTGCTGGACGCGATCGACCGGGCGGGCTGTGGGCGCCAGGGCGATTTCGATGGGGTCGGTCAGGAAATCGTCGGCGAGCATTCGGATCGGCTTCGGCATGGTGGCCGAGAACAAGGTCGTCTGCCGCGTCGCCGGAACTTTCGCCATGATACGACGAATATCGGGCATGAAACCGAGATCGAGCATCTGGTCGGCCTCGTCCAGCACCACCGTGTGGACGTGGTCCAGCCGGACGGCACCGGTGCCGACGTGGTCCAGCAGGCGGCCCGGCGTGGCCACTACAATGTCGACGCCGGCTGCCACGGCCTGGACCTGGGGTCCGGGCTTGGCGCCGCCGATGATCACGGCGAGGGACGGCCGGAGGTAACGGCCGTAAGCCCGGATGTTGGCGCCGATCTGATTGGCGAGCTCCCGGGTCGGGGTAACGATCAGCACGCGGCAAGCCCGGCGGGGTGTCCGCTCGCACGGATTGGCCAAGCGCTGGAGAATGGGCAGAACGAACGCCGCGGTCTTGCCGGTGCCGGTCTGGGCGGTGCCGAGGACATCGCGGCCGGTCAGGATTGCCGGGATCGCTTCCGTCTGGATGGGGGTGGGTTGGGTATAGCCTTCCGCTGCGACCGCGCGCAGCAGTGGCTCGGCGAGGCCGAGATTCGAGAATGAGGTCAACGTGAAGCCTTCATGTTCGCCGTCGGGCAGGACGAGAGTCCGCATGCGTACGACGCAAGATCGTTGGGGGAGGCCCGCGCAGACTGACCGCCGGTTCAGGTGCCCGAAAGCACGTGCTCGATGGCGGCGATTGAGGTCAATGGCAGCCTATCCAGGAAGGGCGGCAAGCCATTACACTTTCGTGTCCGCGCGTGCTGACCTTCGATCGCAGAAATACGGCCACGCGGTGAAAAACACAAGCCTTTATCTATTTCCGGCTCCTCAGTCGGGGTCGCACATGCCGAAGGCACGAAGCCTGGCCACGTAGCGGGCCTTGTGACGCCGCCGCCATGCCGGCAGATCCCACGGCTCGGAGCCGGCCTGAACCCAGGGCTGGGGCATGAACACCTGCGCCGTCATCGTGCCGCCGCAGCGAACCAGCACCGCCAGCCGATCGAGGCGGTAGTCCTCCCCCTCGAACCGCCGCAGGCGATCTTGATCATGCGCATCAAGCCCCGAGACCAGGATACCCGCGACGGCGGCGGCCGGATCCGCAACCAGGATCGGGTACGACGCGCCGGCCCGGACCATCCGCCGATAGCCGTTCAACCGCGCTGGCCGCGGCCGATCCGGGGGCCTTCGGCCCAGGACGCAGGCCAGCACGTCCCGGTCCATCAGGGTGCCGTAGAAGAAGAAGTCCACGCCGTATCGGCTACCCCGTCGGGCCGGCAAAGTCGGCGGCCGTGGTCACCCCGCTGGCACGAAGCTCTTGTGCCAGCGCTGCCACCTGCCGATCCAGGCCCGGCCCGTCGGCCGCCTCGCAGCGCCCAACCAGCACCGGCTGGGTGTTGGACGCCCGCAGCAGCCACCAGCCGTCCGGCCCTGTGACACGCACGCCATCCACCTCGTCCACCCGGAGGCTGTTGGCATTGTCCCGCAGGCGCGCCCGAACCTCGTCGATCACCGCGAACTTGCGATCATCGGGGCAATCGATGCGGATTTCCGGCGTGTTGACCATGACCGGCAGGGCGTTCTTCATGTCGGCCAGCGACCGGTCCGAGCCCGCCAGGATCGCCAGCAGCCGCACCGCGGCATAGAGCGCATCGTCGAAGCCGTAGTAGCGGTGGGCGAAGAAGATGTGGCCGCTCATCTCCCCGGCCAGCGGCGCGCCGGTCTCCGCCATCAGGGACTTGATCAGCGAGTGCCCGGTGCGGCTCATCACCGGCTGGCCGCCCATGCGGGTGATCTCGTCGAAGAACACTTGGCTCGACTTCACGTCGGCGATCACCGTAGCACCCGGGCAATCGGCCAGCACCGGCCCGGCCAGAATCACCAGGAGCTGGTCACCCCACAGCACCCGCCCCAGGTGATCGACCACCCCGATCCGGTCGCCGTCCCCATCCAGGGCGATGCCGAGGTCGCATCCTTCGCTCGCCACCACCTCCTTGAGCTGGGCCAGATTGGCCTCCACCGTCGGGTCCGGGTGGTGGGCGGGAAACCGCCCGTCGACGCGATCGTTGATCAGGACGTGCCGCCCCGGCAGGTTGCGGCAGAGCTTCTGCAACACCGCCGCCGCCGCGCCGTTGCCGGGGTCCCAGGCGACGCTGAGCGGCCGTCCGGATGCTGCGTCCTGAGCCAGGCGGGCCACGTAGGCATCATCGATGGCAGCGTCCTGCCATCGGCCGCGGCCGGAGACGAACTCCCCGGATCGGGCCAACCGGCCAAGCGCCTGGATGTCGCCGCCGAAGAACGAGCGCCCGCCCAGGGTCATCTTGATGCCGTTGTATTCGGGCGGGTTGTGCGACCCGGTCACGGACATCCCTGCGTCCGCACCCAGGTACTTGGTGGCGAAGTAGAGCATGGGGGTCGGGGCCAGGCCGATCCGATGCACGGTCATGCCCCCGTCGACGAGGCCGTCCACCAGCGTCCGCTCCAGCAGGGGCGAGGTCAGCCGGCCATCATAGCCAACGGCAACGGTCTGTTTGTCCTGCTTGCGGGCCAGCGTGGCGAATGCCCGGCCGACGGCATAGACGTCTTCGACCGTGAGGGTATCGCCGACGATGCCACGGATGTCGTATTCGCGGAGGATGCTGGGGTGCATCCGGGCGGGGCCATAGACCACGGTCCTGGCGGCCGGACCGCTGGTCGGCGCCAGGATGGGACGGCCGACGCTCACGTAGGTGAACCCGGCCGCCGCCATCTCCGCCGGCTCGTAGACGTTGCGGAGATCGACCATCACCGGCGCCTTGAGCAGGCTCTTGACCCGGTCCAGGTCAAGCGCGCGGAACTCGTTCCATTCGGTCAGAATGGCGACGGCATCGGCGTCTTCCAGGCAACCATAGGCATCGTCGCACCAGGTGACGCCTTGCAGCAGCGCCTTGGCCTCGTGCATGCCCTCCGGATCGAACGCCCGGACCTGCGCGCCGGCCTGCTGCAAAGCGGGGACGATGCCGAGGCTCGGAGCATCGCGCATGTCATCGGTATTGGGCTTGAAGGTGAGACCCAGCACGGCGATGGTCTTGCCGGCGACGGAGCCGCCACAGGTCGCGATGATCTTCTCCGCCATGTGTTGCTTGCGCCGGTCGTTGATGTCCACCACCGTCTCGATGATGCGGACCGGGCTGCCGGCATCCCGGGCGGTACGGGTGAGCGCCAGGGTGTCCTTGGGAAAGCAAGAGCCGCCGTATCCGGGGCCGGCGTGCAGAAACTTGCGACCGATGCGGCCGTCCAGGCCGATGCCCCGGGCAACGTCATGGACGTCGGCGCCCACCCGCTCGCACAGGTCCGCCATCTCGTTGATAAAGGTGATCTTGGTGGCGAGGAAAGCGTTGGCTGCGTACTTGATCAGCTCCGACGAGGTGCGGGAGGTGAAGACGATGGGGGTCTCGATCAGGTACAGCACCCGATAGAGCTGGCGCATCACCTCCCTGGCGCGTTCGCTGTCGGTGCCGATCACCACCCGGTCGGGGCGCATGAAGTCGTTGATCGCCGACCCCTCGCGCAGGAATTCCGGGTTGGACACCACGTCGAAATCGGTGTCCGGGCGGAACTGGCGGATCAGTCGCTCCACCTCATCCCCGGTGCCCACGGGGACCGTCGACTTGTTGACGACCACGGTATAGCCGTCCATGGCCTCCGCGATCTCCTTGGCGGCGGCGAATACATAGGAGAGGTCGGCATGGCCATCGCCCCGCCGACTCGGGGTGCCGACGGCAATGAACACGGCATCCATTCCCTTCACCGCGGCAGTCAGGTCGGTGGAGAAGCGGAGCCGCCCAGCCTGGACGTTGCCGGCCACCAGGGCCTCGAGGCCCGGTTCGTAAATCGGAATCTCGCCCCGGCGCAACCGGTCGATCTTGGCGGCATCCTTGTCGACACAGGTCACGTTCACGCCGAATTCGGAGAAACACGCCCCGGAAACCAGTCCCACGTATCCGGAGCCGATCATTGCGATGTCCATGGCACAACCCCTCTGTGATCAGCGGCTGGCCACCGCCTGCAACGGCGGCTCCGATGCCAGGGCATCACGGCGTTCGGCAGCGGGCCGATCTTCGGCACCGTACCTGGCAAGCATTGTCCGCACCCGGTCCGCCATGTCCGGACGTTCGAGCGCGAACGCTACGTTCGCCTCCAGGTACCCGACCTTGCTGCCGCAATCGAACCGGCGGCCGACAAACCGGTAGCCATGGAACGGCACCAAGCCGATGGACTTCGCCATGGCGTCAGTCAACTGGATCTCGTTGCCGGTGCCGCGCTCCTGATTCTCCAACACGGTCAGCACGATCGGCTGAAGGATATAGCGCCCGATGATGCCGAGACGGGACGGCGCCATCGCCGGCTCCGGCTTCTCCACCAGCGCCCGGGCGGTGACCAGGCGATCCATTGTCTTGCTGGGGTCGAGGATGCCATAGCGCCGGGTCTCCTCCGCCGTAACCTCCTCGATCGCAACCATGTTGCCGCCGACCTCCCGGTGGGCCTCGACCATCTGCTTGAGGCAGCCCGGCCGGTTGAGGATCAGGTCATCGGCCAGGAGAACGGCAAACGGCTCGTCGGCGATGAAATTGCGGGCGCACCAAACCGCGTGGCCGAGGCCAAGGGGCTCCTGCTGCCTCGTGTAGGCGATGTGCCCCGGCGGCGGCATCCATTCGAGAACCGAGTCGAGCACATCCGTTTCGTTTCGGGCCCTGAGTGCCAGTTCCAGTTCGATGCTGTGGTCGAAGTGGTTCTCGATGGCGCTTTTCGCCCGGCCGGTAACGAAAATGAACTCCTCGATACCCGCCTCCCGTGCTTCTTCCACGGCGTACTGGATCAACGGCTTGTCCACCACCGGCAGCATTTCCTTGGGCATGGCCTTGGTGGCCGGCAGAAACCGGGTGCCGAGCCCGGCAACGGGGAACACGGCCTTGCGCAACGGTTTGGGCATGGGGACTCCGCGACTGATCGGGGCGTTTGGCGCAAAATTTGGAAGGGGATCGCGCCTTTGTGCCACAGGCGGCGCGATGACGCAACCTCCGGCTAATGTCCGCCGGCATTCGTAGCATGAAGACCTTAACAGGATTGTGCTCGCCAACTCGCTCGCCCGGCAGAACGGGGCGATCCGGCCGGGCGGGGAGCCACCGCTTGTCGCCGGCCGAGGCCGCTGCTACCGTTGATATTTCTCGAGATGTAGCCGGGTTGACCGCACGGATGAGCGAGCCCTTCAGCCATTTCGACGCCGACGGCAACGCGGTGATGGTGGATGTCTCCGACAAGGCGGTGACCGATCGGAGCGCCACGGCCCGGGCCACGGTGACGATGAACCCGGAGACGCTGGCCCGCATCCGGCAGGGCGGTATCGCCAAGGGCGACGTTTTGGCGGTCGCGCGCTTGGCCGGGATCATGGCCGCCAAGCGGACGCCAGACCTGATCCCGCTGTGCCACCCGCTGCCGCTGACCGCCGTCGCCCTCGATCTCGTCTGCGACGACGCGGCGAGCGCCGTTCACGTCACCGCCAGCTGCCGGCTGAAGGGACGGACCGGCGTCGAGATGGAGGCTCTCACGGCTGCCGCGGTGGCCGCGTTGACGATCTATGACATGTGCAAGGGGATCGACCGCGGCATGCGCATCGCCGACATCCACCTTACCCACAAATCGGGCGGCCGGTCCGGCACGTTCCAGGGGTCCTGAAGATGCTGGCGGTGGCCGATGCCGTCGCCATGGTTGCCGGTGCGTTCCGCCCGCTGGCCCCGGAACAGATCTCCCTGACCGAGGCGCTGGGGCGTGTCCTCGCTGAAGACGTCGTGGCACGGGTGAGCCAGCCGCCGGTGGCGGTCTCGGCCATGGACGGTTACGCCGTGGCCTCCGGCAGGGAGGCGGCCATGCCGGCGACCTTCCGCGTCGTCGGGGAAGCCATGGCGGGGCGTGGGTTTCTCGGCAAGGTGGGGCCCGGCGAGGCCGTCCGCATTGCCACCGGGGCGCCGATCCCCGCGGGCGCCGATACCATCGTCATCCAGGAAGACACGGATCGTCGAGGCGACAGCGTGACGGTTCGCAGACCACTGTCTCCGGGGCGGTGGATAAGGAAGGCCGGCCTTGACTTTGTCTCCGGCGATGTGCTGCTGCATGCGGGGCGCACCCTGACCGCCCGGGATGTCGGCCTGCTGGCGGCGATGAACGTCCCCTGGCTACGGGTTCGGCGCAAGCCCAGGATCGCCGTGCTAGCCACCGGCGACGAACTGGTCATGCCGGGGGAAAGCCCGGGACCGGATCAGATCGTTGCCGCCAACAGCCTTGCGGTTGTCGCTTGTGTTTGCGCGTTCGGCGGCATTGCCGTCGATCTCGGCATCGCGGTCGACGATCCCTGCGTCCTGGCGGCGGCCATGGCGGGCTGTCGCGGTGCCGACCTGCTGGTCACCATCGGCGGCGCCTCGGTGGGAGATCGCGATCTGATCGCCCGCACCCTCGGGATCGAGGGGCTGGCCGTGGGGTTCCACAAGGTCGCCATGCGTCCCGGCAAACCCTTGATCTTCGGCCGGCTCGACGACGTTCCGGTGCTGGGCCTGCCGGGAAATCCGGTCTCCGCCGGCGTGACCGCGCTGCTGTTCCTGGCACCGGCCATGGATGCCATGCTCGGCCGGACGGTTGAGACCGGTTCAGCGACGGCCGTCCTGGGCCGCGACCTCGACGCCAATGACGATCGGCAGGACTACCTGCGGGCTGCCTTGTCCCGCACGATGGACGGCGATGTGGTGGCGACGCCGTTCTCCCGACAGGACAGCGCCCTGCTGTCCGGGTTCGCCGCCGCCGACTGCCTGGTGGTCCGCCCCCCCGCTGCAGCGGCCGCCCGTGCCGGCGACCGCGTTCCCATCCTGACCTTCCCGCCGGGCTTGGCCGGCTTTTGAGCCGGCGGCCGGCTTGATCAGCCTGAGGCCCCTGGCTAGTGTGACGGAATATTGCGTGACCGGGGCGTGGAGGTCGGGGCAAGGCATGGACGTACGCGACGGGTTTCTGGAGACTGTCGGCAACACCCCGCTGATCCGGCTGCGTCGCGCGTCGGAGGAGACCGGCTGCACCATCCTCGGCAAGGCCGAGTTCCTCAACCCGGGAAGCTCGGTCAAGGACCGGGCGGCGCTGTTCATCGTTCGTGACGCGGAGGCGCGCGGCCTGCTGCGCCCCGGTGGGGTGATCGTCGAGGGGACCGCCGGCAACACCGGCATCGGCCTCGCCCTGGTCGGCAATGCCAAGGGGTACCGGACCGTCATCGTCATCCCGGAAACCCAGAGCCAGGAAAAGAAAGACATGCTGCGCCTGTGCGGGGCCGACGTACGGGAGGTGCCGGCGGTGCCCTACCGGGACCCCAACAACTACGTCAAGGTCTCCGGCCGCCTCGCCGAGGAGCTCAATGCCCGGGAACCGAATGGCGCCATTTGGGCCAACCAGTTCGATAACGTGGCCAACCGTCAAGGTCACTATGCCACCACCGGACCGGAGATTTGGCGCCAGACCGAGGGCCGGGTGGATGCCTTCATCTGTGCAGTCGGCACCGGCGGCACCTTGGCCGGGGTCGGCATGTTCCTGAAGGAGCGGAATCCGAAGGTGGTGATCGGCTTGGCCGATCCCATGGGGGCCGCCCTCTACCACTACTACACCCACGGCGAGCTCAAGGCGGAGGGAGAGTCGATCACCGAAGGGATCGGCCAGGGGCGGATCACCGCCAACCTGGAGGGGGCAACGGTGGATCGCGCCTATCAGATCCCGGATGCGGAGGCGCTGCCCATCGTGTTCGACCTGCTGCAGCACGAGGGGCTGTGCATGGGCAGTTCCACCGGCGTCAACGTGGCCGGTGCGATCCGGCTCGCCCGGGACCTCGGCCCCGGCCACACCATCGTCACCATCCTCTGCGATTTCGGCACCCGGTATCAGAGCAAGCTGTTCAATCCCGCGTTCTTGCGCAGCAAGGGGCTGCCGACCCCGCCATGGCTCGACTGACGCCGATGACGGGAGTCACCGAGAGCCGTCCGCCCACGCCGCTCTGCAGCACCGCATGGCTGGCCCAGCACCTGGAAGACCCGCGTCTCAGGCTGGTCGATGGCAGCTTTCACCTGCCGGGCAGCGGACGGGATCCGCGGGCGGAGTTCCGGCACTGCCGGATCCCGGGTGCCCGGTTCTTCGATATCGACGCGGTATGCGACCCGGTATCGCCGCTGCCACACATGCAGCCACCCCCCGAGCTGTTTGCCGGACACGTGGCCGGGCTTGGCATCGGCAGTGAGCATTTCGTGGTGGCTTACGATGCGCCCGGGTCTTGCGCGGCCGCCCGGGTGTGGTGGTCGTTCCGGCTGTTCGGCCACGACGGCGTGGCCGTGCTGGACGGCGGCCTCGCCAAGTGGGTGCGCGAGGGGCGGCCGGTGGACGAGACGCCACCGGGCGAACCGCCGGCCCCGCTTCCGGCGGCCGAGTTCCGGGCCGAATTCCGACCGCACCTGCTGCGCCTGGCCCAGGATCTGCTCGCCAACCTGGCCACCGGCCGGGAACAGGTGGTGGACAACCGCTCCGCCGGACGCTTCGCCGGGGTAGAGTCCGAGCCGCGGCCGGCGGCCAAGGCCGGCCACATTCCGGGCAGCGTCAACCTGCCGTTCTCATCCCTGCTCAATCCGGAAGACGGCACTTGGCGACCGCCCGGCGAACTGGCGGAACGGTTTGCCGCGGCGGGGATCGATCTCGACCGGCCCATGGTCGGGACCTGCGGGTCCGGCGTCACCGCCTGCACCACCGCGTTCGCTGCCTTCCTGCTCGGGCGCGATGACGTCGCGGTCTACGACGGCTCCTGGGCGGAGTGGGGCAATCGCCATGACACGCCGGTCGAACGATAATCCCCCCAGGGACATGACGACCCGGCTGGTCAACGCCGGGCGGGATCCGTTCGCCAACCATGGCGTCGTCAACCCGCCAGTCTACCACGCCTCCACCATCGTCTACCCGACGTTGGCGGCGTTGGAAGAAGCCGACCGGACGCCGTTCGAAGGCACCCGCTACGGCCGGCGCGGGACGCCCACCACGTTCGCTCTGGAGGAGGCGGTCACGGAGCTGGAAGGCGGCTATCGGAGCATCGCCGTGTCGTCCGGGCTCAGTGCCATCACCACCTGTCTGCTGGCGTTCCTCAAGCAGGGCGACCACCTGCTGATCAGCGACACCGTGTATGCCCCGACCCGGCGGTTCTGCGACGTGATGCTGAAGGGGCTTGGGATCGACGTCACCTACTTCGATCCGCTCGCCGAGATCGGCCCCCGGCTGCGGCCGGAAACCCGGGTGGTGTTCATGGAATCCCCGGGCTCTCTCACCTACGAAATCCAGGACGTCGCGGCGGCGGCCGCGGCCGCTCGCGACGCCGGTGCGGTTTCCATCATCGACAACACCTGGAGCGCCGGCCTGCTGTTCCGTCCTTTGGAGCACGGCGTCGACATCACCATCCAGGCCGCGACCAAGTACATCGTCGGCCATTCGGACGTCATGCTGGGGACCATCACGACGAGCGAGGCGACGTTCCTCCGGGTCAAACGCGCCTCGGCCATGCTCGGGGTCGCGGTCGGGCCCGATGATTGCTATCTCGCTCTGCGCGGGCTTCGCACCCTGGCGCCACGGCTGGAACGCCATCAGGCGACGGCGTCGCGGCTTGCGGAATGGCTGGAGGGGCGTCCCGAGGTGCGGTGCGTGCTCTATCCCGCTCTTCCGTCCTTTCCCGGACATGCCTTGTGGCGGCGGGACTTCTCCGGGGCCAATGGCCTGGTCTCGGTGGTGCTGCGGGAGGTGGGGCGCGATGCCGTTGCGCGGATGCTGGATGGCCTCGAGCTGTTCGCGCTCGGCTATAGCTGGGGCGGCTACGAGAGCCTGGTGGTGCCGTTCGATCCGGCTCCGGTTCGGACCGCCACCCGCTGGTCCGGCGGCGGCCCCTGCCTCCGGCTCCATGTCGGCCTGGAGGATCCGGATGATCTCATCCGGGACCTGGAGAACGGGCTCAGGCGGCTGGCCTAGGTGGCTCGGGTCAGGGTGCGTCCGGGCTGATCCGCTGGCGGTCTTTGAGCACCCGCATCCGCTCGACCATGTGTTCGTTGAGGATGGCATAGGCCCGCTCGTCCAGGGCGAGAAAGCCGATGACCAGCCGCTGCATCGCTGCGTCGGCACGAACCACGCGTGCCGGCACCCGGACTTCCGCGAAGGTCCCGTCCAGCATGGCAATGCGGTCGAGGGTGAACAGTGCACCGGGGGTCAGCCGGCCCTCATACCCCTCGATCATGAAGCCGCCGAGGCTCCAGTTGTGGGATGCATAAGGCCGGCCGTCCACCAGAAGCGTGATGGCGGGGACGCTGACACGCTGGTGGCGCCGCCGGTCCTCGATCGGAAACATCACCGATTCGTCCAAAGTGTTGCTGACGGTTTCCGACCCTGCCCGCGCCGTCGTGATGGATCCGGAACCCTGCTTGATCCCAAAAAAACACCCTGCCGCGCCATTTCTACCACATTTGTGGATGTGCGCATCAAGACTTGCGAAACCGGACAGAGCGACGCAAAGCGCACCTCTGCCGACACGACCAGGCCGCGGCGGGCCGCAACCTGCGATCGTGGCAGCAAGTTCTCTCCGATCGGTTAAGCCGTGACCCGGCATGCCGGAACTCCGGCCTCGGGCGTATGCCGCTATGCCACGCCGGGCTCAGTCGCGATGCCTCGTTCCAGCAGACAGCAATCGCCATAGGAATAGAAGCGATAGCCGGCCGCGATCGCATGGGCATAGGCGGCCTTCATCCGTGCCGTTCCGGCGAACGCACACACCAGCATGAACAGGGTCGAGCGCGGCAGGTGGAAGTTGGTCAGCAGCATGTCGGCGATGCGGAAGCGGAAGCCCGGCACGATGAACAGGTCGGTATCGCCCCGGAACGGCGTGAGCCGCCCGTCGGCGCCCACCGCCGTCTCCAGAAGCCTGAGCGACGTGGTGCCCACCGCCACCACCCGGCCGCCGGCTGCATGAGCCGCGTTGATGGCCTCGGCGGCGTCGGCGGTGATCTCGCCCCATTCCCGATGAATGACGTGATCGGCCACGGCCGCCGTCTTCACCGGGAGGAAGGTGCCGGCGCCCACGTGCAGAGTGACGGTGACCCGCTGGATGCCGCGGTCATCCAATGCCGCGAGAAGCGGTTCGGTGAAGTGCAGTCCGGCGGTGGGGGCGGCCACCGCGCCCGGCCGGTCTGCGAACAGGGTCTGGTAATCCCTGCGGTCGCGGGCGTCGGGCAGCCCCGGGCGCCGAATGTAAGGAGGCAGCGGTGCCGTCCCGTGGCGCTCGATCGCGTCCATCAGCGCATCGCCGGACTGGTCGAACGCCAGCACCACGGTGCCGTCGTCGTTCTTGTGCGCGACCTCGGCGTTGAAGCCGGGGGCGATGTCCACCCGCTGGCCCACCCTGAGCCGGCGGGCCCGGCGTACCAGGCAGCGCCACATGCCGGGACCGGTCTCCTCAAGCAGCGTGATTTCCAAGATCACGCTGCCGCGCCGGCCGGGCAGGCGGGCGGGGATCACCCGCGTGTTGTTGACCACCAGGCAATCGCCGGGCCGGAGCAGGGCCGGCAGATCGCGCACCACCCGGTCCACCACGGCCTCGCCCACGTCGAGCAGGCGCGCGGCATCCCGCGGCTGCACCGGCCGCTGGGCGATCGCCGCCGGCGGCAGGTCGAAATCGAAATCGTCAACGCGCATCGATCTGGTCGGTGCTCCGGCGCCGACGACCCGATGCCGCGCATGGGGGCGCATCGGAAGCCGGTCATGTTTCCGCCAGAAAGCCGATGCGCGCAACGCCGGTCAAGCGTTCCTGTCGGCCGCAATATGCGACCGGAGCACCCCGATCGGCCCGGGCCCCGGCTCCGGACGGTGTGGGCTCAGAGGTTCCCGGTTAAATCCCCCAGGAGCGCACCCGGCCGACATCCACGTGCACGAAGTTCGACCGCGGATAGTAGCCGACGCCGCCGGCCTGAAGCTGCTGTGCCAAGCGCGCCAGGCTGCGGGTGCCGACCCCGCTGATGCGGACGTCCACCGCCTGACCACGCATGTGCAGGCTGTTCTGGGCCACCCCCCGGCTGTTCTGCGCGAGCGCGGAGTTGGTCCGGGGCGACCGGTAGGCGGAGATCACCTCGAAAGGCCTGGCCGTGCCAAGCCGGCGGCGCATGGCGAACAGAAAGTCCAGCAGGCCGGGGTCGATCGCCTTGATGTCATCGGTACGGAAATCCCGAAGGATGAAATTGATATCCTTCAAAGCCTCGGGAATGTAACCGGAGCGGGTCCAGTAGACGGTCTTGACGGATTCGCCCGTGTGCAAATGCTGAAACGCGAGGGCACGTTCATTAACGTCAGGGGCGCTGGCCAATGCGGAGAGTGGGGTGAGAGTGGCGAGAGTGGCAATGCCGAAACCGACGAATTGCCGACGTGAAAACTGCGGATCATGCTGGACTTCTGCCACAGCGGATCTCCTTTCCCTTTGGTCTTGTGCCAAGATTGGGGGATCTGCTCCCTGGACGGTTTCTGCCCAAGGTCATGCTCAATGGTCAAGCGTTGAGACGCTGCTGTGGTTGTAGAAGGAAAGTGCGACGATTCGGTTAACCGGAGCGCGCCAATAAGGCGTTGGAAAGAACCGCATCTCGCCCGTAGATGTCATCGCGGAAGTGAACCGTGCCGTCCGCGGTTGACCAGGCGGTGAGGTAGGTGAGGTGGACCGGAACCGCTCGATTCAAGGTCACGATTCGCCGCGGACCGCCCCGCATCTCGGTCTGGATGCGCTCCAAGGTCCAGCCGCGGTTGTGGGCGAGGAGGTGGTGGGCCAGTTCCACCGGCTTCTCGACGCGAATGCAGCCGGAGCTGAAGGTGCGCACCGCGCGCCGAAACAGCTCCGGCGAGGGCGTGTCGTGGAGATAGACGGCGAACTGGTTGGGGAACATGAACTTGACCCGGCCGAGCGCGTTCTTCGGTCCGGGATCCTGCCGGAGGCGAAACGGGAAGTTGCCCTGGCTGAATGCCCACCAGTCAATCATCCAGGGGTTGAGTTCCAGCGCGTCCGAGCCCCAGCCGGTGAACACCCGGATGCCCTGGGCATCGAGGTAGTTCGGATCCCGCTGCACCCGGGGCAGGATGTCCTTGGTGGCGATGCTGTGCGGGATGTTCCAGTAGGGATTGAACTCGAGGTAGGTGATCGTACCGCTGAACGCCGGTGTGCTGCGGTAGGGAAGGCCCACGACGACCCGCATGTCGAGCACGTCCGCGCCCCCTTCCACCAGGGTCAGTTCGAAGCCGGCCATGTTGACAAGCACGTGTATCTCCCCGAGGTCCCGGGGCATCCATCGCCAGCGCTCCATGTTGAGCACCAGCTGGCGGATCCGGGCCGAGAGCGGCACGTCCAGGGCAGCCCGGGTCTTCGCCCCGACGACACCGTCAGGGGTGAGCCCATGCCGCTGCTGAAACGCCATCACGGCAGACTCCAGGGCCGCGTCGAAGTAATCTGGCCGCAACGCCAGGGCCGCAGGTGGACTGTCGCCGACGCGCGCCAGGATCTCCCGCAGGATGGGCACCCGCGCGCTGCTGTCACCACGTCGCAAGGTCGGGCCGTCGGGAAACGCCGGCCATTCCCCGCCGTCTGCCTGCAGGGCGCGGTACCGGGCCAGCGCCTGTCGCAACTTCAGGTAGGCGGGGTGAGACGGTGCCAGGCTCGCGAGGTGACTCCGGAGATCCGGCGCAAGGGCGGCGGCGGACAACACGGCGGCCGGGGCAAGGGTGGGGGCAACGATGTGATGCTCCCGTGCGTGGCGCCGGAGCGACGGCTGGCCAGTGGCGAGCTCGGTCGCGAAGCGGATCAGGATGAGGCTGGCTTCCAGTTCGGCATCGGCGAACTCGCGCGCGGATGCTCCCGGGAGCGGCGATGGCAGCCGGTAGCGGGTGGGATCGAGACCGTCGTCACCGGCGGCGGCCAAGGCCGCCCGCAATGCCTCCCCTGCGTCGGTCGGTCCGTCACGGCTGATCCAGAGGGGCCGGAAGCCGCGCCCGGCGTAGACCCGTCGCACGTCTGCGGCATCGATCGCGGTGCCGCCAAGTCGCAGGGTGGGAGCCCGCTCCTCGATCGCCAAGGCGAGGGCTTCCTCCAAGGAATCCGCGGCACCGTTGCCCCAAGGTAAAAGGACAGTAAACAAGAACGCCAGGGTTGAAATGATGATTGCGGGGCGGAAACTCTGCCAGAGGGTGAATTTGTTCATGCCAGCATCGCTTGATCCAAATAATCTATATGTACCACGAACACGGACCTGTCGCCAGCATAATGGGTCTAAGTGTCGCACGTGCCGGCGCCTGCCCCCATTCAGGGATCGGATGTCTTGGTGGCGTCCCTACGGCGTGTCCAACGCCTGCTGCGACGGCGCCTCGTCGCGGCTCATGGCATCGGCCGCGGCCGCGGCGGCGACCCCGGACAGGGCGGCCGGCGCATCGACGATCACCCGGCGCGGCGCGAACTGGATGCCGTTGCGGGCGAACGCCTCCTGGATGCGGCGGAACACCTCCCGGCGCAGGGTGAACTGCTGGCCCGGCCGCGCCATGAACTTGACCCGGATGATGAAGGCGGAGTCGTCCATGCGATTGACCCCCTGGGACTTGAGCGGCTGGAGAAACTGTGGGCCGATGTCCGGATGCTGGGACAGCTCCTGTCCCACCTTCTTGATCAGCTTGCGTACCTTTTCCAGGTCGGTGTCGAACGGCAGGCGCAGCTCCAGCTTCATGATGGCCCAGTCGCGGCTGAAGTTGGTCAGATGACGGATCTCGCCGAACGGCACCGTATTGAGCGGGCCGTTGTGGTGGCGCAGACGCAGCGACCGGACGGAGATATGCTCCACCGCGCCGCGCACGGTGCCGATCTGAACGTATTCGCCGACCCGGAAAGCATCGTCGGCCAGGAAGAACACGCCGCTCAGGATATCCTTGACCAGGGTCTGGGCGCCGAAGCCGATGGCGATGCCGACCACGCCGGCACCGGCGATCAGCGGGCCGATATTCACGCCCAACGCCGACAGGATCACCATGGTGACGATCACCGCGATCGCTCCCAGCATGAACCTGCCCAGCAGCGGGACCATGGTCTGCAAGCGCGATCCGCCGGTGCCGCCCATGTCGCCGCTGGCCTCGGCCGCGTCCTCTGGCGCGCCCGCGGCGTTGGCAATGGCCACCCGGATGATGCCCCAGGCGGCGGAAGCCAGGATCAACGAAACCACAATGGTGAAAAGAGCACTCGCCAGGGTCTCGCCGATGCCGCCGGCGGCGGCGGCGTGCAGATCCACCTCCCAGACCCGCGCCAGGAGGATCGCCGCGATGACAGCCAGCACGACCCTGATGTTGCGAACGACCACGTCGCGGTAGGCCGTGCGGGTGCGGAGCCGATCTCCCGTCTCCGCGGCCGGGGCCGGGATCGGCGACAGCGCGCCGTCAATCGCGCGGTTGTCTGTCGCACCCGGGACGTCGAGGCCGAACATGTGCGTGATCACCGCGCGGAGAATCCAGTCCGCCACCGGAACGGCGGCCAGTAGGCCGAGGCTGACGATCATGGGGGTTGCCATGCGCTCACCGGTCAGCGCCGTGGACACGAACGCGGCAAGCCAGATGCCGATGAGGAAGCACGTCACAAGGATGTGCCAGTTGGCGGCGATCACCTGGTTGACCCGGCTGGGCTGCGCGGGCGCCGGACCGTCGCTGCTGGAGATGAGCCTCGCCACCACCGCGCGGTCGCGCCACACCATGGCCACCAGCAGCGCAACAACGAGGAACGAGGTCACGCTTGCCTGGATGAACAGAAAGGCGGGGCTCACGCCGACGCCGCGAAAGAAGTCGCCGGTCAGGACGCCGATGGTCACCAGCGCCGTCACCACCATCACCCGACGCACGATCATCCGTGCCGCCGCGTCATCGATGTCCGGCAGGCGCAAGCTCCGGTCTTCCGGCGCCACCGCGAACCGGGCGCCGGCGGCACCGAGGCGTGGGAACATGACGGCCCAGAACGCCAGGACGATGAGCTGGTGGGCCGTCGAGTGGTCCGGATGGAACATGAACAGGACCACCGCCGCCACCCCGCCGAAGGCGGCGAGGGCCAACAGGTCGATGACCAGCCGAAGCCCCAGGATTTCGAGTTTTTCCAGCGCCGATGGTTCAGGGCCGGAGCGCGGTTGTGCGCCCATTCCCGAAAAAAGCCGCCGGAACAGGGCTTCGCCCAGCCCCCCGACCGCCAGCATGCCGGCGAGGAGGACCAGGGTGGGAATCAGCCGCGATGCCCCGGTCGGGTCCCTCAGGCTGTCTGCGACCTTGGCTGGGGCTTCGGCCACCTCCGGCAAAGATGCGCGCACCTCGCTGAGTGTCGTGCGCAACCGTGTCGTGGCATCGGCCAGGCCGCCGACGAGACCTGGTGGCGGCGCTTGGGCAACCGCCGGTCGCTCGGCCAGACCATCCAGCGTGCGGACCAGCAAGGCCCGCGCCTCGGCATCCGACAGGCGAGAAACCAAGTCGCGCACCGCCTCCGGGGTCAAGCCTTCCGGCAGGCTCGGCAGGGGCGCATCATCCGACACGGCTGCGGCCGGAGCCGCCGCGGCCGTCCCGGCTGAGCCCACGACCAGGGCCCACGCCAGCATCAACCCCAGCGTCACCCCCAGCGTCACCCAAAGCAGGCCGGTGAGAAGGGCGGCCACGGCTGGCGCGGCTTCACCCTGTCTCATGGCCGCGAGCACGGTTCCCGACCCGTTCTAGAGGGACGTTGCAGCCGCGGTTCTCGCCATCATGTCGACGAAGCGGTGGAACAGGTAATGGCTGTCCTCCGGTCCCGGCGATGCCTCCGGATGGTATTGCACCGAGAACGCCGGCAGCCCGTCGATCCGCAGCCCCTCGTTGCTGCCGTCGAACAGCGATCGGTGCGTCTCCACCACGCCCGTCGGCAGGGTTGCCGGGTCGACCCCAAAGCCATGGTTCTGGCTGGTGATCTCAACCCGGCCGGTCTCCAGGTCCAGCACCGGCTGGTTGGCGCCACGGTGGCCGAGATGCATCTTATAAGTCTTGGCGCCGATGGCGAGCGCGAGCAGTTGGTGGCCAAGGCAGATGCCGAAGGTGGGGATCCGGCGGTCCAGCAGCGCCTGGATGGCCGGCACCGCGTAAACCCCGGTGGCGGCCGGATCGCCCGGCCCGTTGGAGAGAAAAACGCCGTCCGGCGCATGGCGCAGAATGTCCTCGGCGCTCGCCGTCCCTGGCACCACGGTGACACGGCAGCCGGCGGCGGCCAGGCAGCGGAGGATGTTGCGTTTGGCGCCGTAGTCGACCGCGACCACGTGAAATTGCGGCTCGACCTGACGTCCGTAACCGGCTTCGACCGTCCAGCGTGTCTCGTCCCATTGATAGGTCTGACGGCACATGACCTCCTTGGCGAGGTCGGTGCCCTCCAGCCCGGGCCACCGTTCCGCCATGAAGCGCAGCGCGTCCACGTCGATGTTCCCGTCGGGATCATGGATCAGGGCGCCGTTGGGGGCGCCGCCGTCGCGGATGCGTCGGGTCAGCGCCCGGGTATCGACACCGGTCAGGGCCACCAGGTTGTGCGCGCGCAGCCAGGCATCCAGGTGCTGGGTCGCCCGCCAGTTGGCCGGGTCGGTGATCGGCATCCTGAGCACGCAGCCGCGTGCCGCAGGCGTCATCGCTTCGATGTCCTCCGGGTTGGTGCCGACGTTGCCGATGTGCGGAAAGGTGAAGGTGATGATCTGCCCAGCGTAGGACGGATCGGTCAGGATCTCCTGGTAACCGCTGGTGGCGGTATTGAAGCAGACTTCCCCGATTGCCACCCCGACGGCGCCGGCACCGCGCCCCCAGAACACCCGGCCATCGGCCAGCACCAGGGCGGCGGTCGCGGCAGGGGGACGCACGGAAATCCCGGCAGGCTCAACCGGGGCCGTTGGGAGTTCGTTCAAGGCGTTCACCGTGATGGGCTTTCCAGACTGGGCAGACACGCCATCCCTGTCGCGTGATGGCCACGAAGCGCTGTCCGGGGAGTGATTACGCACGTGCCCACGCCACGTCAAGTAACGCAGTCGATTGCTGGCGCTGCCGGGACGGTACGGCCTTCACGCCGACCGATGGAATGGCCAACACGCTTGTGACGGGCGTGCCACTTGACCTACCTATGAGCGTGCGCACCTCGTGGGCAGGTTTGGGCAGCCGACGCGGGCCGCGCCCAAATGGGGGCAAATCGCCGCCACAGGCCCGGACGGTTCGGCCCGCAACGGTAGTGGGAAAGGGTGGTGGGAGCCGTGGCGCTGCCGAGCGACTTCGTTGAGGCCCTGCGGGCCCGGGTCGACCTCGCCGCGGTGATCGGCAAGCGGGTGCGACTGATCCGGCGCGGCCGCGACCTGCTTGGCCTCTGCCCCTTTCACAATGAGAAGACGCCGTCGTTCACCGTCTTCGACGACCACTACCACTGCTTCGGCTGCGGCGCCCACGGCAGTGCTTTCGACTTTTTGATGAAGATGGAAGGGCTGAGCTTTCCGGAAGCGGTGGAGCGGCTGGCCTCCGACGTCGGCATGGCGTTGCCTGAACCGAGCCCCGAGGCGCGGGAAGCAGCGGAACGGCGGCGCGGCCTTGCCGAGGTGGTGGAGACCGCGGTTCGCCACTTCCAACGATCCCTGCAACTGCCGGAGGGGCAGGAGGCGCGCGCCTACCTGCAGCGCCGGGGTGTGGGCGATGACTTGATCGAGCGCTTTCGGCTGGGGTTTGCCCCGGCCGGCCGAAACGGACTGCGGGAGGCGCTGGCCCGCGAGGGCTTTGATGAGCCGACGATGGTTGCGGCCGGTCTGCTGGTGGCGCCCGATGAGGGCGGCCGGGCACCCTATGACCGGTTCCGGGGGCGGGTGATGTTCCCGATCATGGACCGCCGGGGCCGGGCGGTGGCATTTGGTGGCCGCATTCTGGGGCATGGCGAACCGAAGTACCTGAATTCGCCGGAAACGCCTCTCTTCCATAAGGGCCAGATGCTTTATGGCCTGCACTTGGCGGCGCCGGCCGCGCGCCAGGCCGGCACCCTGATCGTCGCCGAAGGCTACATGGACGTGATCGGCCTGCACCGCGTCGGCTTTGCCCATGCGTTGGCTCCCCTCGGCACCGCCCTGACGCCGGAGCAGATCGGCGAGTTGTGGCGGGTGGTGCCGGAACCGGTGGTGCTGTTCGATCCCGATGCGGCCGGACTTCGCGCCGCGGCACGGGCAGCAGAGCGGGTGCTGCCGATCCTGCGGGCCGGGCTCGGCCTGAGGTTCTCCTTCCTTTCCACCGACACGGGGGACGATCCCGACGGGGTTGCCCGTCGCTACGCCCCGCAGTTTCTCAAGAGCGCGCTCTCGGCAGCGCTGTCCCTCTCGGACATGCTGTTCTGGATGGAAACCCGCGGCCGGCCGGTGCGCACACCGGAGGACCGGGCCGCGCTGGAGGCGCGCCTCCGCCGCCATGTCGATTGTATCGGCGATGTGTCCTTGCGGTCGCACATGCTGTGGGGGCTGCGCGAGCGCGTCCGGCAGGCGGGGCGGGGGCCGGCACGCGGCCGGGGGGATCGTCCCGATGCCGGATGGCGGGATAAACCGCCCGTGCTCAGCGCTCGCGAGGCCGCTGCAAACGCGGGCGAGGCCGATACCGTCGGCAGCCGGCGGGAGGCGATCCTGCTTGCGGTCCTGCTCGTGCATCCCGATGTGATCGATCGGGTCGGAGAACGCTTGGGTTCGGTCGGGTTTGCCGACCCCGTCCTGGATGCTCTGCGGCAGGGCATTTTGGCTGCGGCGGCGGCCGGCGACGCTCTTGACTCAGAAGGACTGCAAAGCCACCTCAGGCGTTGCGGATTTGCGGCATCCCTGGCGCGCGTACTGGATGGTGGGCTGGGGGCTCACGCATTCTTTACACGCCCGGGTGTCGTCTTCGAAACAGCTCTGGCGGGGTGGGAAGAGACCTTCGCGTTTTACTGTCGGGAACGCATGCGACACGAGCTTAACCAACACAAGCAGGCGCTCGCCGACAGTCCGTCGGTCGAAGCCTACGAAATCTTCCAGGCCTTGAAGGCCCAAGCCGATGGCCACGCCGACGGCGTGGCGGCAATCCGCACAGAGTCTGAGCCGACCGCCCTTAAAGGGTCGAGCGAGTCGTGATCGGCCGGGGACCAAGCCGGAGGCAGAGTATGGCACCCATGGCAGTGCGCCCGGTTGGTTGGATGGGGAGCAAGGTTTAGATGTCGAACAAGGCGACGACTGGGGCTGAAATCGCGCAAGCACCGGAAGATTCCGCCGACAGTCCGCTGCTCGACAGTCTCGGGGCCGGCATCAAGAAGATGATCAGCCGCGGCAAGGAGCGCGGTTTCGTCACCTACGATGAGTTGAACGGCGCCCTTCCCCCGGACCAGGTGTCCAGCGAGCAGATCGAGGACACCATGTCCCTGCTCAGCGAAATGGGGATCAACGTCGTCGACTCCGAGGAAAGTGAGGAAGCCGCGGCGGCGCCCGAGGTGGCGGATCAAGAGACGATCAGCGGCAACATCGGTGAAAGCGACATCGGCCGGACCGATGATCCGGTGCGGATGTACCTCCGCGAGATGGGCAGCGTCGAGTTGCTGTCTCGCGAGGGCGAGATCGCCATCGCCAAGCGGATCGAAGCCGGCCGGGAGATGATGATCGGCGGCATCTGCGAAAGCCCGCTGACCATCCGCGCCATCATCCAGTGGCACGACGCCCTGATGGAAGGGCGCATGCTGTTGCGTGACATCATCGATCTGGAAGCGACCTACGACGGCACCACCCCCGGCAACGGGGCCGATCCCGGTGCCGACGGGGTCATCGCCGCCGCTGGGGTGGCTGGGGACGGTTTCGCGGGTGGCCATGCCGTTGAGGCCGGACGGGCACTGAACGGCGACGGCGAGGACGCCCTTGGCTCCGGGGGCCATGATCCGGACGGGGGTGACGTCGACCGGGATGACGGCCGGGACACCGCCGACTTCGACGGCGACCGCGATAGCCACGGTGATGGCGAGGATGAAGATCTGGAAGGCCAGGCGGTGTCCCTGGCGGCCATGGAAGCCAGCCTCAAGCCGTCGGTGCTGCAGACGTTCGAGCAGATCGCGGCGACCTATGGCAAGCTGCACAAGGTGCAGCTCCAGCGCATCCAGGCGCTGCAACGTGGCGACAGCATCAAGCCGGCCGCCGAACGGCGCTATGAGAAGCTTCGACGGACCTTGGTGGGCCTGATGGAAGATGTGCGGCTCAACAACGCCCGGATCGAGTACCTCGTCGACCAGCTTTACCAGACCAACCGGAAGGTGCTGGGGCTGGAGGGCAAGCTGCTTCGTTTGGCCACCGAGTGCCGGGTCCCGCGCGAGGAGTTCCTGGAGCGCTACATGGGCAATGAGTTGGCGCCCGACTGGCTCGCCACCGTCGGCATCCCGCAATCGAAGTCCTGGCAGCGCTTCGTCGAGCGCCATGGCGGCGAGGTCGAGCGGATCCGGCGGGAGATCGCGGCGGTTTCCCATGAAGCCGGACTGCCGATCTCGGAATTCCGTCGCATTGTCGCCACGGTGCAGAAGGGCGAGCGCGAAGCGGCCAAGGCCAAGAAGGAAATGATCGAGGCAAATCTTCGCTTGGTCATTTCCATCGCCAAGAAGTACACCAACCGTGGATTGCAATTTCTCGACCTGATCCAGGAAGGCAACATCGGCCTGATGAAGGCGGTCGACAAGTTCGAATACCGCCGCGGTTACAAGTTCTCCACCTATGCTACGTGGTGGATCCGCCAGGCGATCACCCGGTCCATCGCCGATCAGGCCCGCACCATCCGGATCCCGGTCCACATGATCGAGACCATCAACAAGCTGGTGCGGACGTCCCGCCAGATGCTGCACGAGATCGGGCGTGAGCCCACGCCGGAGGAACTGGCCGAAAAGCTCTCCATGCCGCTCGACAAGGTGCGCAAGGTGCTCAAGATCGCCAAGGAACCGATCAGCCTGGAGACGCCCATCGGCGATGAGGAGGACAGCCACCTCGGCGACTTCATCGAGGACAAGAATGCGGTGCAACCGCTCGACGCGGCGATCCAGGGCAATCTTCGGGAGACCACAACCCGGGTGCTGGCCACCCTGACCGCCCGCGAAGAGCGGGTGCTGCGCATGCGCTTTGGCATCGGCATGAACACCGATCATACCCTGGAGGAGGTGGGGCAGCAGTTCTCCGTCACCCGCGAGCGGATCCGCCAGATCGAAGCCAAGGCCTTGCGCAAGCTCAAGCACCCCAGCCGGTCGCGCAAGCTGCGCAGCTTCCTGGACTACTGATCGCACGACTGATTGCCGGGACCGCGCCCGCCGGCGCGCCGTCGGTTCGGGAAACCGAACACGTCCGGCCGGTTGTGCGCCTGTCACCACCTCGGGCCCGTAGCTCAACTGGTTAGAGCCGGCCGCTCATAACGGTCTGGTTGCAGGTTCGAGTCCTGCCGGGCCCACCATCTCGGGGGCATCTTCCTACGTGGAGCGGACGCGGCTTCAGCGCTGGGCTCGGCCTGCCGGGGTTGCCGGAACACTCGCCATCGCCGTCGGCTTCGTGTTGGTAACGGGGTGGCCCGCAGCCCTGACCCCGGCGGCGCTGGCCGAGCGCCTCGAGGGAAGCGGTGCCTGGGGTCCGCTTCTGCTGGCGGCACTGATGGTGCTGGCGGTGGTGCTGGGGCCGGTGCCGACGGTGCCGATCACGGTGGCCACCGGCTTCGTCTACGGGCCCGTTCTCGGCACTGCCCTCGCCGCCGGCAGCGCCCTGCTGGGCGCGATGCTCGCCTTCGCCATCGCCCGCTTCGCCGCCCGCGACTTGGTGGCGCGTCTGGTCGGTGGCCACGTGGCGCTGTGCCGGGAATGCAGCGACCGCATGCTGTTCTGGGTGGTGCTGATCAGCCGCCTCGTGCCCATCGTCTCCTTCGCACTGGTCAGCTACGGAGCGGGCCTGACGGCGATGTCCTTGCGGGCGTTCGCCGTCGCCACCCTGATCGGCATGCTGCCGATGACGGTGGTCTACGTCAGCGTCGGCAGCGTCCTGGTGGTGTCGCCCGTCTGGGCCGGCATCGCGGGTGGCGTGGTGGTGGTCCTGATGCTCGCATTTCCGCCCGCGTTCGAGCGCTACGCGCCGCCGCGCCTCAAGCGCAAGATGCCGCACCTGCGTGAGCGCAATGCTGCCGACGACTGCTGAGCCGGCACGTCGGCGGCACCGCCCCCTGATGGGTTCCGAGACTGGCTCAGGCCGGGGCTGCGTCGACGGTGCGACTCGTCATAAGCAGTAACGCCACTGGATAGGCGAGGATGAAAGTCGTGGCGCCGGCGTCGCCGGCCTGTTCAGCGTGGAGCACCCGAACACCGGGTGACCTCTGATTCTACCCTTGCAAGGCGGCCG
>REES01000059.1 GCA_007694935.1 Rhodospirillales bacterium
CTGACGGCGGTGGTCATCACCGTCCGCGACGACCACCCGTGTGTCCTGACGCTGAGCGCGGGTCCTTCCGGCGCGATCGCGCTTCCTTCCGGGCCGTTGCAGCCGGGCCACCGAACCCTTCAGGCGGGGCTTCGCAGTTGGGTGGAAGCGCAGACCCGGCGGAGCCTCGGCTACGTGGAGCAGCTCTACACCTTCGGAGACCGATCCGGCGGAGACCGATCCGGCGGAGACCGCCCCGACATCCCGGTCAACGAGGCGAGCCAGGATGCCAGCCGGCGCATCTCCATCGCCTATCTTGCGCTGGTGCGAACCGAGGAGGCGCATCAACCCACGCCGGGACGGTGGCGTCGGTGGTATGACCTGCTTCCTTGGGAAGACAGGCGCCACGGCGAGCCGCCGCCGCAGCGCATGCTCAGCGAACGGCTCCAGGACTGGGCCCGCGAAACGCAGCGACCGGCGGATCCGGACGACTGGGAGCGTCTGGGCCTGACCTTCGGGCTGCACGGGGCGCCCTGGGACGACGAACGCGCGCTGGAACGGTACGAACTCATGTACGAGGCGGCCCTGGTCCCCGAGGCGTGGCTGGATCGGGGGTTGCAACCGCCGCCCCAGGTGGTGGCGCTGCCTGGCACGCCGATGTTTGCCGACCACCGCCGGATCGTCGCGACCGCCGTCAGCCGGCTGCGCGCCAAGATCAAGTATCGGCCCGTTCTGTTTGAACTGATGCCGGCGCGCTTCACCCTTTTGCAGCTGCAGCGGACCGCGGAAGCCCTGTCCGGCGTGCCGCTGCACAAGCAGAACTTCCGCCGCCTGGTCGCCCAGCAGGGCCTGGTGGAGGAGACCGGCGAGCTGGCCACGGCCACCGGCGGTAGGCCGGCCCGGCTGATGCGCTTCCGCAAGCAGGTGACGGTGGAACGGCCGGCGCCCGGCATCCGGCTGCGGGCCACGCGCCGTGGCGGCTATCCTTGACAGCGGCGCCGTGGACCTTATTCTCACGCTGAGCATAAGGAGCCTTGCCGTGACCCAAGCCCAGTATCGGGAGCAAATCCAGGAGCCGGAGCCGCTTCCATTCACGCCCGAAGTCGACGCCCGCACCCGGGACGCGTACGAACGGGTCAAGCACGTGATCCCGGCCTCGGAATGGCCGCTGTTCGCACCGGAGGTGGATGCCATCCGCCGCCTCAAGCGCGCCTGCAACGCGATCATCCTGGCTCACAACTACCAGACGCCGGACATCTTCCATGGCGTGGCCGACGTGGTCGGGGATTCCCTGGCCCTGGCCCGACGCGCTGCGGAGACCGATGCCGAGGTGATCGTGGTGGCCGGCGTCCACTTCATGGCGGAGACCGCCAAGCTGATGAACCCCGACAAGACGGTGCTGATCCCGGATCCGGATGCGGGCTGTTCCCTCGCCTCGTCGATCACGGGGGCGGACGTGCGCCTGCTTCGGCAGGCCTATCCGGGGGTGCCGGTCGTGACCTATGTCAACACATCCGCCGCGGTGAAGGCGGAATCCGACGTCTGCTGCACTTCCGGCAATGCGCTGCAGGTGGTGGAGGCGCTGGGGGTGCCGCGGGTGATCTTCCTGCCGGATGCCTACCTCGCCAGCTATGTGGCCAGCCGGACCACGGTCGAGGTCATTGCCTGGCACGGCAAGTGCGAGGTCCATGAGCAGTTCACCGCCGACGAGGTGGCCGCCATCCGCGAAGGCACCGAAGGCTTGGTGGTGATCGCCCATCCCGAATGCCCGCCCGACGTGATCGCGGCCGCCGACTTCGCCGGCTCCACGGCACAGATGATCGGCTACCTGAAGTCCGAGCGGCCCGGGCGGGTACTGCTGCTGACCGAGTGCTCCATGAGCGACAACGTCGCGGCCGAGGCCCCGGAGGTGGAACTGGTGCGGCTCTGTGGCCTGTGTCCGCACATGAAGCGGATATCACTGCCCAAAATCCGCCAAGCCCTGGAGACCTTGCAGCCGGAGGTCCGGATCAATCCGGGCGTCGCCGCCCGGGCTCGGGCTGCGGTGGAGCGCATGCTGGCGCTCTCCTGACGGAGGCCGTGCGATGCTTCGGGCCAACTGCCGGGTCGCGGTTGCACAGCCGGTGTCTTTAACTGCCGGCAAGGGGGCGTGACGATGGCCGGGCCAGCCTTGCCGGACATTCTGCTGGAACCTGTCGTGCGCGCCGCACTGCTGGAAGACCTGGGACGCGCCGGCGATGTCACCACCGATGCCATCGTCTCCCCGGGTGAGACGGCGCGGGCGGCCATCCTGGCCCGATCTCCCGGCACCGTGGCAGGCACCCGGGCGGCCGTCCTGGCGTTCCGCCTGCTGGACCAGGCGATGCGCTGCACGGTGATGACCCCGGACGGGACGGCGGTCGGCGCCGGCGAGACGGTGATGGTGATTGAGGGGCCGGCCCGGGCCCTGCTGACCGGCGAGCGGGTGGCGTTGAACTTCCTCGGTCGCCTGTCCGGCATCGCCACCGAGACGGCTCGGCTCGCGGCGGCGGTGCAGCCCCATCCCGCGGCCATCACCTGCACCCGCAAGACCACGCCGGGCCTCAGGGCGTTGGAGAAGGCGGCGGTGCGTGCCGGCGGCGGTGCCAATCACCGCTTCGGCCTCGATGACGCCGTCCTGATCAAGGACAACCACATCGCGCTCGCTGGTGGCGTGGCCGAGGCCCTCCGCCGGGTACGCAGTGCCGTCGGGCACCTGGTCAAGATCGAGGTGGAGGTGGACACCCTGGCCCAGCTCGACGAGGCGCTGCGGCTCGCGCCGGATGCCGTGCTGCTGGACAACATGACGCCGGAGCTGTTGCGCGAGGCGGTGACCATGGTCGACCGGCGCGCGATCACCGAAGCGTCGGGCGGTATCACGCTCGATGCCGTCGCCGCCGTGGCGGCAGCCGGGGTCGACCTGATCTCCGTCGGCTGGCTGACCCACAGCGCCAGAACCCTGGACCTGGGGCTGGATATCGAA
>REES01000008.1 GCA_007694935.1 Rhodospirillales bacterium
GTGACGCACCGCGGCACGCCGGCCAGATCGGCCCTGGTCGCCGTGCCGGTCAGGCCATGGTCGCGCATCAGGACGGCCACCGCCTCGGCCTGCCCGGCGCCCACCTCCACCGCCACCATGCCGTGGTCGCCAAGGATCGCCGCCGAACCGGGGATCAGGGCGCGGTAGGCGGCGAGCCCGTCGGCGCCGCCGTCCAGGGCCTGGCGCGGCTCATAGCGGGCGACCTCGGGCTCCAGCGTCGCCAGCACGTCGGTCGGGATATAGGGCGGGTTGGCGACGATGACATCGAACCGGCCGGTGAACGGCGCGGTCCAGTCGCCCTGCACGAACTGCGCACGGCGCGCGAGGCCGAGCCGGTTGGCGTTGTCCTGCGCCACCCGGAGGGCCGGCCACGACCGATCGACACCAACGCCGGAGGCGGCCGGCAACTCGCTCAGCAGCGCCAGCAGCAGGCAGCCGCTGCCGGTGCCGAGATCAACGATGCGGACCGGCCGGCTGCGATCACGGACCCGGTCCAGTACCGCCTCCACCAGGGTTTCCGACTCCGGCCGTGGCACCAGCACGTCTGACGTCACGTGAAACCGCAGGCTCCAGAATTCCCGCTCACCCAGGATCTGGGCAAGCGGCCGACGCCGGCTCCGTTCGAGAACAAGCGCCTCGAACCCGACCTGACCGGCCGCATCCAGCCGCCGTTCCGGGTGGCCGATCGCCATGGCCATGTCGATGCCGAGGACGTGGCACAGTAGCAGCCGCGCTTCCAACCGCGCGGATGGAATGCCGGCTTGCCGCAGCGCGCCCGCCGCCGTGTGAAGCGCGGCGGCGACGGTGAGAGGATCCGCGCGTTCGGCGGCGACCTGGGTCATTGCAGCGATGCCAGCCGGAGCGCCTCGTCTTCGGCCGTCAGGGCGTCGATCACCTCATCCAGCTCGCCGGCGAGCACCCGGTCCAGCTTGTAGAGCGTCAGGTTGATGCGGTGGTCGGTGACCCGCCCTTGCGGGAAGTTGTAGGTGCGGATCCGCTCCGATCGGTCGCCGCTGCCCACCTGGGACTTTCGTGCCGCCGCGCGCTCCGAGTCGGCGCGGGCCCGCTCCGCGTCATACAGGCGTGCCTTCAGGATCTTCATGGCCTTGGCGCGGTTCTTGTGCTGGGACTTCTCGTCCTGCTGCGCCACCACGATGCCGGTGGGCAGGTGGGTGATGCGGACGGCGCTGTCGGTGGTGTTGACCGACTGCCCCCCCGGGCCGCTGGAGCGGTAGACATCGATGCGGAGGTCCTTCTCGTCGATCTGGATGTCCACGTCCTCCGCTTCCGGCAGCACCGCGACGGTGGCCGCCGAGGTATGGATGCGGCCGCCGGCTTCGGTCTCCGGCACCCGCTGCACCCGGTGCACGCCGGACTCGAACTTGAGCCGGGCGAACACGTTGCGCCCGGAGACGGAAGCGGTGGCTTCCTTGAAGCCGCCGATGCCGGTCTCGTTCACCGCCATCACCTCGAACCGCCAGCCCCGCTGCTCGGCATAGCGCTGGTACATCCGGAACAGGTCGGCGGCGAACAGCGCCGCCTCCTCGCCGCCGGTGCCGGCCCGCACCTCCAGGATCGCGTTCTTCTCGTCGGCTTCGTCTTTGGGCAGCAGCAGGAGTTGAACGCGGCGTTCCAGATCGGGCAGCCGCCGCCGCAAGGTGGCGAGTTCGTCCTCGGCCATCGCTGCCATCTCGGCATCTCCGGCGGCATCCTGGATCAGCGCCTCCAGCTCCCGCGCCTCCGTCTCCGCCGCCCGGAGCGCGTCCAGTGCTTCGATGATCGGGCCGAGGTCGGCGTATTCCTTGGACAGCCGGGCGAACCGGTTGGACGACGCCACCTCCGGGTCGGCCAGCGTTGCCCCCAGCTCCTGGTGGCGCGCCGTCACGCGCGCCAAGGTTTCCTGCAATCTCATGGTGTGTCCTCACCGGCGGGCTGAGTCCATCCCGCCACCGTCCTGATATCATTGACCGGCAGGGTTTCGGCAAGGCCGCCGCTGCCAAGGCTCTCCCGCTTGCGGACGCGGGAGGAACTGCGAACGGATGCACGGTTCTTGCCGTTGATGCTCCAGCTCGGGGCGCCTGCGTTTAGCGAAGTGCAATCTCACCCGAGCGTATGCAGGTTGCACCCCGCCGCCCCCGAGATTCGCCCAGCCGAATGGCCCTGGGCCAGGCCCCCGCCGGGGCCTGGGGTCCGGCCGGGGCCGGCGGTCGTGTCGGGGACTGCACGGAACGAAGTAAAGGCTGAAGTGCTGCGACCTCTTGACGATGCGCATTGCGGATCCCATGTTGCTTGCGGTCGGATGCCCTTGGCGGGTCCGGCTCCACGTTGGGGATCGACTGATGGGTGGTTCCGCGTGGTTTTGCACATTGCTTAACGCAAGGAGGATGTGTGCCATGTCGACATTCGACTTCTCTCCCCTGTTCCGTTCCACCGTCGGGTTCGACCGCCTGATGTGCCTGCTCGAGGAATCCGGGCAGTGGGCTGACGGCGGCAATGGCTACCCGCCCTACAACATCGAGCGGATCGGCCAGGACCACTACCGCATCACCTTGGCGGTGGCCGGCTTTGCCGAAAGCGATCTCGTCATCCAGGCGCGGGAAAACGCCCTGCTGGTCGAGGGCCAGCGCAAAGAGCCGGAGGGGCAGACCGCGTATCTCCACCGCGGCATCGCCGGGCGCAGCTTCAAGCGGCAGTTCCAGCTCGCCGACCACGTCAAGGTGGTGGGGGCCAACCTGCACAACGGCCTGCTGACCATCGACTTGGTGCGGGAGTTGCCCGAAGCGATGAAGCCGCGGCGCATCGCCATCACCACCGGTTCGGCGGCTGCGGTCTCAGCACCGGAGAGCGCGCGGGTGATCGAGGGATCCCGCGAAGCCGCCTGAGCCGGCTTCGGCTCAACCGCCACTCATGACCGGGGTGCCGGATTTGCCGGCACCCC